>JAEWFK010000093.1 GCA_023388835.1 Pseudomonadota bacterium | reverse complement strand
TTTCTATCGGCTGTATATGACATCGCGTCACGTGACTACACCGCTGCACAAATAGAGGCTTGGGCGCAGGCAGACCGTGACCCAGAAGTGTGGGCCAGCCACATGAGGGAATTACGGCCGTTCATCGCTGAGACCGAAGGTGAAATTGCGGGATACGCTGACATTCAGCCCAATGGATACATCGATCATTTCTTTGTGTCGGGGGCATATCCGCGACAAGGCGTCGGCACCTTGCTAATGAGTCGTATCCATGATGAAGCCAAGTTACTGGGAATCAGCCAACTCACGGCAGATGTGAGCAAGAGCGCTGAGCCATTCTTTTTATATCACGGTTTTCAAATGGAGGAGCGACGATTTCCTGTTCGGCGAGGCGTGATACTGCAAAATGCGCTGATGCGAAAAGACTTACATCACAGGTCATGATTCGCGGTCCGCTTCGGGTCGTGAGCGGAACTGTCGAAAAAGTGCTTATGGCTAGGGGCGGATAGCCTTGACCTAGGCGATTTCCCGCGTTGCAATGCGCTTACGGCGCAGCTGCACCACTTGCGCTGCGCCTACGGCACGAGCGCGCAACTGGCCACAGCCACCGTCCACATCCTGCCCTGCGCTATTCCTCACCTTAGTCAGCACACCACGGCTATGCAGAGAGCGGACGATCTCGCGGATGCGCTCGGAATCGGGGCGCTGGTAGTCATTCCCTTCGAGGTTATTAAAGGGAATGACGTTGAGCACGCCGTACTTGCCCTTTAGCAGACGCACGATTGCATTGAGTTCGTCGTCGCCGTCGTTGATGCCGCTGAGCAGCGTCCATTGATACTGGATTGGATAGTGGGTGTCGCGAGCGTATTTCTCGCCAAGTTCGACGAGTTCTTCAGGCGAAATTTTCGGCGCGCGCGGCAGCAGGTGTTCGCGCAGTTCGGCTTTGGTGGTGTGCAGCGATAGTGCCAGGGCGGGTTTGACGCGTTGTCGCGGCAGGGCGTCGAACACGCGCAGGTCGCCCACGGTGGAGAACACGAGATTCTTGTGGCCGATATTGCCTTCGGTACCGAGCAGGTCAATGGCTTCGAGCACGTTGTCGAGGTTGTGCGCCGGTTCACCCATGCCCATGAAGACGACTTTCTTCACCGCGCGCAGACGTCGCGCCAACACGACCTGAGCAAGGATTTCCATGCTCGTGACCTGGCGGATCAGGCCGCTCTTGCCGGTCATGCAGAAGCGGCAGCCGACCGCGCAGCCCACCTGAGTGGAGACGCAGAGTCCGTCGCGCGGCAACAGCACGCTTTCCACCATCTGCCCGTCGGCGAGTTCGACAAGCAAGCGCGAGCCGTCATTGCCGGCGTGTTCGGAACTAATGCGGGCGAGGCCGTCCAGTTCTGCCGTCAAGTCAGGCACGGCGTCGCGTAGCGAGAGAGGTAGAAAGTGCTCGGAGCTTCGCCGGCGCGTGCCCATGTCGAGCGCTTGCCCTTTAAGCCAGACGCGCACGAGCCGGCCACGATGAACGGGCAGGGCGCCGAGAGCGGCGAGACGTTGGTCGAAATCGGAGAAGCGCATGAGGGCGGATTTTACGCTACCCCTCGGAGCGGGCTGTCAGAGAGTAGATGGTCGTCGTCGGCGACTACTGCTGAGATTCTGAAGGTCGATAACTGCAGTATCGTCTCTTATCGGCCAGGAGCCGTCGGCGGCTGTTAGTGAAAGCGAACATTCAACGTCTGAATTCAACGGCTGCTGAAGGCGGTCCGCTGGAATGATAGTGATGCTATGCGTCGTTGTCATAGTGCCAATACCCGGCTGCCACTGCAGTCTCAAATGTTCCATTTTCCGAAAGCATTGCGCTTGACGGCCTTTCACGCATTCGTGCTGACAACAACCTCTTGTGGATTAGGGGCTCGCGGCCTAATTCTGCGGGGCGCATGCTGTATGAAAATACGTACCCCAAATTCTGCCATAAAATCCGTCGTCCCTCTGCGCCCCATAGGGTTGCGATATTAGGTCTGTGAACGAATTCGTTATAAACACTATACCTCCAGCCCGTTGAAAGCCTTGGCGTTAAGCTTGCCATGCGGCTGAATGACTGCTGTGCCGATTTTATTTCAATGGCGGCTCAGCGTCGAAAGCGAGCATTTGCGAACGGCTGGTTTCGACCCAAAGCGGACACCAGTCACCCTACTTGTCGTGCGTCTCCTCTCAAGGGTGTAGCGGACGTTTGATCAATATCTAATCGCCCATGGAAGCTTCCGCTTCCATGCTGGGCGTCTCCAATCTGTAAGATATTGAGCAGCCCTTCCAAGGCAAGAGAGGGATGGCCGCGCCACACGAGATGGGTACGATTGATGGAAAACCGCTTTGGCAGCATATGCTGATTCACCTTTTCTGTCGCTTGCAAGGCTATCAGTACGGACTTTGGCACAATCGCAAAGCCGGTGCCGGCAGCTACGCAGGCAATCATGCCTTGATACGATCCGAACTCGAGAACACGTTGAGGCATCACATTGTCACTGCCTAGCCATTCTTCGAGCCTCTTCCGGTAGGAGCAACCATGGGCGAAGGCAATCATCGTACTTTGCCTCAAATCCTTGGCTGTGAGGACGTTTCCGGTCTCCTTGGAGGTAACCAGAACCAACTCTTCGCGGAATACTGCCGTCGACTCAAGTTCCGATGCGGTGAACGGCTCGGACACGAAAGCGGCTTCGATTTCGAAACTCATGACGCGATTGACAAGAGCGCCCGTAGTGCCGGTAATGAGTTCCACGACCACCCCAGGGTTCTCGGTGTGGTAGCGGGAAAGAATGGGGGCCAGACGGCTTCCTGCCGTGCTCTCCAGAGAGCCGAGCCGAAACATTCCCTGAGGCTTCCCCGTGCGCAACTCATTGACCGCTTCGTCCGCCAACCTGAGAAGCCGCACTGAATAGTTGAGAAGGGTCTGGCCTTCAGACGAAAGACTCAGCGTACGCCCTTGTCGGCGGAACAAGCGTACGCCCAAGTATTCCTCCAGTTTCCGGATACGGGCCGTCACGTTTGAGGGCACACGGTGCAGCTTCTCCGCTGCCCGAATCACGCCGCCTTCTTCCACGACAGCTTGGAAGACGATCAAGGATTCTAAATCAATTGTTCTCATATGGAGAATGGTATCCCATATTTATTCATTATTCATTGAGCCGTAAATAGACTTTAATCAGTCCATGATGATTTCAGCCCTTGCTCGCCGTGCTAAATCGGATCCCGCTGCCGTGGTGGTCTGTGTCGCAGCAATGATCTCCCTAGCGGTTGCCATGGGGGTGGGTCGTTTCGCCTTCACCCCGCTTTTTCCTTTGATGGTCCGAGATGGCCTGCTTAATAGTGAAGCTGGTGCGCTGCTCGCGGCCAGCAATTACCTCGGATACCTTGTGGGGGCTTTGCTGACAGCCCGAATAAAGGTGAAGTCCGCAATGCTTCTTGCTATAGGGCTGATCAGCTCCGTGGCAGTCACTGCGGCCGTGGGTTGGACCTCGTCCGTTACTTCTTGGGCGATCCTTCGGTTTGTAGCAGGACTGATGAGCGCCTGGACCTTAGTCGCCACGAGCGCATGGGGCTTGGGGTGGCTTGCCTCTTTTGGACGCCCTAATCTGGCTGGGGTTATTTTCGCGGGTGTCGGGCTTGGTATTGCGGCAGTAGGCATGTTTTGTCTTATCGTCGCCGGGCCCGAAGTGTCATCGTTGAAGATGTGGATTGAGTTGGCGTCCCTCGCGGCAATAGTCGTACTAATTCCATTAGCAGTATGTTGGCACCTGCCGGTCCCCGTTCTGGACACACAGGCGTCAGCTCTGCAAAGACCCTCTCGCGATGCAGCGTCCAATACCGGCGGCCTGATTGTCTGCTATACCCTGTTCGGATTCGGCTACATCCTGCCGGCAACCTATCTGCCTGAATTGGCTCGGCAACTGATCGATGATCCTCAAGTATTCGGTTGGGCTTGGCCCATATTCGGGATCGCTGCGGCAGCGTCCACGGTGGTAGTGGCCTGGGGGCTGAAAAAAGCAAATCGTCTAAGCGTATGGGCAGCTTCCCACGTCCTTATGGCGATTGGCGTGGTGCTGCCCGGTATTTGGGATTCGCTTGTCAGTGTGACCATTGCCGCTTTATTGGTGGGCGGCACTTTCATGGTGGTGACGATGCTTGGCATGCAGGAAGCCCGAGCCCGTGCTCAAGGCAATGCCACTGAGATTTTGGGGCGAATGACTGCGGGGTTCGCGTTCGGACAATTGATGGGTCCTATTGCGTCTGTTGCAATTGGCCAGCTCACCGCCGATTACTCCACGGCGTTGAATTCTGCCTTGGCGCTGTCAGCAGCCGGCTTGCTTTTAAGCGCTTTTTACCTATGGCGAGAGGCACATCGTCACAATCTTCACTAAGGAATATCAATGAGCAACTCTACCGATCTCAGGGGCACCCCGCAGGGGTTTGGTTTTTCGACATCGGAGCGATTGCGCGTTCCCGAGCATGATGCCATGAGCGATGTGCAACGGACAGCGGCTGACGCCATCATTAACGGCCCGCGTAAGGCAATCTTCGGTCCCTTCATCCCATTGCTACAGACGCCAGTGCTGATGGAACGCATCGGGAAGGCTGGTGAAGCTCTGCGATTTGATGGCGTGCTACCGGACAACATACGCGAACTTTCTATTTGTGTCGTTGCAAGGGAGACAAGCAATCAGTTTGAATGGCAGACTCACGCGCCTTTAGCCATCAAGGCAGGCGTGCCGCCGGAGGCAATCGACTCACTGGCAGCGGGAAGGCGCCCGCGCGGTCTGTCCGTCAACGAAGCATGTGCAGTTGATTTTGTCAGCGAATTGATGCTCAGACATGGGGTCAGTGATGAAACCTATACCGACGCAATCTCCTGTTTTGGGCAGCCGGGGACGGTAGAGCTCACGGCGCTTGTGGGCTACTTCGTCATGGTGTGCTGGGTCATGAATGTGGCCCGTACGCCCGGTTCCAGTGGTTCAACAACGCCTGGACTAACAGCCTTCCCAGCGTAGCGCCGCTATCCAGCAAGACAATCATGCGAGCGCACCCGGCTGTGAATGGGTTCAGAGGCGCCAGTGTCCACACTTCCAATCCTCCCCTCATACACCATAGATGTCTGCTTTCTTGCGAATAGCAGACGAAAAAATAACGGACTCCTTAGATGATGAAGGACTGCTTCTGGCCGTTAATCGACACTAGATGGCCATGGCTCCAGGACTGGTTGCGGAACACACCGATGCGTAGCTGCACTCGGAGGTTGGATTCTAACCAACCAATTCAAGCCAATTGAACGAATCGAACGATTGAAGTAAGTTGGCTCGTAGACTCGCACGAGTAGGCCGAGATGCAAACCTTCACTGCCAATGAAGAAAAAACTCGATTCGGTGAACTGATCGACCGGGTGCAGCGCGAACCGATTCAGGTCACGCGACGCAATCGTGTCGTCGGCGTCAAGGTGTCCGCAGAGGACTACCACGCGATGCGTGAATTCTATGCAGACCGGCTACGACGCACCCTGAAGCAAAGTGCCGAAGAAGCAGCCGCCAAGGGCTTGACCGACAAGAAGCTGGAACAGCTGCATTCCTCGCTTTGCCAAAACAGCATCTCGGCCCGTGCCGAGTTATCCTGTCGCGACACCCAGTTTCCGCAATGGCACGCTTGCCAAGTTGACCCGTTGCAGCGGGGCAGCCCGTTGGATGGTTGAATGCACTTGCCTGGCTAGCTTCGCCTTGTCGGCGTGCGCCGCCTATCTGCTCTGGTCGAAGACCCCGTGCGTCGATGCCTTACTGCCCGGCTTCGATGCAGACAGTCATACCGGTCTTTACTCTGTCCATTACCACTAATGTTTTGAACGCCTTGACATTGTTGTTGGCGTGGAAAAGCTGCCGCGTCAAATCCACGTACTGATCCATGTCGCGCACGAGGAAGATCAGTACGAAGTCATGTTCGCCCGTCACGTAGTAACACTGTTGAATCTGGCTACAAGCCTTGAAGGCCTTTCGCATTTCATCCAGCAAGTCGGCGCGTTCGCTCTCCGCCTTCACCTCTACGATGATGGTGAGGTTATAGCCTACGGCCTTGGGATCGATGGACGCTGTGTAGCGCTCGATGACTCCCGCGTTGGAGAGGTTCTTAAGCCTGCGGTTCACAGCGGCGGTGGACAGGTTGGTACGGTTGCCCAACTCGCTCTGGGGAACGCGAGCATCTTCTTGAATCGCTGCTAGCAGCGCACGGTCGTAATTGTCGAGCGTCGGCATCATTTCAACAGTTATTCCAAAATCTGGATAATAATCGATAAAAAATTCACACGGCACATTATATTTTAATAAAAACAGCCGTTTATTAGAAATACAATTTCAGAGGTCGCACACGTTATAGGAGGCGCTATGCCCATCTCTCCTTTCTCTCTAAAGGCCGAGCGTTTACTCACACAAATCCAATCGCTGGGTGCCATAGGTGCAGACGCAGTCGCCGGAGGGCGCACCCGCATTGCACTGACTGATGCAGAGAAAGCGGGGCGTGATCTGGTAGTGCATTGGATGCGAGAACTGAAGCTCGATGTGCGCATCGATCATATCGGCAATCTCTTCGGCACCTTGCCAGCGGCTACCGAGGACGGCAATCAGCGGCCACTGATGATTGGCTCGCACATCGACACCGTGCGCAACGCGGGAGCTCTGGATGGGTGCTACGGCGTATTGGCCGGCTTGGCCGTCGCCCGCGCCTACCATGAAGCCGGCGTACGGCCCACGCGGGCGATCATCGTTGCCGCATTCACAAATGAGGAAGGCGTACGTTATCAACCGGACATGATGGGCTCTCTCGTATATGCAGGCGGGCTAGCAGTGGATGAGGCGCTGAATACCACCGGCATCGACGGAACGCGGTTGGGCGACGAGCTGGAGCGTATCGGCTATGCCGGCGACCTGAGACCCGGTTCCATCGTGCCGCAGGAGTATCTGGAGCTGCACATCGAGCAGGGGCCGGTGCTCGAAGCCGACGGCCTGCAAATCGGCGTTGTGGAGAATTTGCAGGGCATCTCATGGCAGAGAATCACGGTACATGGCACGGCAAATCATGCCGGCACAACTCCCACCCGGCTGCGTCACGATGCGAGTTATGCGGCTGCCGCCATCATCGCGTTTCTGCGTGAGCAGGTAGTGGGCTTGGCGCCAGAGACGACGCTCGCGACGACTGGTTCGCTCAGCCTGGAGCCGGATGTGATTAACGTCATTCCGCGTAAGGCGACATTTACTGTGGATCTGCGTGACCCAGACGAAGAACGGCTGCAGGCGGCGGAGAAGCGCCTGTCGGACTTTCTCGTGCAAATCGCTGAACGCGAGGGCGTAAAAGTCGAAACCGAACGCTTGGTGCGCTTCGCGCCAGTAACGTTCGATGCCGACCTCGTCGAAGAAATAGAAGCCTCGGCGCAGCGCTTAGGCTTCACATACCGGCGGATCACTTCAGGTGCAGGCCATGACGCCCAGATGATCGCGCGTATCGCTCCGGCAGCCATGATTTTCGTGCCCAGCCGCGGTGGCATCAGCCATAACCCGCGGGAATACACCGACGACTCTCAGCTTATTCACGGCGCGCAAGTTCTGCTGGATGTCGTGCAGCGGCGCCTGGCCACTGGCTAAGTATCTCTTTATTCACTGATTTCCGGAGGGAACCTCATGTTGTTCACCAACCCCCGTGCTCTGCGCGCGGCCTATCCTTCTGAACTCCGCTCGATCATGAGTATCGAGCGAGCCGAGGAAAGCCGCCGCTGGCTCAACGCCTGGAACGGTATAGCCCGCGGGGCAACGCCTGTCTATGACCTGCCAGGTGTTGCCCGGAAGCTCGGCGTGGCGCGTTTCAGCGTCAAAGACGAGTCGGAGCGTTCGTCGCTTGGCAGCTTCAAGGCTCTAGGAGCGCCCATCGCATTGGTACGCCAGATCTTGCGTCTGTATCCCGATCTGGATCCAGTCGCCATTCTGACAGGCGGCTACACAGAGCTGCTCAAAAGCTATACCGTAATCAGTGCCACAGACGGCAATCACGGCCGAGGCCTGGCCGCCGCAGCGCGCGACGCGGGATGCCGCTGCGTGATCGTGCTGCATGCCAATGTGAGCGCGGAGCGCGAAGAAGCGATCGCGGAACTGGGTGCCGAGATCGTCCGCATCAAAGGAAACTATGATGCCTCGGTCGAAGAGGCGGCACGGCTGGCCGCGGCTCACGGCTGGCAGGTTGTGTCGGACACATCCTACGACGGCTATGAGGACATTCCTCGCGATGTGATGCAAGGCTACGGAACCATCGCGGCAGAGATTGTGGAGCAGACCGGTGCCCGTCCGAACGAGGCGGGTGCCTTCACGCACGTCTTCCTTCAAGGCGGCGTCGGCGGCATGGCCGCTGGGCTGATCAGTTACCTGTGGGAATATCACGGCAAACACCGACCGTGCTTCATTGTGGTCGAGCCGACGCAGGCAGATTGCCTTATGCAAAGTGCTATGCATGGCTATGCCGCCAAGACCACCGGTTCTGTCGATTCAGTAATGGCCGGGCTGGCGTGTGGCGAGACCTCACCCCTCGCCTGGAAGTTCTTGTTTACCAGTGTGGATCACTTCATGACTGTCGAGGATGAGCAAGCTATTGGAAGCATGCGCACCCTGGCCAGAGGTAACGACGATGATATTCCGATCGTTGCCGGCGAGTCCGGCGTGGCCGGTTTGGCGGCCCTGGAGATTCTGCGTGGCGACCTTGATCTTTCGAAGCAAGCAGGTCTTGATTCGCAGTCTCGCGTGCTGATCGTGAACACAGAGGGAGCGACGGCGCCGCAGGTCTACGAGCTACTCGTTGGAGAGCCGGCCCAGGCGGTCAAGGACAGGCAAGCCATCGCAGTTCGCTAGCCGGGCTGCTGATTACCAACCAATATGCCAATCGCCCGATACGGGCGAGGGGATAGGCTGTACCCAGAAAGTAGTTCCCAACTCTAAAAGGAGGCGAATATGCCCAAGGAGACAAAGATGCGACGAGGAATTTTGAAAGCTTTACTGGCTGGTTTGATTCTCCTGCCAATCAGTCCTGTATTAGCACAAGAAAATAACGCGCCTGTGCGCTTATTGGTTGGATTCTCTGCAGGAGGGGCACTCGATTCCGTGGCGAGGGCGTTGGCAGAGGAACTGCGCGTAGCATTGAATCAGCCTGTGGTCGTTGAAAATAAGCCGGGCGCTACTCAACGAGTGGCGCTAGGGGATATAAAGCGTAGCAAACCTGATGGCCTGACGCTGATTCTTTCCAATAACTCACCATTCACCGTTTTTCCTCATATTTACAAGGATCTGATGTATTCCTCGGTGGCTCGGATGGACGGCGCGATGGACTGGCTATCGGCTTCTAAGTGCCATGGCATTGATAAGGTGCAGCTTCAGTGCTGGATGAGCCGGTGTAGTAACGAACTCGTGTCGTGACCTCTTCCTTTTTGACTGTTCGACGTTTGGGATGAAGTCCAAAGTTGGTTCTCCGCCCTTTTTGTCGGTGTTTTAGCGACTTTAGTTCCCCCTGTCGCATGTGAAGAGCTCGTTTGCGTGCTCCTTGGCGCGTTTCCCCGCGAGCGTGCTCTCTTCGTCCCATGCGTTCTCCGCGCCATGTGTCGTGATCTGGATCAAAGATTTGTATACTCTGGCAGAGTCTGCATCCGCCGGTTACTCGACCGTCGAAAGCGCAGTAAGCAAAGGGTAGAGATCAATGTCTGAAGTATGGGCGGAACGCCAACGCCGCACAAACAGGCTCGTGCGGGAAGTCGCCCGCAAAGTGCTAGCAGAACCTCTTGACGGTGACCGTCTGTATGGGCTCTGCAGACTCACCTGGATCACCGAGTCGTACAGAACGAAGGATGCGTCCTACATTCGTAGCACTAAAATCCCTGCGCTGGGGGACGCTCTGCAGCGCGACTTCTCGGGGCAGACACTTGATGAAGTGGCGACCTCTGTGGCGATGGATCTGCATAAGCTTCAAATCGATGTACTCGTCCGCTCGCACACCGGATTTACAAACTTCTACAAAGCCTATCGCAAATCTGCCCGCGACTGGATAATCGCGCACGCGCCGACGATCGCTGCGCTTTTTCACCGTGCGTATGATTTGCAGAATGACGAAGATGCATTGGCGCTGGGGGCTGATATCGCGGCATTACCGGGAATCCCAAAGGCAAATCATCCGCAGGTACTTATGCGTCCGGAGTTTCTTTTGGCGCCGGTCTGTTTTGCATTGGACTCGCGCTTGAGGTTCCCTATCCTCAACGGAGGCACACGCGTGCAGTCAGTGTTGCGGAGAATCGGTGCAAATGGCCAATCGGTTCCTGTGCAGATTCAACTCCTTGTTGGCCTGATTGGTCATCGCGGAATTGCTGACGCGGCCGACGTGGATCAGTTGGGACTGGCCGAGCTCGCCAATCTTGGTTGGGGAGACGTTGAACCTGCCTGGCAGCTACTCGCGCCGGCTTCAGAAATCGGCACTGTCTTGCCATTGAAGGACGAAGATGAGGTGCGCCGTCTTCAGCAGGCACTGGAACTCCCGCAGCGTCGCGTCCACAATGGCATGACGAATTCGCTGCGTCGACTACTCGCGAGTTGGACGTTGCTTGAAGGTCAAGCCAACAATTGTCGCTATGACGTTTTGGTCAAGAATTACGACGGTTCCAATAACGATCTACTGCTCGAGGTGAAGAGCAGTACGGATCCATCGCAAGTTCGGATGGCGATCGGCCAGGTTTATGCGTATTGGCATCGGCTTATGGGCCCATCAGACGATTGTCATGTGGCGATCGTGCTGCCCGAGCGACCCGATGCCGAGACTGAGGGCTTGCTGCAGTGGCTGGAGATCGGCCTCCTCTGGTTCGAAGACCTTCAGCTTTGCTCCTCTACTGATTGGCTCGAGACCTTTGTCGCTGATGTGGCTGATGTCGCTGAGCCGGTTCAAGCGTGACGAAACAACACAGCACATGGACATCGTATTTATCCTGTTGATCGCCGCCACGACATGGTGGCTGCTGTGCCAGCGATATCAGCGCTCGCATATCGCTTTGCTGGGGCGTCATTTGGCGAACCTGCAGCTCGAGCGGCACATGGAAACGCTGACGCAGGGCTATGCCCGCGCCATCCATGAAGAATCTGAGTCGCGACAACTCCACGTGCTCGAGATGTTTTCGCAGACGGAACGTGCTGTGGCGGCGCAATTGCAGTCGCTGGCCGACTCCATGAAGAAGGAAACCGCGCAGGATGCCGCCATTGGCGCTGGGCAGTTCTGCATTCCTTACGCCGAACGTTTTCTTCCCTCGATGGTGCGCGACTTTCGCGAGCTGCTGAACGTCCACGCGGCGGGAATGCGCCATGTTGTCGACAACGAAGGCGGTTGGGAACCGAAGGACCGTGCCTACCATCTTTCAGCGGAGCTGTATCTGTTCCAGCACAGCTGTCACTGGTTCTGCAAATCACGCGGAGTGGCGGATGCGCGGCTGATGCTGCGGCATCAGGTGACGCAGCAAAAGGTGCTGGAATCGGTATCGGCGCGGACTCGGTCGGCCTATCTCAAATGGTTGGAAGGGCGCAGCGGGCGCTGAGCTTCTCTCGGCGACTGAGCACTACTGCCCGGTCGCACTTACAACGTAGTTGGCCACCGCCTCCATGTCCTCCTGGCTCATGGTTTCGGCGAATGAGGGCATGGCGCCCATGCCTTCCTTCAGCACTTTCAGAACAACGTCTTTGGTGGGCTTGAGTTCGTCGAGGTCGGGGCCGATCGCGCCTTCAGCACCGGCGTCGGACAAGGTATGGCAGATGGCACAGGCCGGTACGGCTTCGCCCGTGAATAGGGCTTTACCGCGTGTCAGCATTTCATCGTCTGCGGCCATTGCTGTTGAAAACGAACCCGCTACAGCACAGGAAAACAGGACCAACGAACGAAGCAAAATTTTCTTCATGTGTTTCTCAAACAGAATAACGATGTACTTCTCAAACAGAAATAACGGGGTGCTCGGCGAAAACGCCCCGCTTGCCGGGGCGCTAGGCAGCGCGAAAAAAGCAGGCGCTTACGGGCGCCTGCCTTCCGCCAAACCAGTTCAGCGGCTTGCCGGCCGTAACGCCTGCTTCCTGCAAAACGTAGCCGGCCGGTGACCTTTATTTACGAAACGGTCACCTTCATGCCGTGATCGCGCCAGCTATTGTTGTTGTAGCCGCGGTTGTTCTCGCTGCGCGCTTCGGGCTGGGAGTCGCCTTCCGCGTTGGTGACACGGGAAACCAGTTCATGTTCGCCGGCAGACAGTTCCGTGGACAGGGCGAAGGTGCGCCAAGCGTATTTGCCGAGGTCGGGGCCGATGAAAGCGGCTTCTTTCCAGCTCTTGCCACCGTCGACCGACACTTCGATCTTGGAAGGAGCGCTGGTTCCACCCATGGCAACGCCGGTGATCACGACGGAGCCGGCCTTGACGGATTGGTCGTCTTCCAGCGGGTCGATGATCCAGGACTTGGGCGGCATGGCCCATACGACCTCGTGGTCGGGTGAGCTTTTCTCTCCGACCGGCGAATAGCGGTAGCTGCTCTGCTGGATACGGGCGGGCGACATTTCCTTGGTGAATGCCAGCTGCTTGACGTACTTGATGCTGTTGACGCCCGTGTATCCCGGCACCACCAGGCGCAGCGGCCCGCCGTGCGCAAGAGGCAGGGGCTCGCCGTTGATTTCCCAGGCGAGCATGGCGTCTTCCATTGCCTCCATGGGAACGGAGCGCTCGACCATGACGGTGTTGGGGTCGATGCCGGCGGGAATCGCTTCACCGCCCGTGCCTGTGATGAACTTCGCTTCGCCGTCTGCGCCGCCCACGGCTTTGAGCAGATCCTTGATGGGAATGCCGGTAAACATCACACAGCCCGCGGCGCCGGTGGTCCACTGGGTGCCGCTGGGTTTGTGCGGGAAATAGCCCCGGCCATTGCCCGAGCACTGCAACACCATCGCGACGGACGCGATGCCTAGCTTTTTCAGTTCGGCGACGGTGAAGCTGCGGGGGTTCTTGACCCCCTTGATTTCGACTGTCCAGGCATCGGGATCAGCGACGATGTCTTCGCTCGGGGGCGAGACGTTGTTGCGGACGAAGAGTTTGTCCAGCGGGGTGATTCCCCCCGTGCCGAGCGCGGCGCGGCGCGTTTCTATCGTGTTGGCGCTGTGCACGATCATGGAATCGGCATCTTTCCATTGTGCGTAGCCGGGCAAAGGCTTGTCGGCGGACACTGGGCCCGGGTTCGATTGTGAAGCCGGCTCCTTGGAATCGGCCAACGCCGTTCCCCCCAGCCCTGCCCATGCGACGGCGCCGCCGGCGCTTGCCAGCAAGCGGCGACGCATAGTATTCGTGACATGTTCCATGAACAACCTCCTAGTGGAAAATGTGGTTTTTTCAGCTTATAGGGATCTGCATCAGCGATCCGCAACTCTGCCTTTATATATTAGAAACCTAAAAATTTAAACTCATTGTTATATAAGGCGGCCTCCTACCCCGTAAAAGCCCGTCTTGCATCTGAAAACACAATGCAATAAAGTTGCGAATCATTCTTAATTGCATTATTGGCCTCGGGGCGGCACGCCGGCGTTCGTGTCCTTCGTCGAACACGGAAAACAACATGCGCGAAATGAAATCTCCCTTTCCCGTCGCCGGCGCGCTTCTGGCGCTGACAAGCAGTCTTGCCGTCGTCATGCCGGCCCACGCCCAGGTCGGCGCGGCGGGTGCCGGCCCGGCTGCCGCGCCTACCGCCGCGTCCAGTCCCGCTACCGCTACTTCCGTTAGTGAGCCCGTGGGCTCCTCTGCGTCCGGGTCAGCCGACGCCAACGCGACCTCGGTCCAAACCCTCGGCACGGTGACCGTGGTCGGAACGGTGGGCGACCTTCAAAGCCTGGACTTCTACGCTCCGAACTCCAGCGCCGTGCTCAGCCGAAAAGACATCGAGGATCAGGGCGCCCGCAAGCTCGACCAGGCCTTGCATTATCAGGCGGGGATCGTGAGCGAGCCCTTTGGCGCGGACAACAAGGTGGAATGGTTCAAGATCCGCGGTTTCGACGCATCCATCTCTTTAGACGGCACGCCTACCATTCCAAACGGCTATTTCGTCTGGAAGCCGGAGCTCTTTGGCGTTGAGACGGTAGAGGTGCTGAAGGGGCCGAATTCGCTGGTGTTCGGTGCGTCGGAAGCCGGGGGGGTTGTTAACCTGGTGACGAAGCGGCCGAAGAAGGAAGAGGCGCTGCTGATGCAGGCCGAAGCGGGCCACCGGGGCCGCGCGGGCCTGGGGCTCGACTACAACGGCATTGCGAATGAAGCCGGGACAGCCTATTACCGCATCGTGGCGCAAGCGCGCCGCGAAGACGGGCAGCAGCGGCATACGGACATGAAGAGCTTTTACCTTGCGCCCAGTGCCACCTTCGAGTTCAGCGAACGTACATCGCTGACGCTGCTCACCAGTATCCAGCGCGAGGACGGCACCCCCACCAACGGCTTCCTGCCTGCCTACGGCACCATTATCGATACGCCCTACGGCCAGATCGATCGGCGTCTGAATGCGGGCGAGCCCGGCTTCGACCACCTCGAGCGTACGCAGCTGAGCGCGGGCTGGCTGTTCAGCCATAAGTTTTCCGATGACTGGACCTTCACGCAGAACTACAAATACTCTCGGCTGAGCGTGGATCAGCGCAATGTGTTCGCCTATGGTTCTGATGGCAACCGCGAATTGCTGCGAGGCTATACCTACACGGACGGCAGCACCCGCAACCATTACATCGACAATCGCATGAGCGGCAAGCTGAAACTGGGTGACAACATCGAGCTGCTGCCGGTCATTGGCTTCGATTACCTGAGGTCAGGGACCTCTGGCGAGAACAATGGTTTTGGCCTGGTGCCCAACCTTGATATGTTCGAGCCCGTGTATGGCGCGCCCTTCGACGTGAACGCGGCGCCTTACGAACTCGATACCAGGCAGTTCGGGATGTATGCCTCGGCGCAGCTTCGCGTGGGCGAGCATTGGAACTTCAACGCCGGCGTTCGCCATGATCGCGCGAAAGGCACGGGCAACATCAACGGGGGCGACGCGGGCTACGATGTCAGCCACAACAGTTTCAATGTCGGCGCCATGTATATCAGCGACTACGGGGTGTCGCCCTACATCAGCTATTCGGAATCCTTCAAGCCCGTCTCCGGGGTCGACGGCTATGGCAGGACCTACCAGCCTTACGAAGCGAAGCAGACCGAAGTCGGTGTCAAGCTGGAGCCTTCGTGGCTGGATGGCGCGCTGACAGTCGCCTATTTCGATGTCGAAGAGAAGAATGCCCTGATTTCCGATGTGTCCAACATCCAGACCCAAAGCGGGAAACGCAGCAACCAGGGCGTGGAAATTCAGGGTGATTTCAATATCACGCCCGACACCGCGGTGAAGGTCTCCTACACCCATAACCATTCGCGCCAGGACATCGCCGCCGATCAGACCGTCCGCACACCGCTCATTCCGAAGCATCAGGCCAGCCTCTGGCTCAGTCACCGCTTCACGTTACCCAACAGCAGCCAACTGACCGTGGCGGCCGGCGCACGCTACCATGGCTCGACCGAGGACGAGCGCTA
The DNA here is from genome assembly GCA_023388835.1 of Pseudomonadota bacterium. Taxonomy (GTDB): domain Bacteria; phylum Pseudomonadota; class Gammaproteobacteria; order Burkholderiales; family Burkholderiaceae_B; genus Yanghanlia. The sequence continues at coordinate 23,549 of JAEWFK010000093.1, read as the reverse complement.
TTATCCGGGCGAGGCCATTCCCAGCCACACCCTCGTGGACATGATGGTGCGCTACCAGATTGCCCCGGAATGGGCGCTGCAGCTCAACGCCCGCAACCTCACCGACAAGACTTATGTGGCCGGTTGCGACTTCTACTGCTATTACGGTGCGGGAAGAACCGTCGACCTGCAGCTCCAGTACCAATGGTGAGCGTAAGCCACACGGTAAATGACGATATCCGAGGCGTATGATGGCGCGCCGCTGAAGTGGAACGCCCAGGGCCTCTTCACGGTCGCCTTTCTGGGCGTGACCGCTGGCGTGCAACTGAGCGATATGGGCCTGCAAGCCATATCGCTTTCCGCCATTCAGAAGACCTTCGGCGTGAGCGACGCGGCTTTGGGAGCGCTGCAAGGTTTGGCGGGTGTACTGGTCGGCAGCGCGCTGGCTGTGCCGCTTGCCCGTTTTGCGGACCGCTATTCACGCAAGCGGCTGCTGCTGTGCCTGATCCTGGCGTCGACGGCGATGATGGTATTGAGCGCCATCGCGCCCAACTTTCCGCTGTTCTTCATCGGCCGCTCGGCAGCCGGCATCACCGAATTTGCGATGGTGCCGCTCGTGTACTCCATGATCCCCGATCTCGCTCCCGAAAGGCACCGGGTCATGGCCAATCTCGGTTTCGCCGCCTTGGTGGCGGCCGGCGCCAGCGGCGGGTTCTATTTTGCCGGCGACCTGCTTTCCGTTGCGGCCGATCTGTCGCCGCTGGCCATCGAGCCCTGGCGCAATGCCTTCATGCTGCTTTCCTTTGCAGGTCTGCCCTTGTTGCTGTTCGGTACGCTCACGGCGGATCCTCCCCGACGTATCGGGGCGGCTGACCTCGCAAGCGGCCGTTCGCTCAGGCTTTTCCTGCGCCGACGCTGGCGGCCCCTCGCGCTTTTCGTAGCTGCGGCCGGCTGTATGGTCATTGCCGTGCAAGCGATCAACCATCTGATTTCGCTGGCGCTTGAACGGCGATTCGGTGCCGCGCCGGGTCAGGTCGGCCATGCGATGGGGCTCATCGTACTGGTGACCTCGGTGGGTTGCCTGCCGGTGGCGGGCTTGCTTGACCGCTTGCTCGCGCCGCGCCTGGGCATGGCGGTGCGCCCGCTCATCATGGGCTTCTGCACTTTGATCGCAGTGCCCGTCTTGCTCTTGTTGGCCGGCGTGGGCTCGCTTGATCACGCCTTTGCCGTCGTGGGCACGACCCTGTTTGTGACCAGTACGGCCAACGCTCTGGTGCCGACCATGGTTCAGGATCTGACGCCGGCCACCTTGCGAGCGCGCAGCTTCGCAATATGGAGTTTCGTTGTATCGGTATTCGGCGCCGCCGGCCCCGTGGTGGCCGGCGTGCTCTCCGATCGGATCTTCAACGGCCATATGGTGAATGCGATCACGTTGACCGCCATTCCAGCCTTGGTGATATCCGTGGTCTGCGCCACCGGCCTGTTCATGCAGACGTACAAGCATCCACACAATGCCGGGCAAAGGCCCACAGGAGCGCCGCCTGGGTGAATTCGGCGTTCTGGTCGTCGCTCTCCTGATGGCCGCTGTCCGGGTTCAGCAGCAGCACGGCCGGCTGCCCGCTGGTGGAGTGATGCCGAATGTTGGCCAGCAGCTTCGCCGGTTCCCAGTATGGGACGCGATCGTCCTTCAAGCCTGCCGTGCAGAGCACGGGCGGGTAGGCGGCCCGCTTCACGTTCTCGTAAGGCGAGAGCGCCGCCATATGGTCGTAGGCGTAGGCATCGGCGAGCGGATCGCCCCAGTCCGGCCGCAGCAGGGGGACCAGAGGGTGATCGGCATCGCTCATCGTGTTGAGCATGTCCACGAAAGGAACCTGCGCGATCACGCCGGCCCACAGTTGCGGCTCGATATTCATGGCGCCGCAGACCAGCAGCCCGCCGGCCGAGATTCCATGGGCCACGATTTTGCCCGGGGCGGCATAGCCGGTGTCCCGCAGGTGCTGCGCGCAGGCGATGAAATCTGTCATGGAATTACGCTTTTTCTCGCGGCAACCGTCTTGATACCAGCGCTGGCCTTTCTCAGAGCCGCCACGCACATGTGCAATGGCATAGCGAAACCCGGCATCCACCAGCACGGTGGCGGGCAAGGAAAAGCGAGGCTCGCTGGATATGCCGTAGGCGCCATAGCCCGTCAGCAGCAAGGGTTGCGGGGTATCCGCTGGAACATCGCTTCGGGAAAGAATCGTAATGGGAATGGTCTCTCCATCGGCTGCCCGCGCGTGCAGCCGTTCGACCCGGTAAGCCGCCGGGTCGAAACCGCTCAATCTTTCCTGAGCCACCACCCGGCATTGGGCGTCCTCGAATCCGATGTCCATCCAGCGTGGCGGGCGGGATGGCGTCTGGTGAACGATACGCACGTACCGGGCCTCGTACGGTTGGGAAGGCACGAGTTCGATGGTGTAGGCCGGCTCATCGAAGTCGACTGAAGCTTCCCTTCCGTCCGGGTACATGAGTACCAGGCGATGCAGCTCGTCGACGCGTTCCAACCGCACGAGCGCTTCCGCAAAGGGAAGGACCGCAATGATGGGCGTGCCGGTCCGATGCGGGACCAGGACAGCCTGTTCCGAGAAGTCCACCGGGTCGAGCTTCAGCAGCTTGCGATCCGAGGCTTCTTCGGCGTCCGTCAGCATCAGCAGCGCATCGTTCCATTCATTGATTTCGTAACGCACACCGCGGCGCCGCGGCCGCAGGATGCGAGGGGAGGCGGTTTCTGCCGCGGCCGGAATCAGGCGGACTTCGCTCGTGTCCGGCCCGGCCAGCGTCAATGCCACAAAGCCGTCGGCCGCTGTGCGGGCGACCTGCATGAAGATGGCGGGATCCTGCTCTTCGTAGACCAGCTCGGCTTCGCCGCCATCAACTGGCGAGCGGTACAGGCGGGTCGGCCGGCTGTAGGCATCGCGCCAGATCCAGAACAGGTAATGAGAGGACGGCGAGAAGGTAAAACCGCCATAGCCGAAGGCATCGGCCGGCACCACCGTGCGGACCACGCCGCTGTCCATGTCAAGAATGCAGATGTGGTGGCGGTCGTCTCCCCTTACGTCCTCGGCCCAGGCGAAGTAGCGGTCATCCAGGCTGGCCTGATGGCCCGTGGCGCGATAGTAAGCGTGGCCGCTCGCGCGCTCGGCCTCGTCGAACAGTATCTGGGCGCCTGCATCCGGACCGACGCGCGAAAAAACGCGGTGTGCATGCCCGGCGGGCAACCGGGATTCGTAGCGCCAGCCGCTGGACGACGCGGGCAAAGGCTCGCTGGCCTGGGGCGCTCTTTGCGCCATACGATCGTAGAAGTGTCGCGCGTCGTCCGCCAAGGGGCGCAGAATGTCCTGGGCATATTCCATCTCCGCTTCCAGCTGTTCGCGCAGGCGGGCAGGCAGCGTCTCGAGCGCGCGGGTACCGAAAGCTGGGATGAACTTCATCCACGCGTAGGAATCGACCCGCGTGCGGCCCAGTTGAAGTATTTCATGATCTTCGCGCGGTGCGATGGGCGGGGAGACGTCAGGCCAATGGGCATGGCGGTCGGATGAAGAGGCAAAAGACATGAAGATGGGTCAGCGATGAGGGGTGGCAGGGCCGTTGGGAAACGGGCGAGTGCCGGTCTAATGTAGCGTGTTTGGCGGTGGACGTTCGGCTAGGATAGCTGGATGAACACACTTCTACTGGTTGGTGGCGACCTGTGCGTGCGAACGGCGGCAATACTGGCTTCCGGGGATTGGAAATGCATAGGCCTGCGCAGGCGCCGAGTGGCGCCCACGCCCCACGATCAAATCACCTGGCATGAAGGGGACCTGCGCAGCGCAGACAGCCTTTCCTTTCTCAGCCGCGGCGAATTCTGCCGGATCACTCATATCCTGTATGCGCCTTCGCCGGACAACAGGATGGCGGAGCATGGTTTGCAGTCCGGCAGGGTCGCCGCCCCCGATGGGCCCGGCCACTGGGCGAATCGCATTCATATTGACGATGCGGCGCGTGCCTGCGCGCACTTATTGAATCTCCCGCATCCGCAGTCGCTGTATATCGGCACGGACGATCAGCCTATGCCGACTGCGAAGCTGTATGACGAGCTGGCAGGGCTGATTGATGGGCCGCTGCCCAAGCGGGAATGGCGCGCGCCAAGCGGCAAGCGCTTGTCGAATGCGCGGTTGCGCGCCAGCGGCTGGGCGCCGCTGTGGCCCGATGCGTTGGAAGGCTACAAGGCGTGTCTGGGCCTGGAAGAATAGTAAATTCCGAGCCCGGAAAGGCTGACGGTCGGTTTACGACCGTGTCGGGCGAGGTATGTCGCCCGCCCGCAGTCTACGGCGCTGGATTCTCACGCTCCGCCTTCTGCAGAAGCTGATCCAGCGCGCTGGCGAACGCACGCCGGTCGGATTGGCTCAAGGCCGATGGCCCGCCGGTGTCGATGCCCGCGCTACGCAGCTCTTCCATCATGTCGCGCATGGACAGGCGCTCGCTGATTGTGTCAGGGCTATAGCGTTCCCCGCGCGGGCTGAGCGCGAGCGCCCCCTTGGCCAGAACCTCGCCGGCAAGCGGAATGTCCCCCGTGATCACCAGATCGCCCGCCGCGGCGCGTTCCACGATATAGGCGTCAGCGACGTCAAAGCCTCCGGGAACCTGCACCGCGCGAAGCCATGGCGAGGGCGGCGTGCGCAGCATCTGGTTCGCCACCAGGGTCACGGGTCGCCTCCACCGTTGTGCCGCCCGGTAGAGGATCTCCTTGATCACCACGGGGCAGGCGTCGGCATCCACCCAAATATGCATCGTCAGTCTTTCAATGCTGCGGTGAGCAGGTCGTTCAGAAGGTCATTGACGCTGACGCCGTCTGCGTCGGCCTTGGCGCGCAAGGCGGTGATGATCGGCTGACGCAGCTTGACGGGGAAAGAGACGAGTCCTGCCGCCTGATCGAGCCGGCGTTGTTCGCGGCGGTCGGGTGCGGCATTGGCGCTCGCGTAGCGATCCGGCGGGATAGACGCGTTCATTTTGCCCATGATCTTCAGGGCTTTGTGTTTTTCTAAATCGGTTTTTTTCATGAGGAAGGCCAGGTAGGCGGTAGGCGGCCCGTCAACGACAGGCCAGGCGGCATGTTAGAGGATGCGGGAACGCAGCGGGGGATAAAGGACGGGCCGGTGCGCAAAAGAAACAGCGGTCGGGCTTCGATCAGTCAAAGCAGCTTCATCCGCTGCTTTTTCCCTTTGATCAGCATATCCCTCAGGCGCGGAAAGGCGCGGCGCGCGATGTCCCGGTCCAAAGCGACATAGGACACCTGATCCGTGATGCTGATCTTTCCGACTTGCTCGCGCGTCAGGCCGCCGTCACCAGTCAGCGCGCCAAGCAAGTCGCCCGGCCGGAGTTTGGCCTTTTTGCCACCCAGCACGAGCAGGGTCACCATAGGCGCTGCGGCGGGGCGCGAATCACTCTTCGTGCGCGGCAGCGTGTCCCATTCCAGCGGCTGTTCCTGCTGTTTCTCGATGCGCGCCGCGACATGCCGCTCTTCAGGCGCGCACAGGCTCAGTGCCTGGCCTTGCTCCTGCATGCGGCCGGTGCGGCCGATGCGGTGAATATGCACCTGAGGGTCACGGGCAAGCTCGACGTTGATCACCATAGGCAACGACGGGATGTCCAGCCCGCGCGCGGCCACGTCGGTCGCGACCAGGACGTTGCAGCTCTGGTTCGCAAATTGGGCGAGCACATCGTCGCGGTCCAGCTGATCCATGTCGCCGTGCAGCGCCAAAGCGCTGAAGCCTTCATGCCGCAGGTAAGCGGCCAAGTCGGCGCAGGCCGCCTTGGTATTGCAGAACGCGAGCGCCGCTTCGGGCCGGAAGTGGCGCAAGAGGGTGGCGGCGGCCTCTAGACGGCGTGCTTCTTCGACTTCATAGAAGCGCTGGACGATCTGACCTTCGGCATGGACGGTGTCGATCTTCACCATTTCCGGCTGGCGAAGCAGGCGCTCGGCATCCTGCCGTATCGTGTCCGGATAAGTGGCGGAAAACAGCAGGGTCTGCCGGGTGGTGGGGCAGGCGCGGGCAATGTCCACGACGTCGGCGAAGAAGCCCATGTCGACCATGCGGTCGGCTTCGTCCAGCACCAGCGTGTGCACGGCGGAAAGGTCGAGAATCTCGCGGTCCATCAGGTCCAGCAGGCGCCCCGGTGTGCCGACAATGATGTGCGCCCCATGAGCCAGCGACTCGATTTGCGGCCTCGCCGAGGCGCCGCCGGTCAGGGTCAGAACCTTGATATTGCCTTCGGCGCGCGCCAGGCGGCGCAGTTCGATGGCGACCTGTTCCGACAGCTCCCGTGTTGGGCAGATGACGAGCGCTTGTACCACCCAGCGTTCGGGATTCAGGCGGTGCAGGATGCCCAGGCCGAACGCGGCGGTCTTCCCGCTGCCTGTCTTGGCCTGTGCAATCAGGTCGCGGCCGTCAAGGATGACCGGCAGGCTCTGCTCCTGAATAGGCGTCATGGCCGTATAGCCCATCTGCGCGAGGTTATCGAGCTGAGCGGAGGAAAGCGGCAAAGTGGAAAAGGCGGACGAAGTCACGAATAAAGACCAGTGGAAAAGGACTTGAACAGTCTATCTGAAATCGGGGAAGGAGCAGGATTTTCACTATGGGGAAATCCTGCTCCGGCGAATTTGCTCCGTCCCCGATTTTCAAGTCAGATCCGTGCTCCGTCCCTGATTGCCCAGTTTCGTGCTGTGGCGGCGTATCAGGGCCGCGAACGCTCTTCCGGCGGAGGTGGGGGCGTACTCGTCGGAGAACAGCAGGCCCGGGGTGCGCACGGGGGTGGGGCTTTCCAGTGCGATGACGCGAAGATTTTGCTCGCGTCCGGCAATCGAACTGGGTGCGATGATGGCGCCGATCCGGATCCTGGAAGCCAGGTCGAGCATGGCTGCGACGCTGTTCATCTCCACCATGATCACCGGTTCCGCGCCCGCGGCCTGAAAAGACTCATCCAGCAGCCGCCGGGTGGAAAAGCTGGTGGGTAGCATGACCAGCGCTTCGCGATGCAATTCCACCATCCGTACCCGCCGGCGGGAAGCCAGGGGATGGTCCGCGCCCACCACCAGGGCGAGCTCTTCGTTGTACAGCGGTTCGAAGCGCAGTTCCGTATGTACACCGGGCCGGTAAGCCACCCCGAGGTCGAGCTTGCCGCTGTGCAAGCCCGTCAGGATGTCGTCCGCGTTCAGCTCCTCGATCACGACTTTCACCGTGGGATGGCGCTTTAGAAACAGCGCCACGCACTGCGGGATGAAGCTCATGTTGAAGGTGTGCGTCGTGCCAATCCGTACCATGCCGGTCAACCTGACTGAACGGCTCTTCAGCTCGCCCATCCCTTTATCGACCTCTTGCAAGGCGCGAACGGCATAGATCAGAAAGGTGTCTCCCGCCTCGGTGAGAGTGACGCGCCGTCCGTTGCGTTCGAGCAGCCGCTGCCCGAGTTCTTCTTCCAGCTGGCGTATCTGGTGCGAAAGCGTGGACTGAGTGACGTGGACACGTTCTGCCGCGCGCGTGAAATTAAGTGAGCCGGCGACAGCGACGAAGTAGCGCAGATGGCGAAGCTCCATGGTTCCCCTTCTATCGACAGCATCGATCATAAATCGGGAAATTAATCATTTCCATCTTTGCGAGCGCCTTCTTACCATAAGCGGCGTATGGATGATCAGCAGGCGGAGAGCAATGAGCGGAGTATTGAAGGACATCGTCGTCATCGAGCAGGGTACGTTTATTACGGGGCCCGCCGCCGGCATGCTGCTGGCGGATCTCGGCGCTACGGTGATCAAGGTTGAGCAGCCCGGTCAGGGCGATCCTTTTCGCGCCTTCAAGGGCGGGACTTACAGTGCGCACTACCAAACCTATAACCGTAACAAACAGAGTATTGAGCTCAACACCAAGGATCCGGCCGACGCCGAGGTGTTCGACGCCCTGATTGAGAAGGCGGACGTCTACATCCAGAACTTCCGCCCGGGTGCGGCGGAGCGCCTCGGCGCGGGGGAAGAGCGCTTGCGTGCGCTGAACCCGGGGCTGATCTATTGCGCCATCAGCGGTTTCGGCCAGAGCGGCCCGGCCGCCGGACGGCCCGCCTACGACACGGTGGCCCAGGCGGCCAGCGGGTTCCTGGGCCTGCTGGTCAACCCGGAAAACCCGAGGGTGGTCGGTCCGGCGATCGCCGATGCGTTGACGGGCTTCTACGCCGCCTACGGAATCCTGGGAGCGCTGGTCGAGCGCGCCCGCACGGGCAAGGGCCGAAGCGTAGAAGTCTCCATGCTCGAAAGCATGTGCCACTTCAACCTGGATGCCTTCACCCATCTGTTTTCAGAAGGCGAGATCATGGGGCCCTACAGCCGACCCCGGGTGTCGCAGTCCTATACCCTGCAATGCCGGGACGGGAAATGGATCGCGCTGCACATGTCGTCCCCCGCGAAGTTCTGGACCGGCCTGGCCACGGCGATCGAACGGCCGGATATCTTCGACGATGAGCGGTTCGCCACACGCGAAGGGCGCATCGACCATCAGGAAGAACTGATTGAGCTGCTGGGCGGAATCTTTGCCACGCAGCCGCGGGCGGTCTGGTGCGAGCGCCTGGCCGGCGAGGACGTTCCGCACGCACCCATGTACGACGTGAGCGAAGTGCTGCAGGACCCCCAGGTGACCCATCTCGGCCTGGAAGTGGAAACGACGCATCCGGTACAAGGCCCATGGCGCAGCATACGTTCCCCGGTCAGTTTCGATGGTGTGCCCACGACGCAAGTGACGGCCCCTCCTGTACTGGGCGAGCACAATGATGCGATCCGGGCCTGGCTGGCCGGACGCTGAACCACTGAACTGCCAGCGAACCTGACACCTGTGCAAGAACTTACTGAGATCACCAAAGGAAAACCATGAAGATAGGCAAGGAAACCGTTCCACGTACATCGATCTGCACTTCCGACGAACACACCATCGTCGTGCGTGGCGAGGACTTGTGCGAAGACCTCATCGGCCAGGTGTCGTTCACCGATTATTTCTATCTGCTCGTGACCGGCGAGCGCCCTTCTGCGGCGGCGCGTGCGGTGCTCGACGCCACCCTGGTCGCCATTGCCGAGCACGGGCTGGTGCCCAGCGTGCAGGCAAGCCGCATGACGCTCGCCGCCGCGCCGGATGCCATGCAGGGCGCCGTCGCCGCCGGGATACTGGGTTGCGGCTCGGTCATCCTCGGCGCCTCGGAAACGGCCGGCCGCATGTTCGAGGAAATCAGCCAGGCCGAGGCATCGTCCGGCGATCTGGAGCGTGCCGCGCGCGAGGTCGTGTCCGCGTATCGGGCGCAGCGCCGGGCGGTGCCGGGCTACGGCCACCCGCTGCACAAAGAGCGCGATCCGCGCGTCAAGCGTCTGTTCGAAGTGGCCCGTGCAGCGGGCGCGGACCTGCGCTACGTGGACATCGCCGAGACGGTCGAGAAAGTCATTCCCGATATCGTGGGCAAGGACTTGCGCCTGAACGTTTCGGCAGCGATTCCCGCCGTCTTGATGGGCGTGAAGTACCCCGTCAATGCGCTGCGTGGCGTGCCGATCCTCGCGCGCACGGCGGGTCTGATCGGACACCTGAACGAAGAGGCCGAGACACCCATTGGTTTCGCCTTGTCGTACCAGGCGACGCGCGATGTGGTGTACGAAGGAAACATGCCCCAAGGCAGCGCGTCGTAGAAGACCCCGTTCCATCTACAAAAACCAGAGGAGACAACCATGACAAGAGCACCATCCATTCCATATCGGTCCATGCGCCGCAGCATTCTTGCCGGTGCCATTGCTTTGCTGGCCGGCGGTTTCATCGCACCGCTTTCTGCCCAGGCCGCTTTTCCCGACAAGCCGGTGCGCATGATCGTACCGTTCGGACCTGGCACGACCACCGATACCGTTGCCCGCGTGGTGGCGGACGGCATGTCCAAGGCGCTGGGCCAGACCGTGGTCGTCGAGAACAAGGCGGGGGCGGGCGGGACGATCGGCACCTCGCAAGTGGCCCGCAGTACAGCGGACGGCTACACCATTCTTATGGGAACCGTGGGCACGCACGCCATTAACAAGGCGCTTTACAGCGACCCCGGCTACGACCCGGAAACGGACTTCGAACCCATCGCGTTCCCGGGATATACGCCGACTTTCCTGGTCGTGAAGGGCGATGCACCCTATCAGTCGGTGAAGGAGCTCGGGGAAGCCGCGAAAAAGTCTGGCCAGGTTGCGTTCTCGTCCGCGGGCAACGGTACCTCCGGACACCTCGCAGGCGAATTGTTGAAGGACCGCCTGGGCGCGCCCATGCTGCATGTGCCCTACAAGGAAGGCGGCATGGCGCTGTCCGATGTGATGTCGGGCCAGGTGCAGTTCATGTTCTATCACCCCGCTGCCGTGATGCCGCATATCCGCGCGGGCAAGCTGCGCGCACTGGGCGTCTCCAGTGCCAAGCCCAGTCAGGCGGCGCCCGACGTAAGACCGATCGCCGAACAGACGGGCAGCGACTTCGATCTGGTGGCGTGGTTCATGTTGTATGCGCCCGCGGGCACACCGGAACCGGCGATGGACAAACTGAAGTCCGCCGCACAGTCCGCGCTCACAGATACCCAGATCGTGGAAAAACTGAACAGTCTTGGTCTGGAGAACCCGGGCGACACCTCCATCAACCTGAGTGAGTTCGGGAAGGCGGAAATCGGCAAGTGGGCCGACCTCGTTACGCGGGCCGGCGCAAAAGTGCAGTAACTCCTGTCACTTTGACCGCCACCAACCGATGAAGGTGCACACCATGAGCACGAAGCCGAGGTAGCCGAAGAACGGATATACGGTTCCCACCAACTGGATGAAGCCGAACAGACTGCCCAGGAAGGCAAGAATACCGGCTGCGATGGTGCCCCAGCGAAAGCGTGGGGTGCCGGGTTCCAGGATGCGGGCAGAGAATGAATACAGCACGCCAACCGCTGTGTTCAGGATCATGCCGAATATCGCGATTCCCATGGCGACACCCAGCATAGGCGACAGCTGGCTGGCCAACAGCAGCATGGGCATGGCGACGCCGCCCAGGTCGTCGACCCGCGCGAACATGCCGCCGGCGATCAGCAGCATCAGTGCGCCCAACAGCAAGCCGCCGAACACACCGCCCCAAAGCGCGGTCTTGCGGTCGAGCGTCTGGCCGCCCATGATCACCAGGAAGGGCGCACCCGCGACGATGTTGTACGACACGTAAAGCAGGGCGGCGATGAACCAGTTACCGGCCCCGCGGGGTTGCTCGGCGGCAGCAGCCTTCAGGGTGTCGATATCCGCGTCGCCTCCGATGATGGCGGCAGCTGCGACGATAACGACGAGCGCGACAAGCAGCGGGGTGATGGACCCGATGAAGCCGATGACTTTTCGGATGTCCATGCACACGATGGTAACGGTCAGGATGGTGACGGCGATGCTGCCCCACAGCTGGGGGATGCCGGCGAGCTGTTCCAGCAGGGCGCCCGCGCCGGCAAGCATCACCACGGTGATGGCGAACATGAAGAAGGTGATCATGGCATCGACCGCCACGCCAAGATGCCGCCCGCATATCGCATCAATCACGCGCTTGTGCGATGTGGAAGCCCGTTGCTGGCCCAGGGTGGCAAGCGCCATGGCCAGGAAGACGAACAGGGCGCTGCTGATCACGGCGCCCAACAGCCCCAGCGTGCCGAAGCTGGTGAAGAACTGCATGATTTCCTGGCCCGATGCGAAGCCCGCACCGACGATCACGCCCACGAAGGCACCCGCTATCCTGAGCACTTCTTTCATATTCATGATGTTTTTCCTGTCTCCGATTATTCTTTGAATCGCGCTGGGTCGACGACCTGGGCGGACACGCCGTGGTCGGTGAGTTCCGCTGGCAGCGCCTGGCCCAGCAGTAGTGAACTGGCCAGCAGGGACGCCCCCGCTGCCGTCTGGATGCCGTATCCGCCCTGGCCCGCCACCCAGAAGAAGCCGGGCACGCCTGCATCCCAGCCGATCACGAATTCGTTGTCCGGTGCGAAGGAACGGAGCCCCGCCCAAACATGGCTGGGGCGGCGGATGCGCAAGGTGGTGGCTTCTTCGATGCGGTAGATGCCCGTGGCGACGTCCAGCTCTTCCGGGACAACGTCATGAGGGTCCACCGGGTCGGCATTGGCGGGAGAGCCGAGCAGCACGCCCGCATCCGGCTTGAAGTAGAAGCTCTCGTCCACACCCAGCACGGTCGGCCAATGTGTGCTGTCCACGTCTTCCGGAGCGGGGAACAGGAAGGCGGACCGGCGCATCGGTTGGATGCCCGGCACCGTCGCGCCGCACATTTGCGCCACGGTATCGGCCCAGGCGCCCGCGGCATTGACGACGACCCTGGCGCGTATTTCGCCCACGCTGGAGGTATGCAGCGTCCAGATGCCGTTCTCATGAGTGGCCGACTCCAGCCTGGCGTCACCGCGCAGTTGCGCACCGCGGTCGCGCATGCCGCGCAGAAAGCCCTGATGCAGGCCGTGCACATCCATGTCGCTGGCGACGGTATCGTGTATGGCGCCGACCAGGGTGTCGGGTGCAAGGCAGGGCACCATGGCAATGGCTTCGCCCGGGCTCAGCCGCTGTACGTCCAAGCCTTGGTCGCGGTAGGCCTCGTAGGCATTTTCCAGGAGGCTTTCCTGTCCGGCCTGCGCGATATACAGCACACCGCGCGGCGCCAAGATAGGGTGCTCGCTGAAGCCTTCAGGCGGATTCAGGAAAAAGTCGCGACTGGCGCGGGTGAGAGCGCGGGTATGTTCGGTGCCATAGGTCTCCATGAACATGGCCGCCGAGCGGCCGGTCGAGTGGTAGCCGGGCTGGGACTCCTGTTCCAGCACCAGCACGGACGCCCCCGTCAGGCTCAAGCGGTACGCTACCGATGCACCGGCCATGCCGGCCCCGATGATTGCGTAATCGAAGGCGTCGTTCGAGCCCATGTCCCTCTCCCGGAATCAGCGAATTCACAAGCCCCTATCTTAGAGGCTAATACATATGCATGCCCCATTGATCGCCATGTTGGTGCCGACGAAGCGGGGATCCTGCAGCTGTTAAAATATACAGTATCAATCCCAGTTCTCCCCAGCCCTTTCATGAGTCCGTCTCCTTTCCTGCGCGAGGGCCTGGCCTTTGTCGATATCGAGACCACCGGCGGCCCGGCCCAGTTGGCGTCCATCACCGAAATCGCCGTGATTCAGCTCGATGAGTCAGGCGTGCGCGAATGGGCAAGCCTGATCAAACCCGAGACCCGCATCCCCGAACACATTCAAAGGCTGACGGGCATCTCGAACGAAATGGTGGCGTCGGCCCCCCGGTTCGAAGATATCGCCCACGAACTGTTCGATCAGTTGGACGGGCGGATATTCGTCGCTCACAACGCCCGCTTTGACCATGGCCACATCAAAGCCGCCTTTCGCCGGGCCGGCGTGACGATACGGCCGCGCGTGCTCTGCACCGTGAAGCTTTCGCGGCGCATGTACGGCCACGAACGCCGCCATAGTCTGGACCATGTCATTGCACGCCATGGCCTGAAGGTCTCGGCCCGGCACCGCGCCTTGGGCGATGCACAGGTGCTCCAGCAGTTCTGGGACCATCTGCACCGCGAGTTTCCTTCCAGCCAACTCGAAGAGGTCGTGCGCGCACTGATCGGACGGCCCACCTTGCCGGCGTTTCTGGACCCGGCCGAGGTCGACGCCCTGCCTGAGTCACCGGGCGTCTATCTGTTTTACGGCGAAAACGATATACCGCTCTATGTTGGCAAGAGCACCCGGCTGCGTACGCGCGTGTTGTCGCACTTCAGCGCTGACCACGGCAACGACCGCGAGCTCAGCCTGTGCCAGCAGGTCAGGCGTATCGATCACATCAAGACCGCGGGCGAGCTGGGCGCGCTGTTGGAAGAGGCGCGGCTGATCAAGGCCTTGCAGCCCACGCATAACCGGCTGCTGCGCCGGAACTGCGAACTCTGCGCGTGGGAAATGGAAAGCGACTTGCTCGGCGACAGCCGAATGCGGCTGGTGAGAGCCGCCGACATGGGCTTCCCGCCGGCCAGCGGCCTGTATGGTTTCTTCCGCAGCCGACGTGCTGCGATTGAACGGCTGCGGGCCTTATGCGCGGAGCACGGCCTGTGTCCGCCCGTGTTGGGAATCGAGAAGCACACCCCCGGTCGTTGCTTCAATCACCAGTTGAAGCGCTGCCAGGGCGCCTGCCTCGGGCACGAGCCGGCCGTGGCTCACGCCGAGCGGCTGCGCACCGCTTTGGCCTCTCTCAAGATGGAATCCTGGCCCCACGATGGCCCCGTCGCCATCGTGGAGGGCGACATGCTGCACGTGGTCGAAAACTGGTGCCATTACGGCAGCGTGCGGCATCTTGACGAAGCCGCCGACCTCGTCCGCCGCGGCCGTCCCACCTTCGACCTCGACACCTACAAAATCCTCGTGAAAATGATGGCCTCGCACGAAATAAAGAAATTCGGGCCAGACCATGACTTCCACACCGCGAAACCGTAGTTCGATCTTCGCAGCGCGATTGTGTAAATCGTGGTCGGAGCCCGATTAATTACTGAATGCTGATCGGGATTTTCAGATACGCAGTGCCGTTGTTTTCGGGGGCGGGGAATCGGCCGGCGCGGATGTTCACTTGTATGGCAGGCAGCAACAGGCGCGGCACCGGTAGGGTGGCGTCGCGCGCCTCGCGCATTTCCACGAACTCGTCTTCAGACACGCCTGCGCGAATATGCACATTGCCCGCCAACTGCTCGGCCACGGTGCTTTCCCACGCGAAGTGATCCCGACCGGGCGCCTTGTAGTCGTGGCACATGAATAGCCGGGTCTCGGGTGGCAGCGACAGCAAGCGATGAATGGACCGGTACAGTGTGCGGGCGTCAGCGCCCGGGAAATCGGCGCGGGCGGTTCCGTAGTCGGGCATGAAGAGCGTGTCGCCAACGAATACGACATCGCCAATGTGGTAGCTCACGCAGGCAGGGGTATGGCCCGGCGTGTGCATGACCGACACCTTCATGCTGCCCAGAAGAAAGGTTTCTCCGTCTCGCACCAGTTTGTCGAATTCAGCGCCTGCGCATGAAATATCGTCCAGATTAAAGGTCTTGCTGAATATGCGCTGAACGTCTGCGATGTGCTCGCCGATCACGATGCGGGCTCCGGTTTCCTGGCGCAGAAAAGGGGCCGCGCTCAGGTGGTCTGCATGGGCATGTGTTTCCAGCACCCATTGCAGCGTCAGTCCGGCTTCCTTTACGGCCGCCAACATGCGCCGTGCGGATTCCGTTGATATGTCGCCGCTCGGGTGATCGTAGTCCAGCACAGGATCAATGATGGCCGCAGCGCGGGTGGAGGGATCAATGACCAGATACGACACTGTATTGGTGGGCTCGTCGAACCAGGCCCGGATGTTGGGTGACTGCGCCATCGTGGCTCCTCAGAAGTGCGCCAAGCTTCAGCATACCCCTTTGAGCGGGCGGGCACCGCCCCGGCATTTGGCGCGCGTCCTGGGGATCTGCCTTGACGCCCCCTCTCACACAGGTCATAATCTCGCGCCTTGCCCATGTGGCTCAGTGGTAGAGCACTCCCTTGGTAAGGGAGAGGTCGGCAGTTCGATCCTGCCCATGGGCACCACTCTTTTTCGGTGGGCCGTCTTCAGGCAAGCGGGATGCTAAGGTATGTGTTTGGCGAAACGCATCAGGAAACCCGTATGTCGATCGAAGCCGATTTCACACCGCCCCGCCCGTCCGCCGCCACGGCCGACAGTTCGCAGGAAGCCACCTTTCCGCTCAGCACCAGCCTGAACATCGTTTTCAGCGCCTACGAAGACCGCCTGGTTCTGCGCAGCCGCCGGGTCAATCGCGACCCGGTGAATGTGTTGATGACGCGGCGGATGACCATCATCGTGTTGGCTCAGTTGCTGGCGAACCTCCCAGAGCTCAGCGGACTGGACAAGACGCCCGCGCAGTACTGGCAGGAAGTGCTGCAGATGGCGCATCAGACGGCGCTTGAATCCGGCCGTAGCGAGTCCACGGGCGAAGAAGACCCGCAGGAAGCGTCTGCCGAAGAAACGCCCGCTTCCGCCCCCAAGGAAGCGGCTCCCGTGCAAGGCAAGCTGGAAGGCGCGATTTATCTGGCGACTTCTCTCACCATGCAACTGAAGGACGATCAGCTGGTCATGGCCTTGACAGGCTTGCCCATGCCTTGCGCGATGACCCAGCCGTGCGAGCGCGAGCCGCTGTTCGCGATCCCGCTGCAGGTGGACAACGTGCATCAGCTTATTCAGCTGATTATCGATAAGGCGCGCGAAGCCGATTGGCATCTGCCCTTGAATCTTCCCTGGCTCGAGAGTCCGTCCGAAGCGACGGCCACAACGCTGGGCTTGCTGCATTAGCCTGGGCGATACAATAGCCCCTTGAATTTCATATGCACGAGACCGCAGCCTGGCGCGGCGGCACAGGATTTTCCATGGCTCAACTGACCGTCATTTCCCGCGAGAACCACGCCGGCAAGCGCTGGAAGCGCTACACGTCTTACTCCTTTGCCGCCGCCGACGCGGTGGCGCCGCTGGTTGTACAGGAACTGCCGCGTGCTTGTCTGGCATTACCGGTGGGTTTCGTGAAGACGGAAGGCGGTTATCAGATCGTGGCGGTGCAGGGGCTGCAGCCCGGTAAGAATCTGTGGGTCGCGCCGGACGGCCGTTGGCTGAACACTTACGTGCCGGCCATTTATCGCGGTTATCCCTTTGTGCTGGCCAATACGGAAGAGGGGCAGCGCGTGCTGTGCGTGCGGGAAGACAGCGGCCTGGTATCCGACACCGAAGGCGAAATGTTCTTTGATGAAGAGGGCAAGCCGGCCAAGCCGGTGCAAGATGTCCTGAACTTCCTGGATCAGGTCTCCGCCAATGGTCAGCTCACTGCCAGCCTATGCGCACTATTGGATGAGCATCAGTTGATCCAGCCTTGGGAAATTCAGGTGAAGGCCGACAACGGGGAACAGAAGGTGCAGGGTCTTTTCCGGGTGGACGAAGCGGCCTTGAATGCGCTGCCCATCGATGCCTTTGATGCGCTGCGCCAGGGCGGCGCCTTGCCGCTGGTGTACTGCCAGCTGCTGTCCATGCAGCACCTGCCGCGGCTGGGCCAACTGGCCAGCCAGCATGCCGCGGCCGATGCCGTGCTCGAACCTGAAAGCGGTGAACTCGATCTCGAATTCCTGCGCGACGACGGCAACATTCGCTTCGATTGAACGGCGCACAGAGCCTGGCTGAACCATTGAACCGCCCTCGGCTGGGCAGCAACAATGTGCGCGTTCCCGGCCGTTTTGTCAGCCGGGTATTTGGCCCTAGCGTGATATAGTAAAAGGCTTTTCCAGTAGTCGGCCTTTTTTCCACCACGGCGTGGCTCTCCGCCACGCCATGTCCGCAGGTTCAACATGAAGCCAACCCGCCGCACAGAGCTTGGCGAGGCGCTGTATCGCTTTCGCAAGACGTTCTACAGCCTTGCCGCTTTCAGCTGCGTCATCAATATCATCGGCCTGACTCCCGCGCTGTACATGCTGCAGGTCTATGACCGCGTGCTGGCGAGCAACAACGAAACCACCTTGCTCATGCTGACGCTGCTGGTACTGGGCTTGTACGGGCTCTCGGGCATGCTGGAATTCGCGCGATCATCGGTGTTGATACGGGTGGGCAACCGCTTTGACATGCTGTTGAATCAGCGCGTATTCACGGCCGCCTTCGAGCGCAACCTTCGAAAGCTGGGCGGCAACCCTTCCCAGGCGATTCACGACCTGACAAATTTGCGCCAGTTCCTGACGGGCAATGCGCTTTTCGCCTTCTTCGACGCCCCCTGGACGCCGATCTACATCGCCGTCACCTTCATGGTGCATCCGCTGCTGGGCGCAATCACACTGGGCGGTTCGGTCATTCTGTTCGCCCTGGCCTGGATCACCAACATCTCGACCCAGAAGCCGCTGGCCGAAGCCAATCAGGCGTCGATTGCCGCCGCGGCTTTCGCCAACAATCACTTGCGCAATGCTGAAGTCATCGAGGCCATGGGCATGCTGCCTGGCCTGCGCGGGCGCTGGTTCAATCAGCATCAGCGGGTGCTGGGCCTGCAGACTCTCGCTTCCGATCGCAATTCCCGCATCAGCACGGTCACCCGCTTCGTGCGGATTTCGCTGCAGTCGCTGATTCTGGGCGCCGGTGCCTTGCTGGTGATTTCCGGCGACATCACGGCCGGCATGATGATTGTCTGTTCAATCCTGATGGGGAAGGCGCTGCAGCCGGTCGAACTGGCCATCGGCACCTGGAAGCAGGCGATCTCGACCAAGGGCGCGTATCAGCGCCTGGACGAAATGCTGCAGTCCGCACCTCCGCGCGGCGAAACGCTGAGCCTGCCCGCGCCGCGCGGCGCGCTGACGCTGGAGAACGTCTACGCCGCCGCGCCGGGCATGCAAGCCACGATTCTGAAGGGTCTGACCTTCAATATCTCCGCTGGCGACGTCGTTGGCGTGATCGGCCCTTCCGCTTCCGGCAAGTCCACACTGGCTCGCCTGCTGGTCGGTGTCTGGCAGGCCCGCGCCGGCACGGTGCGGCTGGACGGCGCGGACATCTTCCAGTGGAACAAGGATGAACTCGGCCCCCACATCGGGTATCTGCCGCAGGACATCGAACTCTTCGAAGGCAGCATCGCGGAGAACATCGCCCGCTTCGCCGAGCCCGATTCCATGAAGGTGATCGATGCGGCCCAGCGTGCCGGCGTGCATGAGATGATTCTGCATCTGCCGCAGGGCTACGACACCCGTCTTGGCGTGGATGGCGCTTCGCTGTCGGGCGGCCAGAAGCAGCGTGTAGCGCTGGCCCGGGCGATTTATGACGACCCCCGCCTGATCGTGCTCGATGAGCCGAACTCCAATCTGGACGACGTCGGCGAAGCCGCGCTCGTGGAAACCATCAAGGATCTCAAGGCGCGCGGGTCGACCGTCATTCTCATTACCCATCGCATGAATGTCTTGAACGCGGTGGACAAGCTTCTGGTGCTGCGTGACGGCATGCTGACCATGTTCGGTCCTCGCGACGACGTACTGAAGGGTCTGCGCCAGCAGCAGTTGCAGGCAGCCCAAGCAAAGGCCGGCGGGCAAGCCGCCGCGTCCGGGGCGCCTTTACAGATCGTAGCCAAGGGTCAGGTTTGACATGGGTTGGTTCAGCAAGAAAGCAAAGGCCGGAAACGTCGCGAGCGACGAGCGCTCACTGGAATTGCCCGGCAGCCGCGTCGATACGAACTTCGGAGGACCCTTGCGTTGGGGGTTGTTCGTCCTGTTGCTGGGCTTCGGCGGCTTTGCGACCTGGGCGGCCTTCGCGCCGCTGGATGCCGGCGTCACCGCCGATGCCACGGTTCAAGTCGCGGGCAACCGCAAGAGCGTCCAGCACTTGGAAGGCGGCACCATCGACGAACTGCTGGTCAAGGAAGGCGATCTGGTGAAAGCCGGCCAGGTGCTGGTGCGCTTGAACCCCACTCGCGCCGTCGCCGAACAGGGCGTGGTGAGCACCCAGTACATCATTGCGAAGACCACCGAGTCGCGCTTGTTGGCCGAGCGCGATGACGTGGACTCCGTCGAATTCGACCCGGAGCTCACAGAGCGTTTCCACAACGACTCCCGTTATCAGCGTGCGGTCGCATCGCAGGAAAGGCTGTTCCAGACCCGCCGCGATGCCCTGAAGGGCGAAATCGCCATTCTGCGCGAGAATCTCGCCGGCGCCGAACAGCAGCTCCAAGGCCTGGAGCAGGTCCAGAAGAGCCGCAAGTCGCAGATCGCCTACATCAACCGCGAACTAAGCGGTGTGCGCGAGCTGGCGAAGGAAGGCTATCTGCCGCGCAATCGCATGTTTGAATTGGAGCGCGACGCCGCTCAACTGCAGGCTGCCCTGTCCAATGACGTGGTGGAAGCGGGCCGCACGCGCAACCAGATTGCCGAACTCAAGCTGCGCATCCTTCAGCGCCATCAGGACTACCAGAAAGAAGTGCAGTCGCAGTTGTCCGATGTCCAGAAGGAAGCCTCCGCGCTGGGCGATCGCCTGTCCGCCATCGACTACACCGTGCGCGAAACCGAAATCCGCGCACCCATCGAAGGCTACGTGCAGAACCTGAGCGTGCATACGGTGGGCGGAGTGATCGGGCCGGGTACGCTGCTTATGGAAATCGTGCCCACCGACGCCACCTATCTGGTGCAGGCGCGCGTGCCGGTGCAATCCATCGACCGCGTGTCGCCCGGGTTGGATGTCGACATCAGCTTCCCCGCGCTGAACCAGCGTACGATTCCCAATATCCCCGGCAAGGTGCTGACGCTCTCCGCAGACCGCCTGGTGGATGAAGCGACCCACATGCCGTATTACCTGGCTCAG
Organism: Pseudomonadota bacterium; assembly: GCA_023388835.1. GTDB lineage: Bacteria > Pseudomonadota > Gammaproteobacteria > Burkholderiales > Burkholderiaceae_B > Yanghanlia. The sequence continues at coordinate 3,127 of JAEWFK010000093.1, read as the reverse complement.
GTCGAAGTCACGCCCGCAGGCGTGGACATGCTGCAGAATGAAGTGATACGCGCTGGCATGCCCGCGGCCGTGCTGATTCGGCTGGGTGAGCGTACCATGTTGAATTACCTGCTGAAGCCGTTCATCGAGCGGCTGGACCGGTCGTTCAAGGAGCGATAGACCATGCGTAAGGCCCTGCTTGCTGCGATTCTGAGTCTTGCGTGGCTGCCCGTGCAGTCGCATGCGCAGGCGCAAGGGGCAGGGCAAGTCGGCGCTTTGGAAGCGGCCGCTGTGGGCTCAGGCGACTATGACCTGGCGACAGCGTGGCGCGCGGCCCTGCGCAATGACCCAAGCTATCAAGCGGCCATCAGCGAACGCGAAGCGGGGCAGACCAACCGGGCCATGGGTCGCGCGGGCCTCTTGCCCCAAGTCAGTGCATCGCTGGGGCGCACCCGTATCGACGGCACACTGGATTCGCCCACTGCGGCGGGTACGGTGGTGACCGAAAACCTGGACTACATGTCCAAGACGAACGAAATCCGGGCGACGCAGAGCGTCTTCAACTGGAGCCGGATTGCGGAGTACCGGCAGGGCCATGCGCGCGCCGACTACAGTCTGGCTGTTTTCGACACGCGAGCCAAGGATACGTCCGTCAGACTGGTGAACCGCTACTTCCAGACCCTGCTCGCCTACGAGAACGTGGTGCTGGCCCGCAACAATCTCGAGGCGAACGAAAAGCATATCGTCGCGGCCCAGCGCCGTTTTGACAGCGGCGAAGGCACCATCACCGATGTGCGGGAAACCAGCTCGCGGCGTGATCTTTCGCGCGCGGAGCTCATACAGCGCCAGGATGCGCTCGTGGTGGCCCGTCGCGAATTGCAGGAAATGGTGGGTGTGTCTCCCCGTACGCTCGCCGCGCTTACGCCCAAGTTCTCGCCTCGCCCGCTGGACCCGCCCACACAAGCGGACTGGCTGGCCATGGCCATGGCATCGAACGCCGAGATTCGTACCGGCGAAGAAGGCCTTCGCGTGGCCGAGCGCGAAATCGACCGTAACTTTGGCGGGCACCTGCCTTCCGTGGACCTCGTGGCTTCGCGGCGCGTGGTCGAGCGTGAAACCATTTCGACCCGCAACCAGGACAGCGCAACGACGTCTGTGGGCGTACAGGTGAATCTGCCTATCTTCTCCGGCGGTCTTACCAGCGCGCAGGTCGATCAGGCGCGACACAATCGCGACCGGGCGCGCTCCGAACTGCAGGCGACGCGCGAACGCATTGCCGTGGAAGTCACGCGGCAGTATCAGGGTGTTGTCAGCGGGACAGACCGCATTCGTGCGCTGGAAGTCGCTGTCAAATCCACCGCCGACGCCTTGTTCGCGGTGGAGCGCGGCTACCAGGCCGGCACGCGTAGCGTCGTCGATATTCTTGATGCGCAAGAGCAGGTTTACCGCTCGCAACTTGAGCTGACCCAGGCGCGGCTCGAGTACGTGCTGGCGCGTCTGATGCTGGCTGCCGCAGCAGGCAGTCTGGATTCATCGCTCATGGAAGCCATCAATCAGCGGTATTTCGAGTCGCAGCCCATCGATGTGCTGCAGGCCTCATTGCCTGTAGTGCCCGAATCGCAAGGCGCAAAGCCGCGCTTGGCGACCCGCTGAGCCGGTTTATAAGCCGGCTGACCCGGTCGGTCGGTCTAATCGGCGGGTCGGTGTGGCTGGGTCTAGTCGGCTCGTCTAGTAGGCCGGTCTAGTCGGCCGGTCGATCACCCACTTCAAGTATGTCGTGCCACCAACAGGCGTGGCCTTCCGTCCATTTGCGCCCTCAGACAGGACATTCTTGACCATGTCAGAACTGACGGGTCGTCGCCTGATCTTCTAGCGTTTGCTTCGTATTCCTTCATACTCCTGCCCGGCGGACAAAATGGTCCGTTACGGAAAGTCCTGAAGACACTTGCTCTTACGGAGGCGAAATGAAGAAGCTTGCCGCTTGGAGGTTGTGGTTGGATGGTTGTACGGTTTGCCTTGCGATGGTCGGAACGCTGCACGCTGCGGCGCCGCCCACGGTTGTCATTGCTTCACCTGAGGAGGCGCATGCGTTCGCGGACGATGCGCCTTTTGTATTCTCCGGCCAGTCGCTGGTCGTCGAGTCGGGCTTCACTACCGATCGGGCGATCGACCTGCAAAGCTTGGCGCCTATCTTTGTGAGCGCCGGCGAACGCTTCGAATTAAGCGGTGTGGTGTCCTCCAGCGCGCCGCGCATGACCGCTCCCCTGGAAAAGCGGGGCGCCGGCACGCTGGTCCTGTCGGGTGCCAACGCCTATACCAGCAACACGGTATTGCGCGAAGGCGTATTGCAGGTGAGCGGCTCGTCTCCGCTGGCGTCCTCGATCTACAACCTGGAGCAGCACGCGGGAACCGTTCTGCAGATCGAGGCCGGCACACGCCTGGTGAATTACGTGCAGTTGAACGCCACCCGCCCCGGCGACACGCCCCTGCCTGACCGAGATGGCGTCGCGGAATGGCGCGTGGAATCGGGGCTTGCCACCATGGTCAACAACGTCAACGCGGCGGTGCCCGTACGCAAGACGGGCGAAGGCGGCTTGCGGTTGACCGGGGTGCTGCAGGGCCGCACGCCCGTCGACCTCCGTGCGGGCGCCCTGGTGGTGGACGGCACCGTGACGGGGCGGGTGGAGGTCGCCGCGGGCGCACGTCTGGAAGGGAGCGGCGAGTTGGTCGGAGCCCGCATTCATCGCGGCGGCAGGGTGGCGCCGGGAGGCCTCGATGCGGCGGCGACGCTGTCCTCATGGGGGGACTTCGTCTTCGAACCGGGCGGCCTCTACCACGTGAATGCCTATCCCGACGGTCGATCCGATCTCCTGGATCTGATCGGCGAGGCGCGGCTGGACGGGCATGTCTGGGCGGAAGCCGGGGCGGGCGAATGGGCGCCCGAGCAGCGCTATTTGATTCTTTCGGCCCGAGGCGGCCTGGCGGACAGTCGGTTCGCCGGTGTGGACGCCAATCTTGCGTTTCTCGATCCGACGCTGGAATACGACGATACCCGCGTCTACCTCGCTCTGCGGCGCAATGACCTGGGCGTGGGCGATGTCGGCGAAACTCCGGATGAAAAGGAAGTCGGTGACGTGATCGACCCTCC
>JAEWFK010000046.1 GCA_023388835.1 Pseudomonadota bacterium | reverse complement strand
CGTCTGCAACGCGACCTCGGCCAGCCCTTCATCGTGGAGAACCGCTCGGGCGCCAGCGGTAATATCGGCGCCCAGGCTGTCGCCCGGGCAAAACCCGACGGCTACACGCTTCTGGTTGCCAACAGCTCCTATGCCGTGAACCCAGCCGTATTCAGCGAATTGGGTTTCGACCCTGCCCACGACCTGACCGGGGTGGTTAACGTGGGCTACGTGCCTTCGGTTGTGGTCACGGCCCAGACCTCTCCCTGGCGCGATCTGCTGTCGGCGGTGGATGCGGGCCGCCCCGCGAGCGCGGCTCCGTCGCCCGAGTATGCATCGTGCGGGAACGGCACGCCGCAGCATCTTGCGGCGGGCATGCTGAATCAGAGTACCGGCTCGCGTTGGCTCCATGTCCCTTACCGGGGTTGCGGCCCGGCGCTCATCGACGTACTGTCTGGGACGGTCGGCCTGGGGGTCGTCACTGCGTCCAGCGCATTGCCGCATATCAAGGCGGGCGCCTTGCGGGCGCTTGCTGTGACCTCGGCCAAGCGCTCAGCGCTGCTGCCCGATGTGCCCACCGTCGCTGAGCTTGGAGTGACGGGCTATGAGCTGAATCAGTGGCATGGCCTCTTGGCGCCGGCGGCGACGCCAGAAGCGATCTTGCGGAGGATTCACCATGCAGTAAGCGAAGTGCTTTCCCGCAGCGACATGCAGCAGCAGTGGGTCGGCATGGGCTATGACATGGCGAGCGAAGATGCAGCGAGCTTCCGGCAGACCATACACGCGGACCTCGAGCGTTTCGACGAGGCCGCGAGAGCGCTCGGATTGCAGGTCAATTGAGCCGGGCTTATTGGCGTGCGATCGGAGCGCCGCGCTGCCTGCACCACTCGCTCCAGGAGCCGGGGTACAAGGCGCCGCCTTCCAAGCCAGCGATTTCCATGGCGAGCAGGTTATGGCAAGCCGTTACGCCCGAGCCGCACTGATGCACCACTCGTTCAGGCGGTGTACCGCTCAGCAAGGCGCCGAATTCTTCTCGTAATTGCGATGCAGGCTTGAACCGGCCCGATGGATCGACGTTGTCTTTGAAAAAACGGTTCAGCGCACCGGGAATATGGCCGCCTTCCGGATCGATGGTTTCGTTCTCGCCACGGTAGCGGTCGGGGCTGCGGGCATCGACGAGGCGGCGTTCCTGGCTTTCCACATTGGCCAGGACATCGGTATAGGTCACGGTGGGCATCGCTCGGCGGCGCAGGCCGAGCGTGCCGCGCGGCGATTCCGGAGTTTCGGTCGATAGCGGGTGTCCTTCGTCGATCCAGGCTTGCAGGCCACCGTTCAGGACGCGCACGTTCTCATGGCCTATCCATCGCAGCAGCCACCATAGCCGGGCCGCAAACATGGAATCGCCGGCATCGTAGGCCACGATGAGCGTATCGTCGTTCGCGCCAAATGCCGCCATGCCGTCGGCGAAGAGCTGCGGATCCGGAAGGGGATGTCGGCCGTTCATCCCCGTGCCGGGGCCGCTCAGCAGGGTACCCAGGTCGGCGTACACTGCAGTGGGGATGTGGCCCTGCGCGTATGCCTGTGCCCCAGCGGAGGGCTCGCTCAGCGAGTAGCGGCAGTCGACCGCCAGAATGTCACGGCCACGGTCTTGCAAGAGGGCGAAGAGATTATTTGCGTCGATGAGAGCGGGCGATGGCATGGAAGTCTCCTATAAAGCCGTGCGAAAGCGTATCAGATCAGCGACGGGGCAGCCATTTCCAGAAGATGGCAGCGGCCGCGAAACCCAACCCGCTCACTGCCAAGACGCCGGTGGCCAACCCGGCTGCAGCCGCAATGCTGGATACCAGCAGGGGGCCGCCGCAGCTGCCGATATCGGACATTAAACGCCACATACCCAGGAATTGCGGTCGCGCAGTGGCCGGCGAGCGATCCGCTCCTACCGTCATGACCAGCCCCGACCCGATGCCATTGCCCAGACCAAGGAGCATGGTTGCAAGAATGAAGGTCCAGAACCCGTCGGTCAACGGCATCAGCGCGAGCGCCGTTCCCATGATGAAAGTGGAAGGAAAGGCCACCCATTGGCGTCCAAACCGATCCATGATCTTCCCCGCCGGGTAGAAAAGCAGCATGTCGATGGCGCCCATGGCGCCGTAGACCACCGAGATAGTGGCCGCATCGAGGGCAATGTGGGCCGCCCACAGTGGAATCACGATTTGCCGGCAAGCCCGCAGCGCCGACACCAACAGGCAACCCGTCCCCAACGTAAGAAAAGCGTGGCGGTGTTCCCGGAAGACCTGGGCGAAGCTTTTACGTGCAACGCGACCCGGCGACGGATTGTCTGCGGTCGGCTCCCCGGCCCCGGCCTGGCGTGATTCCAGATCGGGCAAGGTGAAGGCCAGGGCGCCCGCGGCTGCCGAGGCGATGGCCGCCAGCCAGTAGGCTCCATCCATTCCCATGATCTGCATGAGCCCTGCACTGACGAAGGGGCTGATGAACAGGCCGATACGCATGACTCCGCCCAACGTGGACAAGGCTCGCGCCCGCATCGATACCGGCACGGCATCAGTCAGATAGGTCTGGCGAGCCAGCATGAAGACGGCTTGCGCCATACCGATCATGAAGATGCCGATTCCGAAGGTCACTGGTGACTGCGCACTGACGCAGAGCAACAGGGCGATGATGGTAAGCAGCGCAGCTCCCGTCATGGAGAGGCGTTCGCCGAATCTGGCGGTCAGCATCGAGGCCGGCAGGTTATTGACGAGCGCGCCGACCCCGGTGAGCGCCACGATCAGCCCGGCTTCAGCGATCGATGCGCCCAGATCCCTGGCGGTGATGGCGATGACCGGGTAGATTGCCCCTTCCACCATGCCAAAAAGCAAGGAAGGACCGAAGGCGGGAATGGCGATCTTCCGAAGACTGAAACTGCTGGCTGAGGACATGTTGAACGGCTGCAGCCGTAGAGTGACAAATAAGAGCCGTATATTCTGACAGGCTTCATACCTGTGCTGCAAACCGTGGTCCGTGTGACACCTGGCCAGGCCGCAGCTCGTTGTCGTATGGGCGAAGAGTGGTCTTCGACGCACTTGTCACGAGGGATGACAGAGATTAAGATACCTTTAAAATATATCTTATAACGTAACGGACCCTTCTCACTTATGGACATCGACCGATTCAAGCATCAGCACGTGGACATTCTTGAACGCATTGACGCGTTGCGAGCACTCGTGCGGAATGGAATAGAGAAGAACGCTCAGTTCATTGCTCAGCAGGTTCACGATTTGGGCACGGTGGTCAAACTGCATCTGGCCATTGAAGACAGGATTCTTTATCCCGCTGTACGCAAAGCAAAAGAAGCGAAGATCGCGGCAATGGGCGACGTCTACCAAGAAGAAATGAAGGGCATTGCCAATACGTA
>JAEWFK010000020.1 GCA_023388835.1 Pseudomonadota bacterium | reverse complement strand
GTTGAGGATGCTCAACAGCACGGTCTCAAGCAGCAGTGCCTCTCCGAAGGGGGCCTCGACGGTGAGGATGGGCGAGTACGGGAAGTACAGTTCGCCATCGCAAAATCCGGCGATCTCGCCGCTGAACCGGAAGTCGGCCAGGTAGCCGAGCCCGGCGTCGCTGAGCACCCGGCGCTCGCTGAGAAAGGCCAGTTCGGCGTCGGTGAAACGGAACCGCTCGACGGCCTCGATGGCCCGTCCGATGCCAGCGACCACGCCGTAGCGGCGGCCGGTCGGGAGACGGCGCGCAAACACCTCGAACACCGCTCGGTGCGCCGTCACGCCCGAACGCAGTGCGGCGTCGAGCGCCGTGAGTTCGTAGTGGTCGGTGAACAGCGCTGTGCTGGCGGACGTCGCATCGCCGGTACCGCTCCACCCGGATTCGCTGAAGGCGTTCATGGTCATGACGACAATAATGCTGTCGAACTGACCATTTATCAAGGGAATTGGTCGAACGCGACGCCGACGGGTCACTGCGGAGGGTCGGGCATGGGTGCGCCGCGGCGCTGCAACCCGATCCCCGCGGCGGCGACCGGGGACATACCGTGTCGGCATGCGCAACGGCACGGCAGATGACACGGTTCGCGAGGACGGCAGTGAGGCCAGGGGATCGAAGCTGAGGGCGCTGGGTCAGGTCGCTCTCGGAGCGGCCTTGTTGGGTGCCGGAATCGGTCACCTCACCGTCGCCCGCGAAGAGTTCCAGGCGCAGGTCCCCGGCTGGTTTCCCATCGACGAGGACGTGACGGTGCTCGCGTCCGGCGTGGTCGAGATCGGCCTCGGCGGGCTACTGCTTGCCGTGTGGAAACAGCCGTGGCGGGCGCGGGTTGGCCTTGCCGCCGCGGCGTTCTTCGTGGCGATCTTCCCGGGCAACATCGCTCAGTACCTGGAGGGCAAGGACGGGTTCTGTCTCGACACCGATGCCAAGCGCCTCGCTCGTCTGCCGTTCCAGGCGGTGCTGATCGGAGTCGCCCTGTGGGGAACCGACGCCCGCTCCCTGCGTCGCAAGCGTTGACGTTCGCCTTGTCCCACAAGGCGCTCAGCGGAGCGGGTGAGGAGAATCGAACTCCCGTATGCAGCTTGGGAAGCTGCCGTTCTACCATTGAACTACACCCGCGAAGGGCTGTGATTATAACGCAGCTTCGACCCGCTACAATGGCGGGATGAAGAACGACCCCGCCTCCCTTCCCGAAGACTACGTGCGCACGGCCACGACGCCGTCCGGCACGACGCATATTCGCAGCTTCGTTCATCGGCGCGCGCACATCACGCCCAGCCAACGCGAAGCGCTGGACCGCCTGTTGCCGCTATGGTCGATTCCATTCGATCGCAGCCGGCTGGATTTCGAGCGGCTATATGGGCGCAGTGCGCCGACCATCCTGGAAATTGGCTTCGGCATGGGCGAGACGACGCAGAAGATCGCACTCGCACGGCCCGAAGACAATTTCCTGGGCGTGGAAGTCTTCAATGCCGGCGTGGGCGCGCTGCTTAAGCGTATCGACGAATCCGAGCTGACGAACGTGCGTGTGATCCAGCACGACGCCGTCGAGGTCCTGCAGGAAATGGTTCCGCCTGATTCGCTCTCGGGTGTGCACATCTATTTCCCGGACCCCTGGCCCAAGAAGCGTCATCACAAGCGCCGTCTCATACAACCGCCGCTCATCAAGCTGCTTGCCAGCCGCATGAAGCCTGGCGCCTACATTCACCTGGCCACCGATTGGGAGAACTACGCCGAGCAGATGCTGGAAGTTCTGAATGGGGAAGAGACTTTGGAGAACACGGCGGGCCAGGGTTACGCGCCGCGCCCGGATTTCCGGCCCCAAACGAAGTTCGAGACCCGCGGCCTGCGCCTGGGGCATGGCGTCTGGGACCTTATCTTCAAACGCAAGGCCTGAATGTATCCCGAGATTCAACCGTATTCGCATGGTTACCTGAATACCGGCGACGGCCATCGCGTGTATTGGGAGCTTTGCGGTAATCCGCAAGGTAAGCCGGCGATCTTCCTGCACGGTGGCCCAGGCGGCGGCTGCTCGGCAGCGCACCGCCGGCTCTTCGACCCCGCCTCATATAACGTACTGCTGTTCGATCAGCGGGGCTGCGGCCGTTCGACGCCTCATGCCAGTCTGGAAAACAATACCACCTGGGACTTGGTGGCTGACATGGAACGACTGCGCGCCCAGGTGCTGGAGTCGGAACAGATGTTGGTGTTCGGCGGGTCATGGGGCTCGACCTTGGGGCTCGCCTATGCTCAGACCCACCCAGAGCGCGTCAGCGCGCTGATTCTGCGTGGGATCTTCACGGTGCGGGAAACAGAATTGCGCTGGTTCTACCAGGAAGGCGCCTCGTGGCTCTTCCCCGACCACTGGGAACGCTATCTTGCACCCATCCCTCTTGAAGAACGTAATGATCTCATTGCCGCCTATCACCGCCGCCTGACCGGCGACGATAGACAGACACAGCTCGAAGCGGCGCATGCGTGGACCCAGTGGGAAAGCCATACAATCACGCTGCTGCCCAACCGCGAGCACCAACAGTCACACTCCGATGATGCATCGGCTCTTGCCTTCGCGCGCATCGAGAACCATTACTTCATGAATCGCGGCTTTCTGGAAGAAGGCCAGTTGCTGCGCAACGCGGATCGACTTCGGGACATCCCCGGCGTGATCGTGCAAGGGCGTTACGACGCCTGCACTCCCGCCCGAACGGCCTGGGAACTGCACAAGGCTTGGCCGCAGGCCGCCTTCCGTCTCGTGGATGACGGCGGCCATGCCTTTGACGAACCCGGCATACTCGCCCATCTGCTCGCCGCCACGGACCGTTTCCGCAGCTGATGTCCTGCCAGTCCGCAACCTTGAACCGGGAGGAAACCTTGAATATCACCCTGAACGGCGAAAGCCGCCTCATCGACACCAACGTGACCGTCGCAGGCTTGATAGAGCAATTGGGCTTCCAGGGCAAACGCATCGCCGTGGAGCGCAACGGCGAAATCGTGCCCCGCAGCGCCCACGCCGCCACCGCGCTTACCGAGGG
>JAEWFK010000132.1 GCA_023388835.1 Pseudomonadota bacterium | reverse complement strand
CCCTGCTGTCTCCAACTGCGGAGCAGGTGTATCTTTCAAGCTTAAAGAAGTTTGAATACTGTATACCAAAAAGAGCCGCAGTCACCTTCTTCTCAGGAGCCAGGTATGTTCGCCTTATGCAACTCCGCCGCCCCGCACGGGCATCCCGCCGCCCTCTCCCCAAACCACGAACTCTCCGTTTTTCACCACCGCGCACGGCGCAAGCTGTTGCGGGGCGTCCTGGCTGCCGTTACCGCTTCGTTGGCCCTCGCTTCCAGTCTGCCGGCCGTCGCGGCCGATCCCAAGAAGGTACGGTATGAGGAAGTCGTGCGTTCCGTTCTTTATATGCCGATGTACGTTGCCATGGAGAAGGGGTACTTCAAGGACGAAGGCCTGGATGTATCCCTGAAAACTTCGCAAGGCACCGACAAGGGCATGGCGGCGCTGCTGTCCGGAAGTGCAGATATCGTACTGATCGGACCCGAGGCATCCGTGTATGTGGCGAACAGCGAATCTCCGGTCAAGACGCGGGTGTTTGCGGGGCTCACCGCCACGGATGGCTTTCTCCTGTTGTCGCGAACGCCGCAAGAAACCTTCTCCTGGGAGAATCTCAAAGGCAAGCGGGTCATGTCTTTCCGGCCGGGCTCGAATCCCGATGTTTTTCTGATGACCGCCATGGACAAACATGGGCTGGACCCGGCCAAGGATGTCCGCATGGTGAGCAATATCGGCCCTGCGGCACGAGCCGGCGCCTGGATGGCGGGGCAAGCCGACTATGGCATCTTCCTCGAGCCGGAGGCCAGCAATCTTGAACGCGAGGGCCATGGCAAAGTCGTGGCATCGATTGGCGCGGAAGTCGGACAAGTGGACTTCACTTCGTTTACCGCAACCGACAAATTCCTTACAGAAAATCCGGATGTCGCCCTGGCATGGTCCAAAGCGATTTATCGGGCTCAGAAGGAAATCAACGGCGCGCCTGCGGCGGAACTGGCGACCCACATGCAGGCGTATTTCCCCGCTTTGAATCACGCCGAGCTCGTTGCGGCCATCGAACGCTATCGTCCTTTCAAGCTTTGGAAAGAAGATCCCGTGATCCAGCAGGCGGCGATGGAGCAACTTCAGGATATGTTGATTGGGACCGGCCTGCAGAAGGCAAATCAACGAGTCGCGTATGAAAATCTCGTCGACACGAAGTTCGCGAAGGAGGCCATGCAATGACGACCGACGCATTGCTCGAACGGGAAGCCGAAGCCGCCGGCAAGGGTTCAGAACGTATCGAGATCGACAACGTTTCCCTGCGCTACTTCACCAAGCAGGCGGAAATTCTGGCCCTTTCAGGGATCTCGCTCACCATCGAGCCCGGCGAATTCGTGAGCCTGATCGGCCAATCCGGTTGTGGAAAGAGCACCTTGCTTTCCATCATCGCGGGCATTCTGCCTCCCTCCGAAGGACAGATACGGGTAGGAGGGCGCACCGTGACGTCGCCTTCCCCCAGTATTGGCTACATGCTCCAGCAGGATTATCTCTTCGAATGGCGGACGATTCTCGAGAATGCGCTGCTGGGCGCTGAAATCCAGAAGCGAGATATGAAGGCGGCCCGCGAGCGCGCCGTCCGGCTCCTGGAAAAATGCGGGATGGGCAATTTTCTCGACCAGTATCCCCGGGCCTTGTCAGGCGGAATGCGGCAGCGAGTAGCGCTCGCCCGAACTCTGACCACCGACCCGGACGTGGTGCTGCTGGATGAACCCTTCTCGGCCCTGGACTCACAGACGCGTCTGGCCATCGCCGATGAGGTCGTGGATGTCCTTCGCAGCGAAGGCAAATCGGTGGTGCTCGTGACGCACGATATCGGCGAAGCGGTCTCCATGACCGACCGCGTCGTGGTCCTATCGCGCCGCCCAGGGCGCATCAAGTCCCAACACAGAATCGTCTTTCCCAGCATGCCGGGCCGCCGTCCCACGCCATTCGAGGCGCGGGGCTTACCGGAGTTCAACGACTACTTCAACACCCTTTGGGATGAACTCGACGTGCACGTCGAGGGCTAAGGAGGCTGACGGCCATGGCTACGAATACACCCGCCACCACCCTGGGACGCGCGGTGGGAGAGGCTCCCACCGCGGCGCCGAGCCCGGCCTACGCGGCCTGGCAGCGGCGCGAGGCGCGCCGGGCGAATTTCATTACGCTTACGCGAGCTGCATTGTTGCTCATCGTGCTGGTTCTATGGGAAGTGCTCGCGCGTACCCATGTCATGAACCCGATGCTGACCAGCTATCCGAGCGCGGTTTGGCCCACCTTCCTGGAACTCTTGAATACTGGGGACTTGATCGGACACACTTGGGCGACCTTTCGCGCGACATTGATCGGTTTCGTGATCAGTATGGTTATGGGCGTGGCTGTCGCCGCCTTGCTGTGGTGGTCCGGGTTCGCCTATAAGGTGCTCGACCCCTTTTTGGTGGTGGCCAACGCGATGCCCAAGATTGCGTTCGTGCCGATCTTCTACATTTGGCTGGGGTCCGAGTACTCGGTCTACGGCATGGCCGTGGCGATCTCTGTCTTCATTACCATCATGGTGGTATTCGAAGGATTCCGCGGGATCGACCCGAACAAGATCAAGCTCGCATTGACGCTCGGGGCGAGCAAGTGGCAGATATTGACGCTGGTCGTGCTGCCGGGCAGCGTGCCAACCCTGCTGGCCGCGCTGAAGGTGAACATCGGGCTGGCGCTGGTGGGCGTGATCGTGGGCGAATTCCAATCAGCAAGCGAAGGTCTGGGTTTCCTGATCATCAACGGCAGCCAAGTGTTCAAGCTCAATATCGTGATGACCGCGATCGTGGTCCTCGCGCTGCTGTCAGGCGTGATGTATCTCGTCATTGCACATCTGGAACGGGCAACCGTACGCCGCTACTCATAGGGGAATGGAAGTGGACTTTCCACAATGGATTGTTGAGCGGGTGATTGCCCGTCAGGGTGTGCTTCATCCTTACGATGAACTGCATGCCCCACGCACCGCCTTTGTGGTGGTCGATTTGCAGAACTACTATACGCAGCCGGGGTTCCAGGGGGAGTGCGCTGCAGCCAGGGAAACCTTCCCCGCCGTGAACCGACTCGCGGCGGCACTGAGAAATGCGGGGGGACTGGTGGTGTGGGTGCAGACTTGTTCCGATGGCGCCGACGACTTCTGGTCGCACCATCACCGCCACATGCTGACGCCCGAGCGCAGCGCCAGGCGCCTGAAGGAACTGAGCGCTACGCACGCGGGCTACCAGTTTCCTGCCGCGCTGGATGTCCGCAGCACCGATGCGTTCGCAGTGAAACGCTGCTACAGCGCGTTGTCTCCGGGCTCGTCCTCCTTGCACGCGACCCTTCAGGAAAAGGGCGTCGATACCATTCTGGTGGGTGGCACGGCCACCAACGTATGCTGCGAATCGACTGCCCGTGATGCGATGATGATGGACTATCGCAGCATCATGGTGAGCGACGCGCTGGCATCGTTCACTGAGCCGGAGCATGTAAACGCGCTGCATAACTGGATGCTGTACTTCGGCGATGTGCTGAATACAGAAGGCATCATCGAAAGACTCATCAATGCGACGGGTTCGAAAGGGGGGGCGTCAGCCTTCATGCAGTCCGCGGCTGCCGAGTAGCTGAAGGAAAGTTGGTCGGATTCTTACGTCTGTACGTACAAGTTGTACGTAACGGGTGTAAACTGACAGGCCAACCAATTTTCCACCCGCTTCCGGGCGCCGCAGTCGGCGGCTCCGAAAGCCATCGGAGCCTCCAATGAATCCCGAAGTTTCCCGCTTCCCCATGTACTCGGCCATGATGAAAGTGCCGGGTGGCTTGATGCTGCTTCCGCTCATCCTCGGATCCATACTTGGCACCTTCGCTCCCGAGGCGCTGCAGATCGGCGGCTTTACCACCGCATTGTTCAAGAACAGCGCCTTGCCTTTGATTGCGCTGCTGATTTTTGCGACAGGCACGCAGGTCAACATGCGCACTGGCGGGCCGGTACTTGCGACAGCGGGCACCATCCTGCTCATGAAGACACTGGTGCCGGCCACGCTCATCATCATCCTGGGTACTTTCGTCGGGTTGGACGGCATCGCCGGCGTCTCGATCCTCGCCATGCTCGCCGCTTTCGACAACAGCAACGGCGGACTTTGGCTGGCCTACACCGGTCAGTATGGTGATAGCCGTGATCGCGGCGCCTATGTTGCCAGCGCCGTGAACGACGGTCCCTTTTTCAGCCTGCTCTTCCTGGGTGCGTCGGGTCTGGCGGACATCCCCGTGATTGCCTTGGTGGCCGCCCTGGTGCCCTTCCTCCTGGGCGTGCTGGTCGGCAATCTGGATATCGAGTGGCGCAACGTGCTCAAGCCGGTTCCCAATATCGTCATTCCATTCTTCGCCTTCGCGCTGGGCACGGGCATCAACCTGAATGCGGTCGTGTCCGGCGGTATGACCGGCCTGGTCCTGGGCCTGCTCATCAGTCCGGTCACCGGTTTCCTGGTCTACCTGGGCTATCGGTATATCTTGCGGCGTGGCGGCAAGAGCGGCATCGGTTTCGCGGCCGGGACCACCGCCGGCAACGCCATTGCCACACCCGCTGTTGTGGCGGCGGCCGACCCTAGCTTCCAGCAGTATGTCGGCACGGCAACGGCCCAGGTCGCTGCTTGCGTGCTGATCAGCTCCATCCTGGCTCCAGTGCTCGCGTCCTACTTCCTGAAACGGTCGGGCGAACTCAAGGTCGCCGACGATGTGGCCGGTTCGCTGGAGGCCGGAGTACCGGCTGACGCCAGGGTGTAAACGTGGCCGCTCCCTACATTGCCATCGTCGCGGACGATCTGACCGGATCGGGCGATACGGCCGTGCAGTTCGTGCGTGCCGGGTGGCCTACCCAGCTCTCGGTCGGTCGGGCCGCACAGGCGATGGCCGACCCGGATGTGATGAGCGCCGAGGTAATCGCAGTCACCACGCACAGTCGGGCCTTGCCGGCGGAGCAGGCGGCAACGGTCGTTTACGAAGACGTGGCCGCGCTGCGTGCCGCCGGCGTGCGGCGCATGTACAAGAAGGTGGATTCCACCTTGCGAGGCCCCTTCCTGGCCGAGATCGACGCCGCTCGCCGCAGTTGGCGCGAAGACGCCATTGCCGTGGTGTGTCCCGCATTTCCGGCGACGGGCCGTACGCTCAAGGACGGTATCCTTTACGTTGACGGCCGCGAGGTTACCGAGACCTCTGCGTCCACCGACCCGGTCACACCCGTCACGGAAAGCCATGTCCCCACATTGCTGAACGCCGCCCATGTGGCGCCCGGGGAAGGAGAAAGCCCCGAATCCCTGGCGGTGCGCATCACGGAGGCTGGTGAAATCGTGGTGGTGGACGCCGTTACATCAGAAGACATGGATCGCCTCGCCTGTGCCATCGCCTTGATGGGCGAGCGCGCTTTACCCGTGGGTTCGGGCGGCCTGGCAGCGCCGTTGGCGCGCTTATGGGCCGATGCCGATTCGCAAGGGCCGGTCGTCGTGGTCGTGACATCACAGCACAGCGACGCCCGGGGACAGGCCGATGCCTTGATCGAAGCCGGCGCTCGCGTCTGGGCGCCCGCGCTCGAAGACCTGATCGACGCGCAAGCCTGGCAGGCTTGTTGCGGGCGCATCCTGCAGCAGGCGCAGTCGGATGAGCCGCGCGCCACCTGGCTATTGCTGGCGCCGTCCGGGAAGAAGCCCGGCCTGGATTCCGACACGGTGGCCGCTCGTTTGGGCGAGCTGGCGGCGCGGCTGGTGATTGACTGCCATGCCGCCGGTGTCGTGGCGACGGGCGGCGATGGCGCCAGCGCCGTGCTTGACGCACTCGCGGCGGGCGGGATCGCACTGGTGGATGAAGTCACGGGAGGGATGCCGTTGGGTACCCTGACCGGCGGCCCCGCATCCGGGCTGCCCATCGTGACGAAGGCGGGCGGCTTCGGCGCTCGCGACGTATTGATCAGGGCCGCCAAGGCGGTCCGTGAAAGGAGATTTTCTGTATGACGACGACAACACCGTCCACGACTGTTCCGACGCTTGCCGTCACCCTGGGCGATGTGGCTGGTATCGGCCCCGAGATCACGGCCAAGATGCTGCTGGGTCACGACGAGCTGCGCCAACGAGCCCGCCTGTTTGTGGTCGGGGACGCCGGTGCGTTGCGCAAGGCCGTGCGTGCACTGGGCCGTGATGAAAGCAGCGTGCGGGTCGTTGCGGGGCCCGAAGAGGTTCGGAATCTTCCCTGCACGATCGAAGTCCTGCAGGCTGGGCCTTCGCTCGAGCATGTTCCGCTTGGCGAACTGAACGCGGACGCCGGCGACGGTTCGGTGCGCTTCGTGACCACGGCGTGCGCGCTGGCTCGTGAAGGCCGGATCGACGGCATCGTGACGGCCCCGCTGAATAAGGCGGCCATGCACCTGGCGGGCCACAAATGGCCTGGGCACACTGAATTGCTGGCCCATGAGTTCGGCGTGAAGACCTTCTCGCTCGTGCTTTCGGCGGGGGATTTGTATATTTTCCATGCCACCACTCATGTTTCCTTGCGGCAAGCGATTGAAGACGTGAACCCCCAACGCATGCGCGCCGTGTTGCGTCTGGCGGGCGCTTTTGCCCAGGCTCTGGGCAGGGCCGATGAGCCGGTCGCGGTCGCCGGGCTCAACCCCCATGCCGGCGAGAACGGCATCTTCGGTCGCGAAGACGCCGAGATTCTCGCGCCGGCGGTGGCTGAAGCCAATGCGGCGGGCATTCTGGCGGCCGGCCCCATTCCAGCCGATGCGCTGTTCCCGCAGGCTGTGCGCGGCAAGTGGAAGTTTGTCATCGCCTGCTATCACGACCAGGGCCACGCTCCCTTCAAATCGGTATACGGCGATGACGGCGTGAACATCACCGTCGGCCTGCCGGTGGTGCGCGTATCGGTCGATCACGGAACGGCGTTTGATATCGCCGGCAAAGGCATCGCCCGAGAGGACAGCCTGATCCTGGCGGCGGAGCGCGCCGCGAATCTGGCACCGGGCTGGTCACATGTCTGGGACACCGCCCGCAACACGACCGGAGGCTGAGTCGGTGGACGTGCCGGGCAAGGGGTCGGAAAGTCTGGATCGTTCCAGCGCCGAACCCCTGTATGCACAGATAGTCCGAGCGCTTTCGAACGACATTCGTGCGCGCCGGCTGGCTCCGGGCACCGTACTGCCCAGCGAAGCGACGCTTTGCAGGCAATTTGGCGTCGCCCGCAGCGTGGTGCGCCAGGCGCTCGCAGTGCTGGTGGCCGAAGGCGTCATTCATCGCGAGCAGGGGAGGGCGCCCACGGTAGCGGCGCGGAGTGAGCACCGTCGCCTGGTCCAGCGGTCCACAGGGTTGTTCCAGCAGTTCGCCAGTACGGGCACCCGCTTACGGACGCGGGTGCTGCGGCTTGAACCGGCGAAACCGCCGCCTGATGTGGCGGCTTTCCTTGAAACAGAGGACGCCTGGCTGCTGGAACGCTTGAGGCGCATTGACGAGGCTCCGCTGGCCTTCGTCCGGACCTGGTTGCCGCGCAAGCGCATTCCGGTTTTGGCGGCCGATAGCCTGCATGACGCCTCGCTGCATGGCGTTCTAGCCGAGTGCTACGGCTTGAGGCCGGGCCGCGGCCGAAACCGTATTCGGGCGGTTGCCGCCAATGCCGGCTTGGCCGAGGCGCTGGAAGTCGCCTCAGGGAGCCCCTTGCTGATGCTGGAGGGCCAAGGTCAGGACATGGACGGACTTCCGCTGGAATGGTTCACCACCTGGCATCGCGCCGAGCAACTCGTGTTCGACGTGGAAGTCGGCGCAGAGGGTGAGCAGGTGCAAGCGGCCATGCCCGGCGAAGCGCTCGCCACCGGCGGGTCATCGGCTTCGTTGAGCCATGTCCGGGCGCCGGATGTCGTGGGGGGAAGCGTGGGAAGCGCGGCCGGCGCAGCAGGCGTCGGTGCCGACGAAAATGTCGGCTGCGCGAGGGTCGGAGAGGACCCGCTGGCTGAGCTCGAAGACAAGTTGAGCGCAGCGCTCGACACGCTGCGTGCGCTGCGGACACAGGGCTGAAGCTCTCGTTACAATGATGTACAAGCCGGCGAGGTAGCAGGCGCCGGCACGCCCACCCCGGCGCGAAGACAGGGGCGTGGTGCACGTTCAACCGAGGGGAGGGGCCATGATAGAAGGCCTGATCAAGCTGCTGGCGTTTCAGATGGCGGGAGAAGCCATCGTTTTCATGCTGTCGATCCCCATTCCGGGCGCCGTAGCCGGCATGGCCTTGTTATTCGCTTATCTCGTCGCCCGTGGGCGTGAAGATGCGGACCTGGACACTTTCACCGGGGTTTTTCTCACACACCTCAGTCTGCTGTTCATTCCTGCGGCGGTAGGCATCATGGCGCACCTCGACCGCATTGCGCAGGAATGGCAGGCGATCACGGCGGCATTGCTCGTCAGCACCGCGGCTTCCATCGTCGCGACGTCAGCGGCGGTGAAACTCTTCAAGCGATGAGTCGCCCGATGGCGGTTTTTCAGCACATTGGAGCGCTGCCGCTGACATGGCTGCTGGCCACCTTGCTGGCGTATCGTCTGGCTCTTGCCGTGCATCGCCGCGCGGGCAATAGCCCGTGGTTGCATCCCGTGGCGGTCGCCACCGTGATGCTGGTGGTTGTACTGCTGGCGGCAGACGTCAGCTACGAAACCTATTTCGAAGGCGGGCGCTACATCCATATCCTGCTGGGTCCAGCGACGGTCGCCTTGGCGGTACCGCTCTATCATCAGCTCAAGCGCCTGCGGCGCGACTGGCCGGGACTGCTGGGCGGGGCAATGCTTGGTTCCGCCGTCGCAGTGACGGTGGCGATGGTGTTGGCCGGACTGTTGGGCGGCTCGCAAGCCACGATCATCTCCATGGCGGCCAAATCCGTCACCATGCCCATTGCCATCGGGCTCACGGAAAAGCTGGGTGGCGTGGTGTCGCTCACTTCGGCGTTGGTCATGCTGACCGGGATATTGGGCGGCGCGCTTACACAGCCCCTTCTTGTGCTCATGCGTATCCGCGAACCTTATATAGCCGGCTTTACGCTCGGCGTGGTGGCGCATGGTATCGGTACCGCGCGGGCCCTGCACGGCGGGCCGGAGATGGGGGCCTTCGCCGGGCTGGCCATGGGGCTGGCGGGGCTGCTCACGGCGGTGCTTGTCCCGCTTGCTCTGCAGCTGGTCGGATTCATATAGCACCAGGGTCCGGCAGTTGCGTCTACTTGAGCTGCTGCGTTTGACCGGGGCGGAGCGCCGGTTCGGACAGACTCGTCACGAAGTCGCGGGTCGCTTCTTGGCCGGGCCGGTAGAAAATGTCCTGCGGCGGGCCGGATTCAACAATCTTGCCGCCATGCAGGA
>JAEWFK010000166.1 GCA_023388835.1 Pseudomonadota bacterium | reverse complement strand
TAACGGCGTCCGCTCCCCAGGGCGGCCTCGAACGCATTGGCCGCCGCCGTGACGGCGTCCGTGTCGGCATCGACCAGCACCAGTGCGTGCACCAGGCCCACATGCCCCTCCTGCGAGCCGGCGATACGGCGCCACATCTGGGCCGTACCCGCAATCTTGACGGCCATGCCCTGCAGGGTGACAGCCAGGTTGTAGCGCCCGTCGCAAAACGAGCCTTCGACCGCGGCGGGGTAGGCGTCGATCCCGAGTTTCTTCAGGGCGGCGCTGAGCAATTGGCAGATCAATTGATAACCGGGCTCGGAATGCCGCATGGCAGGCCCGCATACGGGGTAGGCCAGGCTCAGGTTGATGATGCCCGGGCCCTGCGGAACAATACCGCCGCCCGTCTGTCGTACGGTGACGGGCCAGCCCTTGCGCGAGAAATCTTCGCAGGCCGCTTCGAAGGCCTCGAATCGCCGATAAGTGCGCGGCACGACCAGGCTTTGCCGCGCCTGCCAGATGCAGGCGGTGGGCCCGTTCGCTGCCGCCATGTCCGGCAGCGATTCATCGAAACGCGCGTCGCCGTGCTTTTCGGCCGCGGGTCGGTAAAGCGCGAAGCTGCGCGGGGCCTCGGTCACGGTCAAGCCCACGTGAAGGGATTCAGCTGCGGGCAATGGCGAACTGGTCATCCGTCATGAAGAAATATCGAATCGCGTCGATGAGGCTGAGCACAATCACCAGCGGCGGGAAGAACCACAAGATCACCAGGTAGCCGATGCCCCAGCCGATCTGGCCAAGATAGAACTTGTGCGCGCCCAACCATCCCAGGCAGATGGCCAGCACGATGGCGATCTTGCGGTGGTTGGCCGGACTGCGCAATTCCCGTTCGCGGTTGCGGAACACCCACCAGCTGACGGGGAGGGTCAGCGCGATGGCGACCAACACCTTGGTGGTGTGGGTGGACACATAGTGGCGGATACCGACAAAGAGGTCGGAGAAGTTGTGCACCACCCAACCACTTAGGCGGGAGATCCAGGCATATAGCTGGGACAGCAGGGCGTCGCCGAAGGTCAGTGCCACGAGTATGGCCAGGAAGATGGCGATGACCAGTATGGCTCGTTGAAGCATTCAGGTTCCTTGATTTCAGTCGGCGCAAGTTTGGCGCACCGCTTTTTCCCAACGGGACATCAGCTCCTGTGCATGGCCGGGATCGCATTGCGGCTCGAACGTTCGTTCGACCCGCCAAAGGCCGGAAAGTTCGTCTTTGCCGGCGTAGACGCCCGCGGTGAGCCCGGCCAGATAGGCGGCGCCCAGCGCGGTGGTTTCGATCATGGCGGGGCGCAACACCGGAATGCCCAGCAGATCGGCCTGGAACTGCATGAGCAGATCGTTTACGCACGCGCCGCCGTCCACCCGCAGTTCCTGCAGGGCCTGTCCGCCCGCGCTCACGGCGTCTCGGCTCATTGCCTGCAGCAGCGCTGCGCTTTGATAGGCGATGCTGTCCAGCGCCGCGCGCGCCACATGGGCAATGGTGCTGCCGCGCGTCAGCCCGGTAATGGTTCCGCGGGCATCCGGATTCCAGTAGGGCGCCCCCAGACCCGTGAAGGCGGGGACCACCATGACGCCGTCCGAATCCGGTACGCTGCGCGCCAACGCCTCGATGTCGCTGCTGCGGGGGAAAGCCTTGAGCCCGTCGCGCAGCCACTGTACGACGGCGCCCGCCACAAACACACTTCCTTCAAAGGCATATTCGGGCTCAGTCGTCGTCTGGGCAGCGCTGGTCGTCACCAGCCCGTTAGTGGACCGATTGAAATGCTTGCCGGTGTGCATGAGCATGAAGCAACCCGTGCCGTAGGTGTTCTTCGCCATACCGCTGCGAAAGCACGCCTGGCCGAACAGAGCGCTTTGCTGATCGCCGGCGACCCCGCAGATCGGGATCTCGCCGCCCAGCCATTCGGCCGCGGCCGTGCCGAAATGCGCGCCTGACGGCAGGACTTCCGGAAGCAGCGACGGAGCAATGTCCAGCCGCTGCAAGAGCGCGTCGTCCCATTGATTGTTGTGCACGTTGAACAACATGGTGCGCGACGCGTTACTCACATCGGTCAGGTGCCGCTTGTCGGCCGTGAGTTGCCAGATCAGCCAACTGTCCACGGTGCCGAAGGCCAACTCACCACGCGACGCCAAGTCCCGCGCACCTTCCACGTTATCGAGCAACCATTTCAACTTCGTGCCGGAAAAGTAAGCATCGATGCGTAGTCCGGTGCGCTGCAGGATGTCGTCTTCGTATCCATCTTCGCGCAGTTGCGCACAGGCCGGTTCCGACCGGCGGTCCTGCCACACGATGGCATTGTGCAAGGGCCGGCCCGTGCGGCGGTTCCACAGCAGGGTGGTCTCGCGTTGATTCGTAATGCCGATTGCCCGAATGTCGCGCGCTTGCAGCCCGGCCTTCGACAAGGCTTCGCGTGCGGTGTCCAGTTGCGTCTGCCAGATCTCCATGGGGTCGTGCTCCACCCAGCCGGGTCGCGGAAAGATCTGCGTGGTTTCGCGCTGAGCGAGCGAAACGATTTCACCGCTTTCGTTGAAGACGATGCTGCGAGAGCTGGAGGTACCCTGATCGAGTGCAAGCAAATAGGTCATGGGATTCGAACGCGTGTTGGAACGGCCTGTCAGTTTACCGGCGATTCCGCCGTCTCCCTTCAATCGCAAGCCCGGTTGTCCCCGCATACCGTAAACTTACGCAGTCCGCTTCTTCTGTATTCTTCGTCATGTCCCTCTCCATATCACCGCTGGAAACCCGCCGATCGCATTTGCTTGACAGGCTGGGCGCCGTCGGCAAGGTGGATCTTGTAGTGGTAGGAGGCGGCGCGACCGGCCTTGGGCTGGCTCTGGATGCCTCCCTGCGAGGCCTGTCCGTCGTCCTGCTCGAAGCCCGTGACTTCGCCAAGGGCACCTCTTCCCGAGCCACCAAGCTGGTGCACGGAGGCGTGCGCTACTTGGCGCAAGGCAATGTCTCGCTGGTGCGCGAGGCGCTGCATGAACGCCGCAAGCTGCTGCATAACGCGCCGCACATCGCCGGCCCTCTCGCCTTCGTCATGCCCAGCTACAAATGCTGGGAGACCCCCTTCTATGGCGTTGGCTTGAAGGCCTACGACGCGCTCGCCGGCCGTTCCGGGCTCGGGCCCACCGAACTGCTTTCTGGCCGGGAGACGGTTGCCTGTCTGCCAGGCGTCCGCAGTCACGGTCTGAAGGGCGGCGTAAAGTATTGGGACGGCCAGTTCGACGATGCCCGGTTGGCGCTGGCGCTCGCCCGCAGTGCGGCCGGCCAGGGTGCCCTGCTGGTGAACTACTGTCCTGTGGTGGGCCTGGTACATCGCGATGGCAAGTTGGCGGGCGTGCGTTATCGCGCACAGGGTTCCGAAACCGAGGGGCAGATCGAGGCCCGTTGTGTCGTCAACGCCACGGGCGTGTGGGTTGACGAATTGCGTCGTATGGATGACGCGGCCGCGGGGCGCCAGACAGAAACCATGGTCTCGCCCAGCCAGGGCGTGCACCTGGTGGTCGACCGCGATTTCCTGCCGGGCGAGCACGCTTTGCTGGTGCCGCGCACGCGAGACGGCCGTGTATTGTTCGCTGTGCCTTGGCTCGGCAAGGTCATCCTGGGAACCACCGATACTCTGCGTACCGACATCGAGGATGAACCCCGGCCGCTGGCCGAGGAAACCCGCTTCATCCTTGGCGAAGCGGCCACGTATCTGGCGCGCGCGCCGAAGCCGGAGGATGTCCGTAGCGCGTGGGTGGGCCTGCGGCCCCTGGTTCGCCCGCCTCGGGACTCCGGCGATACGAAGAAGATCAATCGCGAGCATACCGTCATCGCGGCGCCCAGCGGTCTGGTCACCGTAACCGGCGGCAAATGGACCACTTACCGCGCCATGGCCGAAGACGTTCTCGCAAAGTGCATGGAAGCCGGTCTCCTGGAGCGCTTGCCGCCGTGCGAAACGGCAGACTTCCTGCTGATGGGTGCGCCTGCCGGTGCAGACCGGCCGGCATCGCTGGCAGCCGCTCCCGGACTCCACAGCTACGGCACGGAGGCGCACTGGGTGCAGGCCTTGCCCGGTTCGGATCGCGAATTGGCGCCGGGCTTGACCGAAGCCATGCTGCGCTTCGCCGTCAGGTATGAATACGCCCGCACCGTCGAGGACGTTCTGGCTCGCCGATCGCGTCTGCTGTTTCTGGATGCCGCGCTGGCGGCCGACGTCGCGCCCCGGGCCGCTGAGATCGTGCAGGAAGAAACCGGGTCTGATCCCGAACTCGACGCCTTTGTGGCTCTGGCACGGCAGTATCGCAGCGTGCCGGTCTAGGAAGCGCTGAACACGCTGCGGGCGGAATCGAACCGTTTGGCGAAGTAGGGGTTGTCCATGCGATCAATGCGCACAACGCCGCCGGAAGAGGGCGCATTCACGAAACGGCCGTCTCCGATATAGATTCCGACGTGGGAGTTCGCTCGCCCCAGCGTGTTGAAGAACACCAGATCGCCCTCTCGGAGATCGCGCCGATTGATGCGCCGGCTCGCGCCCGCCTGCTGATTGGCGCTGCGCGGCAGGCGGGCGCTGGCCGCCTTTTGAAACACATAATTCACCAGGCCGCTGCAGTCGAAGCCCTGGGAAGGATGGGCGCCTCCCCCGCGGTAGGGGCTGCCCATTAGGCCAAGCGCTGTCATCACCACTTCCTGACGATATTCGGGAGCGATCGGATCGATGGGACGTTCGCCGGCGAGCCGAGCGCCGCTGCCGGCGCAGCCAGCGAGCATAGCGGCTGCGAGGAGCGCGCACCATCGCCAGCGGCAATAGGCAAAAAAACGACAAAAATTGCCCATACCTCGCCTATTTATGTAACGAGAATGCCACAATTCGTAAAGACACATATATTTTGATACTATTCGTCGTGGCCTGCATTCGGTTTTTGCATGAAACCGCCGGGTAAATTCCCTAGACAGCAGGTGTCTCTTACAATCTGTAGTGATCTGTGCAACGGACTCGTACAAATGACTAAGCAAAAGGAAGGCTTCGTGCCCGCCTCCGACAATAACGTACTCAGCGACATTCAGGAAGTGAACCTTTCATACCTGATGCTCGCCCAGCGGCTTCTTCGCGACAACTACGCGGCCGGGATGTACCGCCTGGGCTTCGATTCCGATGTCGCTGATATCGTTCTTGGGCTGTCTCCCGCACAGCTTGTGAAGCTGGCCGGCAGCAACGCGCTGATTTGCGGTTTCCGCCTGAACGACTACCAATTGCTTTCCACTCTCGGACAAGACGTGCTGGGTGGCGTGCTGCAGCAAGCGCATTCCACCATTCTCATGGCACAGCGCTCCCCCGAACAACTCGCCTGAATCACCGCCCAATCATGACCAAGAAGAGTGTCGCCAAGGAAGCAGAAGAGATTCTGCTCGCCACGGAGATGATCCATCTCGGCGCGCGCCTGCAAGTGCTGCAGGCGGAAACCAGCCTGAGTTACGACCGGCTGGCGCGGCTGTATCGTGAAGTCAGGGGCTGCTCGCCCCCCAAGGGTATGCTGCCTTTCTCCGTTGACTGGTTCATGACGTGGTTGCCCAACATCCACTCCACCGTTTTTTACAGCATTTACCGCTATGTGGACACCCACACGCCGGCAAAGAAAGCGCGCGCACTGGTAGAAGCCTACAGCCTTTATGCCGAGCAGGCTGAATCGGGCTTGGGAGCGCCTCCGGGCGAAGAACTGGTGCTGAGCTTCACTCGGGCCTGGATGCTGATACGCTTCTTCGATAGCAACCTGCTGCAACTCTCGCATTGCGAACGCTGCAACGGGGGGTTCGTGGCGCATGCCCATGATCCTCAGCAGGGTTTCGTGTGCGCCATTTGCCGTCCGCCTCCCCGGGCGGGAAAGACGCGCAGCCGTCGCGCGGCATCCGCATCGTCGCAGGCTGGCGCGGCGCACGCCACAGCGGCCGCACTCGAGGCGCCCCTGGCTGCCACCGCCCACGTCGCGGCGACGGGGGCCAAGACGCCCGCATCGGCCTCCGCTATACAAAAGTCGGCTCCTCGCCGATCACGCGCAGACGCCCAACAGGCATCTTTCGAGTCCAGCGAGGCGTGACTGAAACCGCAGGTTTCAAGATCTGTTTTATTGTGAATATGCGTCGATCTGGGTTAAAAAGCGGCCATTGATGCAGCAATCTTTCCGAGCTTGTCCGGGCGAATATATGCGTCTGGATAGGCTTGACTAGGGCAACCCGTGTTCATTCTTCTTGGATATCTGATCGTTTTTGTTTCCGTCATCGGCGCGTACATGATGATGGGCGGCGCCATGGGCGCCCTGTACCAGCCCTTCGAACTGTTGTTGATCGGCGGGGCCGCGCTGGGCGCCTATATCGCCTCCAGCAGTGGCCAATCCATAAAGATGCTGGGGCAGGCGATACCCAACGCCATGAAGCGCAACCCCTATGGCAAGGACACTTACATGCAGCTGATGGCATTGCTGTATGTGTTGCTCAACAAGGCACGCCGCGATGGCCTGATGTCGGTCGAAGCCGACATCGAAGAACCGAAGGCGAGTCCGATCTTCGCCGAATATCCCGGCGTGGTGAATGATCCGGTCCTGGTCGAATTCATCTCCGACTATTTGCGGCTCATCATCAGCGGCAACATGAGCTCGTTCGAGATCGAGACGCTGATGGATCAGGAAATCGAAACCCATCTGCACGAACGCAACATTCCCTCGCTGGCCATGCGCGCGGTGGCGGACGGCCTTCCCGCCTTCGGCATCGTGGCCGCGGTTCTGGGCGTGATCAAGGCGCTGGCGGCGGTCGATCAGCCCCCGGCCATTCTTGCTGACCTGATCTCCAAGGCCATGGTCGGGACCTTTCTTGGCATTTTGTTGGCCTACGGCTTCGTTACCCCTCTGGCGGCCAGCATTGAGCGCCGGTCGATTTCCTCGGTCAAAGTGCTGGAGTGCATCAAGGTCACGCTCTTGGCCAGCATGAACGGCTATCCGCCGCAGCTGGCGGTCGAGTTCGGCCGGAAAGTCCTGTATTCCCATCTGCGTCCGTCGTTCATGGAGCTTGAAGACCACGTGAAGCAGGTGCGCGCGGGCGCACGCGGCGGTTGATCCATCATGAGCAAGGCTGAGCCGCGCGTCGTCGTTCGCCGCAAGAAGCTGCATCACCAGGAGCCGCACGGCGGAAGCTGGAAGATTGCCTACGCCGACTTCATGACGGCGATGATGGCGTTCTTTCTTGTCATGTGGCTGCTCTCGCTGATCCCCGTGCACGAACTCACCCTGGTAGCGGAATACTTCCGCAAGCCGCTCGTCGAGGCGATTCGTTCGCAAAACGAGAACCGGCCCCTGGGAACGGAATCGATCGTGCCGGGCGGTGCGCCGAGCATCATTCCGAACTTCCAGCTGGCGCCGCGCAACCCGATGGACAGCGGCGATATTCAAGACATTGAACGCCTGGAGAATCTGAAGCACGATCTCGATGAGCTGATCGAGCATGACCCCGTCATGTCCGAATACCGGCCGCAAATGCTGTTGGACATGACGCCTGACGGCTTGCGCGTACAGATTCTCGACCGCGAGAACCGCCCCATGTTCGATACCGGAAGCGCTCAGCTTCAGCGGGAAATGCGCGTCATTCTGCGACAGCTGGGGCCGGTACTCAACGGTATGCCCAATAGCATCAGCATCACAGGGCACACTGATGCCGCCCGCTACGCCTCGGGCGAACGCGAGTATTCCAATTGGGAACTGTCCGCCGACCGCGCCAACGCCGCCCGGCGGGAACTGGTGACCGGCGGCATGGATGAAACCAAGGTTCGTCGCGTGCAAGGCCTGTCCTCCACCGTGAACCTCATGGCGGATCCTTATGCGGCCGCCAACCGCCGTATCAGCATCCTCGTGCTCAATAGCCGCGCAGAACGCCGCATAGAGGAACAGAACGCCACCTATGCCAGTCCCTTCGACCTGAACGAGGTGCTTGGGCCCGAAGGAGCCAACCGGCTGGGCGTTGAGCGGGGTTCACCGGAATCCACGGATGGGGGCACAGGCAGCCGAGCGGTGGACGTACCGCCGCCTTCAGACAGCAGTGCATTGGACATACCGCTGAGCGCTGTAAACCCGGGCCCCATGCATCCGCCGTTTGAGCAGCCGCTCATGCCGCGTGTCCCCGGGGGGCTGGTCGAAACCGTCGTGCCGGCGCCTCTGGCGGCGGGCAGCTCATCAGGCTGAGAGCAGCAGAATTGGTAACATTAGGTAATAATGCCGTATCACTCCGCAACAGCGGGGACAACATCGCATCGCGACACTGAAGTGTGTAAAGGGAATCGATCATGAGTGCAGGCGTAGACCTGAGTCAGTTTTTCGATACGTTCTTCGACGAAGCCGACGAGCTGCTGACCGACATGGAGCAACTGCTCTTGAACCTGGATCTCGACGACCCGGACATCGATCAGCTCAACGGCATTTTTCGGGCGGCTCATTCCATCAAGGGCGGAGCGGGGACGTTTGGCTGTTTCGGCGTGCTGGCGGACACCACCCACCTGCTCGAAAACCTGCT
>JAEWFK010000162.1 GCA_023388835.1 Pseudomonadota bacterium | reverse complement strand
CTCTCGCTCATCGTGCGGCAAAAGCCGAATCTTCTACTGCTCGACGAACCGAGCAACCACTTGGATGTCGAAACGCGCGAAGCGCTGTCCACCGCCCTGGCGGAGTTCGGAGGCAGCATGCTGCTGGTCTCCCACGATCGCCATCTGTTGCGCACCACAGTGGACAGTTTCTGGATCGTCGCCGATGGCGGCGTCCAGGAGTTCGAGGGCGACCTGGAGGACTACCGCAACTGGCTGGCCGATCACGGCAGCCGGCAGCGGTCGCAGGAGCGCGAGGAGCGCAATGCCCAGGCGGAGAGCTCGGGCACGGTCGACCGGCGCGCACAGCGGCGCATCGAAGCAGAGAATCGGCAGCGGAGAGCCGTGAAGCGCAAGCCCCTGGAAACCCGGTTGAAAAAGGTCGAGACCGAGATGGACGCGGTATCACGCAAACTTGCCGAGCTTGATGCCGTAATCGCGGACGCCGATCTCTACAGCGAAGAGCGGCGCGATGAGCGCCTGCGCGTGTTGAGCGAGCATGGCGAACTGAGCAAACGGCACGACGCGTTGGAAGAGGATTGGCTGATGCTTCAAGAAGAACTGGAAGCCGTCGACCGCGAGTTTGCGTTGGAAGCCCCGTAAGCCGGTCAGGCAATGATATCCAGTCGGGCGATGCCCAATGCAAGCGTCTTGATTCCGACTTCCCGGAATTGGATCTGCGCTTGGGCATCGTTGCCGTTGCCGCTGAGTGAAACAACGGTTCCTTCCCCGAAGCGGGCGTGGCGGACGCCCGTGCCGATACGGAACTGCTGGCTGCCCACCGTAACTCCCGTCGTGACCGACCGGGGCGGCGTGGGCGCAAGACTGGACGATGACGCCCCGAACCCGCGCCCCCTTCGGAAGGCCCCGCTCCAAGCGTCCATTCCCTTGCCCACATGAGACGATTCACGCGGCGATAGCCATTTCAGGTGCTCTTCGGGAATTTCCTCGAGAAAACGCGATCGCAGAGCGTAACGGGTCTGCCCGTGCAGCATGCGGCTTTGCGCGAGCGTGAGGTACAGCCGCTCCCGCGCACGAGTGATGGCAACATACATCAGCCGGCGCTCCTCTTCGAGACCGGCGGGTTCCAGCAGGCTGTTCTCGTGCGGGAACAAGCCTTCTTCTAGACCCGTGATGAAGACGACATCGAACTCCAGGCCCTTGGCGGCATGCACGGTCATGAGTTGCACGGCTTCTTCGCCTGCGGAAGCCTGGTTTTCCCCGGCTTCGAGCGATGCATGCGACAAAAAGGCGGCCAGGGGGGACATGCCCTGTGTTGGCAAGATCCCTTCCGGAAACGCCTGGGCATCGCCCGCTGCGACAGGGACGTCGACCGCACGCCCCGCCGGCAGGCCGTCGTACCCCTCTTCGCTACTGAAAACCGCGGCGGCGTTGACCAGTTCCTGCAGGTTCTCGAGGCGGTCCTGTCCTTCGCGGTCAGCTTCGTAGTGGGCGGCCAGCCCGCTTTCGCGGACAACGTGTTCAATGAGTTCGGTCAGGGTCAGCGACTGCGCCTCATGGGCCAGGCTTTGAACCAGCGAAGCGAAGCGCGCCACGGCGGCCCCTGCCCGGCCCGGCACGAGTGGCGCCGCCCGATACAGGCTGCTGCCCTGCTCACGCGCCAAGTCGGACAATTGCTCGACACTGCGGGCGCCGATTCCACGCGCGGGAAAATTTACGACCCGTAGCCAGGACGTGTCGTCGTGCGGATTGTCGAGCAGGCGCAGGTAAGCCAGTGCATGCTTGATTTCCTGACGCTCGAAGAAGCGCAGGCCGCCATACACCCGATAGGGAATGCGCGCCGAAAAGAGCGCGTGCTCCATTACACGAGACTGCGCATTGCTGCGATACAGGATGGCGATCTCGCTGCGGCTGCGCCCGTCATTGACCAGCGCCTTGATTTCGTCAAGAATCCATTGCGCTTCCAGCAGGTCCGAGCCCTGTTCGGTGATGCGGATGGGTTCCCCGTGCCCCTGTTCCGTCCACAAATTCTTGCCCAGCCGCCCGGTGTTATGCGCGATCAGCGCGTTGGCCGCGTCAAGAATGTGCCCGTATGACCGGTAGTTCTGTTCGAGCCGGATCACATTGCCGTGCGCGTAATCCCTTTCGAAGTCGGCCATGTTGCCCACGTTGGCGCCGCGGAAGGCATAGATGGACTGGTCATCGTCGCCGACCGCGAAGACCGCTGCCCCGCCGCCCGCGAGCAGGCGGATCCACCGGTACTGCAAAGCGTTGGTGTCCTGAAATTCGTCGATCAGGATATGCTGAAACCGGCGCTGGTAATGTTCGCGCACGGGCGCATTGTGCTGCAGCAGTTCATAGGCGCGCAGCAACAGCTCAGCAAAGTCGACCACGCCTTCGCGTTCGCACTGATCCTGATAGAGCTGATAGATATCGACCATCCGGCGGCGGAAAGGGTCGTCGGCCTGCACCGCAGCGGGACGCAAGCCTTCTTCCTTGGCGCCATTGATGAAACGCTGGACATCCCGGGGCGGGAATTTTTCGTCGTCGATATTCGACGCCTTGAGCAGACGCTTGATGGCCGCGAGCTGGTCCTGGCTGTCCAGAATCTGGAAGGTCTGCGGCAAACCGGCATCGCGGTGATGCGCCCGCAGCAAGCGGTTGCACAAGCCGTGGAAAGTCCCGACCCACATGCCGCGTGTATTGATGGGCAGCAGGCCCGAGAGCCGGGTAAGAAGTTCCCGGGCAGACTTATTCGTGAAGGTGACGGCCAGAACGCTGCCGGGGTTGACCTGGCCGCTCTGCACCAGCCAGGCGATGCGAGTGGTCAACACACGCGTTTTGCCGCTCCCTGCTCCGGCCAATACCAATGCATGAGCAGCAGGGAGCTGGACAGCTGCCTGCTGCTCGGGGTTGAGGCCTTCGATCATGCCGCGTAGCGACGCAGGCGCAGGGCGAACTGCTCCAGGCTGTCAATACCACTTTGCTGGGCACGCTGGCACCACGCCTGCAAGTCGGCGAGCAACTGTTCGCTGCTGGCGCTGGAGCTTTCCCACAAGCGAGCCAGTTCGGCGCGCATTTGCACCAGAGTGGATAGCGACTCGTGGTGAGCCAGAACCGATTCGATCTCAGCTAACTGTGCGGGCGCCAATTTGTCGTCGTCGCGGGCCAGGAGCTTTTGCGCTCGCTGCAACGATGCCGCGTTACCGGTATCGCCGGCCGTTGCCCTGACCTTTGCCAATTCCTGGGCAGCAGCCTTGCGGACCATGCGCGTGTATTTGGCCAGGATTTCGTAGCGGTGCGTGATGACCGCCTGCAGGGTGGCCAGGTCGATGGCGCTTTTCGCATGCTCGACCTTGAGCCGCGGCGCCACCCGGCGAATCGTGGCCAGACGGAAGAAGCTGAGGATGCGGATATACAGCCAGCCGATATCGAATTCCCACCACTTGGCCGAAAATCGGCAGGACGTACCATGGGCGTGATGGTTGTTATGCAGTTCTTCACCGCCGATGATGATGCCCAACGGAAACACGTTGGTGCTGGTGTCTGGGCTGGAATAGTTCCGGTAGCCGATGAAATGGCCCAGGCCGTTCACGACGCCGGCCGCCCAGAAGGGAATCCAGGCCATTTGTATCGCCCAGACCGTCAGGCCAAGCGCACCGAAGAGGGCCAGGTCGATGACCAGCATGGCCAGAATGCCCCAGGTACTGTGGCGCGTATAGACGTTGCGCTCCATCCAGTCGTCCGGCGTGCCGTGACCGAACCGCTTGAGGGTATCGGCATTGGTGGCTTCATGCCGATACAGTTCGGCGCCGCGGAAGAACACCTTTCCAATGCCATAGACCAGCGGCGAATGCGGGTCGCCCTCGCGTTCCACGAAAGCATGGTGCTTGCGGTGGATGGACACCCATTCCTTGGTGACCATGCCGGTTGTCAGCCAGAGCCAGAAGCGGAAAAAGTGCATGACCGCCGGATGCAGGTCAAGACCACGGTGAGCCTGGCTGCGATGCAGGAATACAGTCACTGACACAATGGTGACGTGCGTGAGCCCCAAGGCGACAAGCGCGACTTGCCACCATGAGAGCTGCAGCAGGCCCGCTGCCAGATATTGAAAGACTTGGTCCATATAAGGTAAGGGTGTCCCCGTTTGTGGAAATCTTGAAAAGTTTAACCCGTAAGGGTCCCCTGTCATAGCAGAGTTGCAATTCGGTGCTATCCCAGGTAAAGCATTCTTTATGCCTGAGGCTTGCGTTGCATCACGGCTGCAAAAAAGCCGTCGGTGCCATGCCTGTCGGGCCGCAATTGCAGATAAGGGCCTTCTTCATTCAGGTTCTTGCATCGCTCTGCCGCAATGGCCGCTGCGTCGAGCAGTTCGAATTCCGGGTGCCGCTGCAAAAAGGCCTGGACCTGCTCCTGGTTTTCCTCGGGAAGCAGGCTGCAGGTGGCATATACCAGCCGGCCCCCTGGGGCGACACAGGCCGATGCGTCCTCAAGGATTTTTTTCTGGAGCTGCTGCATTTCCGCCACGCTCTCCGGGTGTTGCCGCCACTTGAGATCGGGATTGCGGCGCAGGGTTCCCAGGCCGGTGCAGGGCGCGTCCACCAAAACACGATGCGCCTTGCCTCGTAAGCGTTTGACGCGTTGATCGGTGGAAGGTTCAATCACCACCGGCACAATGTTGGAAAGCCCGCTGCGTGCGAAACGCGGCTTGGCGCGGGCCAGACGCGCCTGAGAGACATCAAAGGCATACAGCCGGCCCGTTGAGCGCATGAGCGCGCCCAGCAACAGTGTCTTCCCTCCGGCACCTGCGCAGAAGTCGATGATCATCTCACCCCGGCGCGGCGCCATCAGTGAAACAAGAATCTGGCTGCCCTCGTCCTGTACCTCGATCTCGCCTTTCTCGAACATGGGCCAACGGCTCACCGCGGGCCGCCCCGTGAAGCGGATGCCCCAGGGACTGTAGGGCGTCGGAACCGGCTCATACCGCGCCGCCGGGCCCTTGGCGAATTCAGCCAGCATCTCTTCCCGCCCGGTTTTGAGCGGGTTCACACGGATATCCAGAGGCGCCGGCTGGTTGAGTGCAGCGATCAGATTGTCGCCGTCGGGCAGCGCAGACAGCTTTTCATCCAGCCAGTCGGGCAGGCTTTCGCGCACGGGGCGTGGCAAGGCGCGCACGTCCACGCGCCGAAGATGTTCCAGCCATTCCCGCTCGCCCTCTTCCAGAGCCGGAGCCATCGCATCCGGCGACATGACGGTATCCAGCCCCAATATGGCCAGCCGTCGGGCAGCGGGGCCCGTACCGCTTTCCGACAGGTTGCGGTAACGCCGCAGGTTGCGCAGCGCGTTGAAAACCGCCTCGGTCACCTCGGCACGATCGCGACCGCCCAGCTTGGGGTGCGCCTTCATCCAGCGCGACAACACCTGGTCGGCGGGATACTGCCACTGGAGGATCTCGCCCAGGACCGCGCGCACCTGCTCGATACGCGCGGCGGCGGGCACGTAGGTGCGCTCGGGCGACACGGGCGCCCTTCCCCGAGGTTCGGAGCCCCCGGGCTGCGGCCGTTTCGTGGGCCTTGGCCGTTGTGTGCCGGCGGCGGACGCATCACGCTGCGGCCGGGGACGGTTACCCCTCGGTTTCGGGGAATCGTTCGACCGGGAATTCATGCTAGCTCCTTGCCGGAAACGCTCATGAGCGTGCCATCCGGCAGAAATGCGCGTGTGGCGGCGCCCGCCACCCTGACGCTTTGTTTTTCATCAAGCGATACGCGGCCTTCCGCAAGCCAGCGCACCACTTGCGCGTACATTCTGTGTTCCACCGCGAGAAGGCGGTCAGCCAGCGCATCGGGATTGTCGCCGGCCAGAACCGGCACCACACCCTGGGCGAGCACCGGACCATGGTCCAACTGCGCCGTGACGAAGTGAATCGTGCAGCCATGCCACTGTACCCCGAGCGTCAAGGCTTGCTGGTGAGTGTGCAGCCCCGGGAAGGAAGGCAAGAGCGACGGGTGAATGTTCAGAAGCCGGCCTTCGTAGCGCTCGACAAAACCGGGTGTGAGCACGCGCATGAAACCGGCCAGCAGCACATAATCCGGTTCGTACTCGTCGATCGCCGCAGACAGATCCAGATCGAAGGCTTCGCGCGTTGGGTAGTCGCGATGCGGGACCGCGCGGGCTTCAAGGCCGCGCCGGCGGGCCCAGTCCAGACCGGCGGCGGCGCCGCGGTTCGAGATGACGGCACATACCTGCGCAGGCAGAGCCTCGCTCTCGATGGTCTCCACGATGGTTTGCATGTTCGAGCCTCGTCCTGAAATCAATATGACGAGGCGGCACTTGCCCTTTTTGAGGTCGGCCACGATATTTCCTGAGTTGAACGTCGCAAAATTGTAAACTCCCGGCTGTGAAACCGAGTTGCCACCTCTATCGACGCCTCCCCCGCCACGACACTCAGCGCCCCAGCGCGGTGACCATCGGCAATTTCGACGGCGTCCACCTGGGACACCAGGCCATTCTCGACCGCGTGCAGCGCCACGCGGACGCCCACGGGCTGGCGCCCACCGTCATCACGTTCAGCCCGCATCCGCGCGCCTTTTTTGCGGCCCGCGGCGGGCGCCCAGAACTGGCCCCCGCCCAGATCAGCACCCTGCGCGACAAAGTCCAGCAACTGCACAGCCACGGCATGCGGCAGATCGTGCTGGCCCGCTTCGACGAGCGCCTGGCCGGCATGGCGCCCGAAGACTTCATTCGGCGCCTGTTGGTGGAAGGCTTGAATACACGGTGGCTGCTGGTCGGCGAGGACTTCCGCTACGGGCACAAGCGCAGCGGCGACATTGCCCTGCTGCGCCGCATGGGAGACGAATACGGCTTCGAGGTGCAAACCATTGCCGATATACCCGATACGACGGGCCGACGGATATCGAGTTCGGAACTGCGTCTGGCGCTTGCCGCGGGCGACCTGCAAGGTGCCCAGGCATTATTGGGTTTCCCGTATCAGATCAGCGGTCATGTCGGCCACGGCCAGAAGCTCGGCCGCAACATCGGCTATCCCACGCTCAACCATCGGGTGCCTGAACGTTGCGCACTGCGCAACGGAGTCTACGTAGTGCGGGTCCACGGCCTGACGGCCCAGCCTCTGCCCGGCGTCGCCAGCCTGGGCGTACGCCCCACGGTCACGGAACAAGGCAGGCGCATACTCGAGACTCACCTGCTGGGCTGCAGCATTGACGCTTACGGTAAACTCGGTACTGTCGAATTCGTCCGCTTTCTGCGGGACGAAGAAAAATTTCCGGACCTTCCCACTTTGATCGCCGCCATCGACGACGATGCGCAGCGCGCCCGAGATCATTTCGCCTTCCATGGACTATAGAAAAAGCCTCAACCTGCCTGAATCCCCTTTTCCCATGCGCGGGAACCTGGCCAAGAGAGAGCCGGGCTGGGTCGCCGAATGGCAAGAAAACAAGATTTACGAAGCCATCAGGAAGGCAAGCCACGGAAGGCCGAAGTTCATTCTGCATGACGGCCCGCCCTATGCCAACGGCCACATCCATATCGGGCACGCCGTCAATAAGGTTCTGAAGGACATCATCGTCAAGAGCCGCAACATGGCGGGCTTTGATGCCGTGTACGTGCCGGGCTGGGATTGCCATGGCATGCCGATCGAGATCCAGATCGAGAAACAATACGGCAAGAATCTGCCCGTGGCCGAAGTGCAGGCCAAGGCGCGTGCCTACGCCCATGAACAGATCGACAACCAGCGCCGCGAATTCAAGCGCCTGGGCGTGCTGGGCGACTGGGAGCGACCGTACCTGACCATGAACTACAGCAACGAAGCAGATGAGTTGCGCGCGCTTTCGCGCATCATGCAGAAAGGCTTCGTGTTTCGCGGACTCAAGCCCGTGAACTGGTGCTTCGACTGCGGCTCCGCCCTGGCGGAAGCGGAAGTCGAATACGCGGACCGCAACGATCCCTCCATCCATGTGGCCTTTCCTTTCCAGGACGCGGCCCGGGTGGCGGCCGCCTTTGGCCTGAATCAGGTGGAATCCGGCGCCGTCGTCATCTGGACCACGACGCCCTGGACCATTCCCGCCAACCAGGCGCTGAATGTACATCCCGAGTTCGAATACGCCCTCGTTCGGCTGAACACCGCGCGCAGTACCGGAGCCCTGCTGATCTTGGCAAAGGACCGTGTAGAGGCCTGCCTGAACGAATGGGGCCTGGAAGGCGAAATCCTTGCTACGGCGCCCGGCGAAAAGCTGGTGGGGCTGGAGTTCCGGCACCCGCTCTACGATGTCCACGAAGGCTACCGCC
This sequence comes from Pseudomonadota bacterium, assembly GCA_023388835.1. Lineage (GTDB taxonomy): Bacteria > Pseudomonadota > Gammaproteobacteria > Burkholderiales > Burkholderiaceae_B > Yanghanlia. The sequence continues at coordinate 577 of JAEWFK010000162.1, read as the reverse complement.
GCGTATCGCCTGTGTACGCCGGCGACTACGTCACGCTGGATTCCGGCACCGGCGTGGTGCATTCGGCTCCGGCCTACGGTGTCGAGGACTTCGTCTCCTGCAAGGCGCATGGGCTCGTCGACGACGAGATCATCAATCCGGTCAAGGGCAACGGCCACTACGCCGACAGCTTGCCACTCTTCGGGGGGCACACGATCTGGAAGGCCAACCCTCTCATCGTCGAGGCCCTCCAGAATGCCGGCACGCTGCTGAAGACCGAAACGCTCAAGCACAGCTACATGCATTGCTGGCGTCACAAGACACCAGTGATCTACCGTGCGACCAGTCAATGGTTTGCGGGCATGGACCGCCAGCCGGCCGAAGGCGCGACCCTGCGCGAAATGGCCTTGCAAGCGGTGGAAGACACGGCGTTTTTCCCCGCCTGGGGCAAGGCGCGGCTGCATGCCATGATCGCCAACCGCCCGGACTGGACCCTTTCGCGCCAGCGGCAGTGGGGCGTGCCCATGGCGTTCTTCGTACACAAGGAAACCGGCGAGCTGCACCCCCGCACGCCCGAACTCATGGAAGAGGTAGCACG
>JAEWFK010000071.1 GCA_023388835.1 Pseudomonadota bacterium | reverse complement strand
TTCTCACTGCCCTTCCTGATGCCGGACTACGCTGCGATCGACGCCCTGATCCATGGCGAAGTCGGCAACCGCCTGTTCGAACGCCTGGAGAAGGCCGGCGTCGTACCCCTGGCCTGGGGCGAGAACGGCTACCGCCAGCTGAGCAACTCCAAGCACGAGATCAAGGCCCCCGCCGACCTGAAGGGCCTGAAGCTCCGCGTAGTCGGTTCGCCGCTCTACATCGACACCTACACCGCGCTGGGCGCCAATCCCACTCAGATGAGCTGGGCAGACGCACAGCCAGCGCTGGCCAGCGGTGCGGTCGACGGCCAGGAAAATCCGCTCTCCATCTACACGGGCGCCAAGCTGCACAATGTCGGCCAGAAATACCTGACCCTGTGGAACTATGTGGCCGACCCGCTGATCTTCGTGGTGAACAAACAGGTATGGGAGTCCTGGACCGAAGAAGATCGCAAGATCGTGCGCGAAGCCGCCGTCGAGGCCGCGGCCCAGGAAATCGTGATCGCTCGCAAGGGCGTGACGCCGGAAGACTCCTCAATGCTCAAGGAGATCGAAGGCAACGGGGTGACGGTCACATCACTCACGCCAGAACAGCACCAGGCCTTTGTAGGCGCCACCAAGGACGTTTTCGAAAAGTGGAAGAAGACCATCGGCGCCGATCTCGTCGATCAGGCGCAGAAGGACATTGAAAACCGCAAGAAATAAGCTGGAAAGCACGGCCCCCGCGCTGTGACGGCGGCGCGGGGGGACGGGAAGCCTTTGAACAAGCGCGCGGCGTCAGCCTGCCGCGTGGCTTCCTGGGGCTCCCCGCCCGCCTATGATGATCCATGTATCCCGCTTCCACTTCCCATACACCCGCCGCGTTCGTACACGCCATTCTGCGCGGATATGAGAAATACGGCCTCGATCCCGCCCCGGTGCTGGCACAGGTCCAAATAACGCCGACCATGCTGAACGCGCCCTGTGCGCCCATCAGTACGAAACAGTTTCAAGCGTTCATGGAGCTGTCCATGCGCGCGATGGACGACGAAGGACTGGCGTGTTTCAGCCGGCCGCTATGGTGGGGAAGCTATAGCTTGTTGGCCAGAGCATCCGTGACGGCTCCGAATTTGCGAGTCGCGCTGAAGAGATGGTGCCGTAACCATAATCTTCTGACACGGGACGTCATCTTGCGTGTCACCGAGAGCGCGGGAATCGTCACCGTTTCCATCCACGAACATGCGCCCTTGAATTCGCAGCGCGAGTTCTGTCTTCTATCGATTCTGCGCAATCTGCTGGGATATTCGTCGTGGCTGATCGATTCGCGAATCTCCTGCATGGATGTCGCCTTTCCTTTTCCGCGTCCGGCATACCACTCCGTTTACGCAAGCATGTTTTCCGGCCCGGTCCGCTTCGGCTCCGCACAGGCCAGCGTGAGCCTGGACGCGACCTATCTGGAATTGGCGGTGCGCCGCGACGAGGCCGCAATGCGCGAAATGCTGGCAGACGCCCTGCCCCTGCTGATCGACGAATACCGTCGGGACCGGCTGCTGATACAGCGGCTGCATGGCATTCTATTGACCAACCTGCACGAGATGCGTAACGCGCAGGACATGGCCCGCGCGTTGAACATGTCAGTGCGCAGCCTGTACCGCCAGCTCAAAGAAGAAGGAACCTCCTTGCAGGCGCTGAAAGACGATGTGCGCAAGGAGCAGGCTCTACAGCTTTTGCATCGCAGCGCCATGCCGCTGAAAAAAATTGCCGTCACCCTGGGTTTCAGTAACGACAAGAGCTTTGCGCGTGCGTTCCGCCGCTGGTTTGGCGTGATGCCATCGCAGTACCGAAGAGAACTGTCCGCAGCGGCGACTGTGGACGGCGGAAATATCGGATAAGTGCGCGGAGCCGATGAACGACCCGTGGCTGGCAAAGAACGGCGTTCAGTCGCGGCGCTTCAAAGGGCGCATATCCAGCATGCCGGAGGCTTCGCGGGGGTCGGAGCCCGCGGCAAACAGCTTGTGCTTCTGGATTTTTTGCGTATGCGTGGTGGGAATGCTGTCCGTCAACCAAAGCCAGCCGGGGGCCTTGTAGTAGGCCAGATTTGCCAGGCAGTAATCGAAGAGCTCGCGAGCGATCGCTTCGCGTGCAAGCCGATGTTCCGCGCTATTGCCCCTCGGGGGCGCCTCAAGAAACTCGGGCTTGATCACCACGCAGGCCAGCACCTCTTCTTCACGGATTTCGTCCTTCACAGCCATGACGGCTGCCTGTTCCACCTTGGGATGCGTCAGTAAGTGAGCCTCGACTTCAGCTGCCGCAATGTTCTCGCCCGCCCGTCGAATGATATTCTTGCGCCGATCCACGAAATGCAGCATGCCGTCTTCGGGCGCCTTCAGCACGACGTCTCCGGTGTGAAACCAGCCTCCGGCCCAGGCCGCCTCGGTAGCGGCCTCGTCATCGAGGTAGCCCAGGAAGAAGTGCTTGCGCGGTTCGTCCTCGGAATAGCGGACCACCAGTTCGCCCTGCGTGCCATCCGGCACTTCCCTGTTCAGATCGTCCACAACGCGCGCTTCAAGCCCCGGCATGGATTTCCCGAATGCCCGGGTGCCGACCTTCCGCGGCGGCATATTGTCGTTGATGGTCCGCACCATTTCGGTCATGCCCCATAATTCCACCAGCGGGAATCCGAAACGCGCCTCGAAAGCCGCATGCAGCTGTGGCTCCACGCCCGCACCATAACCCAGCCTCACCCTGTGATCGCGGTCAGCGGCGCCGGCGGGCTGGTTCATGAGCATGGAAACAATGACGCCCAGGTAGTGGACGATAGTCGCCCCGGTCTCGCGAATTTCGGTCCACCAGCGAGAAGCCTGGAACCGGTCGGTCTGTATCTGGCAATTGCCGGTCAGCAGCATGCAATAGAACGACAGGATCGACGCGTTCACATGGAACAGGGGCAGCGGGTTGTAGAGTCGCTCCTGGCCGGGCCGCACGGACACCAGCCCGCCTTGGCGGGCATACCAGGCGCCCGCCGCCAGCTCATATTCGTGCGACAGCACACAGCCCTTCGGACGACCCGTCGTGCCCGATGTATAGAGGATGCTGGCCGGCATCCGGGCATGCACGGGCTCGTCGAACCGGACATGGACCGCGGGCGGCAGCGCCACGAGGAAATCTTCAAGGGCAACGACCGGTGGCTGGTGAGAGGTCTGCGAAAGCGCCTCTCGCACGAGAGACAGGCGGCTGCGAAGCACGACCAGAAGGTCTACCCGCGCATGATCGACCAGATAAGCCAGCTCACCCGCCCGGTAATCGGGATTGACCGGCACGCAGCAGATGCCCAGGGAATTCATGGCGAGCTTGTGCAGCATGTGTTCGGGCCGGTTCTCCAGCAGCAGCCCGATGCGATGCGGGTAGCCGTATCCCGCCTGCTGATAACGAACCGCCAGCGCTGCCACAGCATTTCCCGCCTGCTCGTAACTCAGCGTCATCCCTTCGGGATAGTAAGCGCGCTTGGGATTCGCCGGCACCATCATCAGCGGGTTCGCCGCGTACTGGGCGACGGCAGCCTGGAATGCCTCGGTGATGGTCGTATCGTCGGTAATGGAAATCATGGCTTCGATCTGCTCTCTATTGCGCTTGCTTCGTGGCCCGCCGCGCTTCCCATGGCCTTTCCGCGGGAGATGGGCGCGAGGAAACTCCTTGCGCAAGCGCAGCGTCATGTTCGGCCTTCAGGGTTCGTTGGAATGCAGGCCGCGTCTGCAGGGCGCTCCAATACGACTGCACGGCCGGTGAAGCATGGGGAAGCAGGCCGACATAGTGGGCGAGCATCAGGGCGTATCCGACCGAGATATCAGCCATGGTGAAGCGCTCGGCACATAGAAACTGCCGGCTTTCCACGCGGGCATCCAGTGTTTTCAGACGCGCGAGGAACCAGCGGCCGTAATCATCGGCAACTTGCGGCTGCTGCCGCTCGGGCGGTTCGAAATGACGGTACCGAAGCACGAGCGTCTGAGGAAATGTCAGGGTGGCTTCGCCTA
>JAEWFK010000006.1 GCA_023388835.1 Pseudomonadota bacterium | reverse complement strand
GATCGTCCCGATCTTTCTTTCCCCCCTTATCGCGCGCCCGTGCCGCCGCCTTTTGGCATGGGGAGCGACCGGCCCGATGAGCTCTTCGCCGCCATTTCGCGTCGCGATCAGCTCCTGCATCACCCCTACCAGTCCTTCCAGCCGGTGCTGGAATTCCTCACCGCGGCGGCTTTGGATCCGAATGTGGTGGCGATCAAGCAGACCATCTATCGCACCGGCGAGGACTCTGAACTCATGCGTCTTCTCGTCGCTGCCGCCAAGGCGGGTAAAGAAGTCACCGTTGTCGTAGAGTTGATGGCGCGTTTCGACGAACAAACCAACATCAATTGGGCGGCCAAGCTCGAGGAGGCCGGCGCGCACGTCAGTTACGGCGTCGTGGGGCATAAGACGCATGCCAAGATGGCGCTGGTCCTGCGCCGCGAGGGCGGCCGGATCAAGCGGTATGGCCACCTCGGTACGGGCAATTACCATCCGCGCACGGCCAAGCTGTATACGGACTTCGGGCTGATCACCGCCGACCAGCGCTTGTGCGAAGAAATGGACAAGGTGTTTTCGCTGCTCACAGGTCTGGGCGCGAGGCCCCACCTGCGACTGTTGTTGCAATCTCCTTTCACCTTGCATGAAACCATGGTCGCCATGATCCGGGCGGAAGCGGCGTCCGCGGCGGCGGGCAAGCGGGCCCGGGTGATGGCCAAGATGAATTCACTGCTCGAGCCCGGGGTCATCGATGCGCTCTATCAAGCGAGCCAGGCCGGAGTGAAGGTCGATCTGGTCGTACGCGGCGCCTGCGCCTTGCGCGCCGGGGTGCCGGGCCTGTCCGACAATATTCGTCTGCGCTCCATCGTGGGCCGCTTTCTGGAGCATTCGCGCGTCTTTTACTTCTACGCCAACGGGGTCGAGAACGTCTACCTGTCTTCAGCCGACTGGATGGACCGTAATTTTTTCCGGCGGGTCGAGATCGCCTTCCCGATTCTCGATCGCCGGCTCAAGCGCAGGGTGATCCGCGAATCCTTCACGATTGCCATGCGGGACAATCAGCTGGCGTGGAAGGCGCTGCCGAGTGGTTCCTATACCCGGGTGCGCAGCCGCGGCAGGCCCGTCAATCTGCATAAGGAACTCATGGAGGAACTGGGGCCGTGATGGACGGGAATTGCACCTTGCATGGAACTTGCTGCAAGTGTCACGAACATGTAATAGAGCGCGCGTAAGATTTCGCTCGTACCCGATTTCATCCTGATTCATCGGTTCGTCAAGAGGACACCATTCATGTTCAAACGCGTATTCAAGCAAGTTTCCGTTGGTGTTGCGCTCTCCGCAGCGGCACTGTCGGTACACGCCATCGACATCACCGGCGCAGGTGCGTCCTTCCCGTTCCCCATCTATGCGAAGTGGGCGGCGCAATACCAGCAGGACACCGGCGACCGCATCAACTACCAGTCGATCGGTTCCGGGGGCGGCCAGCAGCAAATCATCGCCAAGACGGTCGATTTCGGTGCATCGGATGATCCGATGAAGGCTGACGCGCTAAAGGACAACAACCTGCTTCAGTTCCCCGCCATCATTGGCGGCGTGGTTCCGGTGATCAACGTCGACGGCATCGAACCGGGCAAACTGAAGCTCTCCGGCGCTGTGCTGGCCGATATCTTCCTGAACAAGATCAAGAAGTGGGACGATGCCGCAATCCGGAAACTGAACCCGGATGCCAAGCTCCCCAGCGCCTCCATCATCGTGGTTCACCGTTCCGACGGTTCGGGCACGACCTTCAACTGGACCAACTACTTGTCCAAGGTTTCTCCGGAATGGAAGGACAAGGTCGGTGAAGGCAAGGCGGTGAAGTGGCCGACCGGTCAAGGCGGCAAGGGCAATGAAGGCGTTGCCGCCTACGTTCGCCAGCTCAAGAACTCGATCGGCTATGTCGAGTACGCTTATGCCAAGCAGAACCAGCTGTCCTGGACACAGCTGCAGAACAAGGACGGTAAGTTCGTTCAGCCTTCGCAAGAAAGCTTCGCAGCCGCGGCGGCGAATGCCGACTGGAACAGCGCGCCCGGCATGGGCGTGGTCTTGACCGACGAGCCCGGTGCCGAATCGTGGCCCATTACGGCCGCCAGCTTCATCCTGGTGCACAAGTCCCAGAGCAAACCCGAGAAGGGCGAGGCAGTGCTTAAGTTCTTCGATTGGGCCTTCAAGAACGGCGGTAAGATGGCCGCCGAACTCGACTACGTCCCCATGCCCGAAAGCGTGACGACGCAGATCGCCGACGTCTGGAAAAATGAAGTCAAGGCGGCTGACGGCGCAGCCATCTGGAAGTAACAGTAAAATCCGGAGCCGCGAGGCTCCGAATCGGACCTCCTGGACGGCGCTGTATAAAGTATGGCGCCGTCCAGTTCGTATAGAACCCTTTTGTATCGCCATGTCTACCCACCGGTGTAACGCCAAGCTGCCGTCATGAAGAATCACTCCAATGCGCTGATGGACCTTTTATTCAAGAACCTCACGCGCACATTTGCGTTCCTGGTGTTCATCCTGCTGGCGGCGATCACGGTGTCCCTGATCTACGGGAGCCGCGAATCTATCGCGGAATACGGCCTTTCTTTCTTGTGGACCAACGACTGGGACCCGGTGCGCAGTATTTACGGCGCGCTCGTGCCGATCACCGGAACGCTGCTGACCTCGTTCATTGCGCTCATCATCGCGGTGCCTGTCTCGTTCGGCATCGCCATGTTCCTGACAGAGCTTTCGCCCGTATGGCTGCGGCGCCCGCTGGGTACGGCCATTGAAATGCTGGCGGCAATTCCGTCCATCATCTACGGCATGTGGGGCTTGTTCGTCTTTGTGCCCATATTCCAGCAGTACATCCAGCCACATATCATCGACCTCTTCGAAGGGGTGCCGGTGTTGGGGCAATTCTTCGCGGGTCCTCCGTTCGGTATCGGTGTCTTCACGGCGGGGCTGATCCTGTCGATCATGATCATTCCCTTCATCGCCGCCGTCATGCGCGACGTCTTCGAACTGGTGCCGCCGCTGCTGAAGGAATCCGCCTACGGGTTGGGAAGCACGACCTGGGAAGTCGTCTGGAAAGTGATGCTGCCTTATACGCGCAGCGGGGTGATCGGCGGCATCATGCTCGGTCTGGGGCGCGCTCTGGGAGAAACCATGGCCGTGACTTTCGTGATCGGTAACTCGTTCAACCTTCCGGAATCCGTATTTTCGCCATCGAACTCGATTGCGTCGGCGTTGGCCAATGAGTTCAACGAAGCCGGCGGTATGCAGAAATCCGCGCTGCTGGAGCTCGGTCTGATCCTGTTCCTGATCACCACCATCGTGCTCGCGCTGTCCAAGCTGCTGCTGATGCGCCTGTCCAAGTCCGAAGGAACCTCGCATTGAGCGGGGAACAACACACCATGTTTGATTCCGATTCCGTCGTCAACCTGTCCAACCGTGTTTATCGTCGCCGGCAGTTCGTGAACCGTTTGATGCTGCTGCTGTCGAGCGCGGCCGTGATCTTCGGCCTATTCTGGCTGTTCTGGATCATCCTGACTCTCCTGACGAAGGGTGCCGCAGCGCTATCCTTCGATCTGCTGACCCAGCCTACCCCCCCGCCGGGCGGTGAGGGCGGGCTGCTCAATGCCATCGTCGGCAGTGTGCTCATGGCGGTCGTTGCAACCCTGGTCGGTACGCCCATCGGGGTATTGGCCGGCACCTATCTGGCGGAATACGGCAGCCGCGGCTGGCTCGCGCCGGCTACGCGCTTCCTGAATGATGTGCTGCTTTCGGCGCCCTCGATCGTGATCGGTCTGTTCATCTACGCGGTGTACGTGGCGCAGGTCGAACATTACTCGGGCTGGGCAGGGGCGCTGGCCCTGGCGATCATCGTGGTGCCCGTGGTGGTGCGTTCCACCGACAACATGTTGCTGCTGGTACCCAATAGTCTGCGAGAAGCCGCTGCCGCGCTTGGGTGTCCCAAGTGGCGCATCATTACCCTGATCTGCTATCGCGCCGCGCGCTCTGGCATGATCACCGGCGTGCTGCTGGCCATTGCGCGCATCTCCGGTGAAACCGCGCCCTTGCTCTTCACGGCGCTCAATAACCAGTTCATGTCGCTGAACATGAATGCTCCCATCGCGAACCTGCCGGTCGTGATCTTCCAGTATGCGGCCAGCCCCTTCGAGGACTGGAACCGACTGGCATGGGCCGGCGCCGTGATGATCACCCTGCTTGTTCTGGGCATCAATATTCTGGCGCGCAGCCTTTTCCGAAATAAATAAGCTGAAGGCGGCGAGGCCGCCTGGAACTTCGAAATGACCCCTTTCGCTCCTGCCGAACGCATCAAGCTCGATGTCAAGAATCTGAACTTCTATTATGGCAATTTCAAAGCCATCAAAGATGTCAGCATGTCCATCTTCGAAAACAAGGTGACAGCATTCATCGGTCCGTCGGGCTGTGGCAAATCTACCCTGTTGCGTACTTTTAATCGCATGTTCGAGTTGTATCCGGGACAGCGCGCCGAGGGCGAAATCCTGCTCGACGGCGACAATCTGCTGCAGTCCAAGCTGGACATCTCGCTCATTCGTGCCAAAGTCGGCATGGTCTTCCAGAAGCCCACGCCGTTTCCCATGAGTATTTACGACAACGTCGCTTTCGGTGTAAGGCTCTTCGAGAGGCTCAGCAAGGCGGAGATGGACGAGCGCGTGGAGTGGGCGCTCAGCAAGGCTGCGCTATGGAACGAAGTGAAGGACAAGCTCGGTCAAAGTGGAAACGGCCTGTCGGGCGGTCAGCAGCAACGCCTGTGCATCGCGAGGGGCGTCGCCATCAAGCCGGAGGTGCTCCTGCTGGATGAACCTTGCTCCGCTCTGGACCCGATCTCGACTGCCAAGATCGAAGAACTGATTGCCGAACTGAAGTCGGACTATACGGTGGTGATCGTCACCCACAA
>JAEWFK010000114.1 GCA_023388835.1 Pseudomonadota bacterium | reverse complement strand
CTGAGTTTGCGATGGAGTAAGGGGCGCGTTGGGCGATGTGGTGCCGCTCGAGCCCACGCTGTTATTGCCCATTCCGCCCGAGGCCCCTGTCGAACTCGAGGCACCATTGGCGCCCCCCGCGCCGCTGCCGTCGCCGCCCCCGGTGCCTGTTTGAGCGAAAAGAGCCGGCGTGGCCATCAGCGCTGCGGAAAATACGGTAGCCAAAAGCGTCTTCTTCATCATTACCTCCGGTATGGTCGAATTGACACGCCTTACTAGCAATGGCCATGCCTCGCCCCGCCCATACCGGGGGAAATGTCCTCAGCGACACACTCAGTATCGATGCCACCCGGTGAAGAGAACTTAAAGCTTCGCTGCCGTAGGAGCCACGAATGGCACGGAAATCGCTACAAGCACTATCATCGAAACAAAGCCGGAGGCTCACATGGATGACTGCATGTATACGCTCTTGAAAGATGTGCTTGGCGACAGGCAGGAGACCATGGTGCGGGTGGACGCGATGGTAGATATTGCCGGCGATGACTGGATCTCGGCCGCCAATGAAGCCGCATTACGTCTGAACGCCTACGTCGAGCCAACGGAACAGGCGTCGCAGTTCGCATTGCTGGCTCGCAGACCGAATTATGTGAAGGAATGACGCACGAGCCGGTGCCAGCAAACGGGCTTAGGGCCCCAAGCGGCCACAAAAAAGCCGGCCGAACACTGTTGTTCGGCCGGCTTTCTGTTGGTTGCGGGGACAGGATTTGAACCTGTGACCTTCGGGTTATGAGCCCGACGAGCTGCCAGACTGCTCCACCCCGCGTCTGTTCTGTGCAAAGAAAGAACTATAGCTCGATCTTACCGGCGTTGTCAAGTCGAGGAGGTGCCGTCCGCCATTCGCGGGCACTCAGCTTGCTCCTGAAAGACGTCGTCGCGACACCCCGCCGCGCAAACTTGGAGCAAGCATGTCCATTAAGACCCTCGAAGATCTGTTCATTCACGAACTATCCGATATCTATAGCGCCGAGAAACAACTGACCAAGGCACTACCCCGCATGGCCCGCGCGTGCGAGAACCCGGATCTCGCCGCCGCCTTCACCACCCACCTGGATGAAACCCAGGGACAGATTGAACGTATCGACCAAGTTGTCGAACTCTGCGGAATCAGGCTCAAGCGCATGAAGTGCGCGGCCATGGAAGGCCTGGTAGAAGAAAGCAAGGAAGTGATGGAGGAAGTGGAGAAAGGCCCGGTGCGCGACGCCGCCCTCATAGGAGGCGCTCAGAAAGCCGAACACTATGAAATCGCCAGCTACGGCACGCTATGCGAGATAGGAAAGCAGCTAGGATATAACGACGCGGTCAGACTGCTCAAGGAAACGCTGGCGGAAGAAAAGGCCACCGACGAGAAACTCACCCTGTTGGCGCAAAGCGGCATGAACGCGCAGGCCGCTGCAAAGAAGTGACCCCCTGCACGCTAGGTGCTTGCAGAATTACGCGCGGAGCCGGCATCAGGCGATGAACCGGCTCCGTCATGTCGCCGCCCACCGATGCGCGACTTATCCCCATAAACTGTGAATAACCCTAGGGAAAACCCGAGCACATCACAAAAAAGTCGTTGTGTCGCCAATGGCATGGGGTTCTTTGGTCAATTCGGGCTCGCACAGGTATATCAGCCCCCGCCAGCTGAAAATTCAGCCGTTTGGAATGCTTGCGACGGCTTATCCCCAGTTTCTGTGAATAAGTGGTCGGAGAACAGTGGAACATGACGAATTTATGACGTGGATTCAATTACTTGCGGTCGAGTGAGCATCCATCGATCAGGGGCTGTCCGCCTCATTTTTCGCCGCGTTTCTTGTCGGCAGGCGTGCCGGAACGATTCTCCACAATTCCGCTCCCGGGCGTCGTGCGGCCGGGGTCGACGGCATCTCCGGCAGGCAGACCGGGCGGAAAGTTGCCCTTCGTGGTGGGCGAGTTCGGGTCTACCGGCGCCCCCAGGATCGAACGGCGTTCCTCGTCTCCGGCTGCCACGCGATTGCTTTCTTTCTGGTCGGCATTCGTTTCCTTCTCGAAGCTGCGCGTCATGGCGTCCTTGCCGGAATGCGCGCCGGGCCGCGGCGTGTCCTGTTTCTTCATGGTATGTACCCCAGTGATTTGGCTTGTGCAGAATGCTGCAACCGCCATGCCAAGCGTGAGTTATCCCCACACCATGTGCACAATTGCATGGAGAACTACGGGAAAGGTTCCGAAAGCCATTCAATATCAATCACATGACATAAAGTGGGCAAATATTGACATCGGTTCGCCCTCCCCGGTTTCTGCTCACTCGTCCGCAACGAGGGCCCCGTGCAAGGAAGTGCCGGTTTACACTAGGGTCCTCTGAACATGTCATGCACGCGCGTTGACTCTGACATCATGGACCAACCAGACCGCAGCGTCGGGGTCTGCTCACCCGAGACGTTGATCCAGGCCCTGCCAGGAATGATTTATTGTGCCCGCATCGACCGGCACTGGACGATGCAATACGTAAGCGAGGGCTGCCTCGAGCTTATCGGCTATCGCGCCGAGGAGCTCCTTGATAACCGGGTGATCGCTTTCGAAGAAATCATTCACCCCGACGATCGGCAGTCCGTGCGCGATTCCATCATGGGGGCCGTCCAGGACGGCACGCGCTTCGCCGTCGAATACCGCTTGCGAGACCGTGGCGGAGATTACCGCTGGGTGACCGAGCACGGCACCGTGCTGGAGCCCTCGGAAGAAGGTGACGGCCGCCTGGTCGCAGGACACATTCAAGACGCCACCGCCAGCAAACATGCGGAGCGGACCTACCGAGAAGCAGAGCGGCGTTATCGGAGCATCTTCGAAAACACGATCGAGGGTCTGTTCCAATCCACCCTTGATGACCGGTTCGTGACTGCGAACCCTGCCCTGGCTCGAATGTTCGGGTACGAGCGTCCTGAAGATTTCCTGAACGACCTGGGCAGTATCAGCAGCCAAGTCTACGTCGAGCCCAACCGGCGCGCCGAGTTCCTGGAACTGATCGACCGCAACGGCACGGTCATGAACTTTGAATCGCAGGCCTATCGCCGCGACCGCTCTGTCATATGGATTTCGGAAAACGTCCGGGCCGTGAAGGACAACGACGGCAGGCTCCTGTGTTTCGAAGGTTCGATCGAAGAGATCACCAAACGGAAGTTGCAGGAAGCGGTCGCCCAATATCAGGCGACCCACGATACGCTGACCGGCCTGCTGAATCGCAACGCTCTATCGAAGCGCCTGGAGAACGCGCTCGCCGAGCGCGCGCAAGATCAGTATGTCGCCGTCTTGTATGTGGATGTCGACCAATTCAAGTACGTCAATGACAGCCTCGGGCACCAGATCGGCGACCAGTATTTGCGCATCGTCGCGAGCCGCCTATGTTCCTGTCTGCGCGAAACCGACAGCGTAGCCCGCCAGGGCGGCGATGAATTCATCATCATGCTGGACAAGCTTTCCTCGCGCGAGGAAGCCGCCGTGGTCGCGCAGAATGTGCTGGCCGGTATTGCCCAGCCCTGGCGCATCAACGACAGCGACATCCAGGCCACCTGCAGCATCGGAATCAGCATCGCCCCTTCCGACGCAATCGACGCAGACACCATGTTGCGCCATGCCGACGCGGCGATGTTCCGCGCGAAGGCGCTGGGCCGCAACCACCATCGCTACTTCACCGCAAATCTCAACAATGACGCGGTGGGTAGACTCGACTGGATCAGCCGCCTGCGCCACGCCCTGGCCGCAGGGGAGTTCCTGCTGCACTACCAGCCGAAGATCGAAGTCCTGAGCGGTCGCCTTGTGGGCGTGGAAGCGCTGCTGCGCTGGCGGACCAGCGACGGTAAAATGATTCCACCGGGCGATTACATCCCCTTGGCTGAAGAGATCGGACTCATCGTGCCTATCGGCGAGTGGGTGCTGAATGAAGCCTGCATGGTGAATCGCACTTGGCAGAAGGCCGGGTACCGGCCGGTTCCCGTATCGGTCAATATTTCCGCAATTCAGCTCGAACGGGACGATCTGGTGGAAAAGGTGACGCGGGTATTGCAGGAAACCGGGCTCACGGCGCAATACCTGGAACTCGAAATCACCGAAAGCGCCCTCATGGGAGATGTGGGGCAGTCCATCGCCACCTTGGAACGCTTGCGCGCGCTAGGCGTGCGCACCTCCATCGACGACTTCGGTACCGGCTATTCCAGTCTCGCCCACTTGAAGCGCTTTGCCGTCGATACCCTGAAGATCGACCAGTCTTTCATACGCGATATCACCACGGACCGCGACAACGCCGGCATCGTGCAGGCCATCATCTCGCTGGCCCATACCTTGGGACTGACCGTGGTGGCCGAAGGAGTGGAAACGCCGGATGAATACCGCTATCTCAGCTCTCGGGGCTGCGATCAGATACAAGGCTATTACACGGGGCGACCAGTTCCGGCCGACCAGTTGATGGAAAAATTGCGTCCCCTGCGCTCGGTCAACTAATGCCTTGCTCCCCCGAGGCCCAAGGCCGCCGGCCCCAGCCGTTTGTCCCGGCCGAAAAGCCACCTCATTCCGGGCGGCGCGCCGGGGCCGCCTTCCTGTTGGCGGGCGTCTGCTGTCTCGCCGCAACGCTTCCTGCGGCGCATGCGGAAGCCGTCCTGCATTGCGTGATTCGTTCGGTGCACGACGGAGACAGCATGCGTGTGCAGTGTCCCGACGAAAGGCGCACGACTGCTGTGCGCATGCATCAGATCGATGCGCCGGAACTGGAGCAGACGCACGGCATTCAGTCGCGCAATATCCTGCGCAAGCTCTGCCGTAAGAACTCCACGGCGGTCATTCGCACGCAGGGTCGAGACCAGTATGGCCGGCTGCTTGGCGACGTATCTTGCGAAGGAAAGAGCGTCAACAAGGAGATGGTGGCGGCGGGCGCGGCATGGGTATATGACCGCCATGTGGAAGATCGAAGCCTGTACCGCCTGCAGAACGAAGCGCGCGTCCGCGCACAAGGGCTATGGGCCGATCCGGATGCCCAGGCGCCATGGCGATGGCGTTACGAAGATCGCCACGGCGGGCGGGAATCCGAATACTGAACCGACGGGGTCAGTCCTCCGGCCTGCCGCCGTTGCGCACCGGGTCAGGCGGCGTATGAGCCAGTCCGGCTTCGTCCTCGGACACGCTCTTATCCACGTCCACATCCTCGCCTGAGACCACAGTGGGGCGTTCCTCTACCGACGCGCGATCTCCCGTGGCTTGCCGGTCGCTGTCGGTGTCCTGCATTTCCTCCGGAAGGTCATTGATCGAATCCGAGCTGTCGCTCGGGCCGATTCCAGGGTCGGCGCGCGAGGCGCCGTCAGTGTCGATGGCGGAGTATTCGCCTGGGCGGTTCGATTTCATGCTCGTTCTCCAGAAGCCTGTTCACAAGGATAGCAACCGCCGTACCGCCCGCCGCCATCTGAGCGTGCTAGCATTTGCGCTTCTTTCCCTGCCGCTGCGCCCGTTGAGGGGCATCCGATGAGCACTCCGACCGCAAGCCGTCCGTTCCTTCGCCTGCCCTTCTCCGTGTCCCATATCACCGCGGGGTTCGTGGCGGTCCTCGTGGGCTACACCAGTTCGGTCGCCATCATCTTCCAGGCAGCGACCGCAGCCGGCGCCACGCCCGCGGAACTCGCTTCCTGGATGTGGGCACTTGGCATCGGCATGGGCGCCACCTGTATCGGGCTGTCGCTGTATTTCCGCAGTCCCATCCTTACCGCCTGGTCCACCCCCGGCGCAGCCCTGTTGGTCACTGGGCTCCAGGGCTTGACCATGCCACAGGCCATCGGGGTCTTTCTCACGACATCGGCGCTGATCACGGTGGCCGGGGCAAGCGGGGGCTTCCAACGACTGATGGACCATGTGCCGCGGCACCTGGCCGCCGCCATGCTGGGCGGAATACTGGTGCGTTTTGGCATGGACGCCTTCGTGTCCATGCAGACGCAGCCGCTGCTCGTGGGCGTCATGTTCGGCACCTGGCTGCTGGCCCGTTTAGTGCTGCCTCGCTACACCGTGCCGCTTGCGCTGGCAGCCGGCATGGTCTGCGCGGCGATGCTGGGTCTGCTCAAGCTGGAGGCGCTGGACTGGACGCCCGCCGCCCCGGTATTCATGGCGCCGGAATTCTCCTGGCCCGCCTTCGTCGGCGTGGCCATTCCCCTGTTCATCGTGAGCATGACCTCGCAAAACGTTCCCGGCTTGGCAGTATTGCGCGCAAACGGCTATACCACCTCGGCCGGCCCGTTGATCGGCTGGACGGGCGCAGCAGGGCTTGTGCTTGCGCCTTTCGGCGGTTTTTCGTTCAACCTTGCCGCCATCACCGCCGCGATCTGCATGAGCCGCGACGCGGATCCCGACCCGGCGCGCCGCTATATGGCGGCCGTGTGGGCGGGCCTGTTTTACCTGGC
>JAEWFK010000060.1 GCA_023388835.1 Pseudomonadota bacterium | reverse complement strand
ACGCTCATCGAAGACCACAGCGACAAGATGCATGCCATGGCGGCTGCCCTGCTCGAATGGGAAACCATCGACGCCGATCAGATCAATGACATCATGGAAGGCAAGTCGCCGCGTCCTCCGAAGTCGTCTCCGCCGCCTTCGGACACCACCGACCAAACTCCTCCGGCGGCTGGCGTTTCGCCCACGACCGGCGGAAGCACCGCCGCCACTCCGGTCTGAGTCAGGATCCGGCCTGCGGGCCGGATCCTGTACACGGCTCCGCCAGTACTACAACATGTCGACAACACTGCAATGTGGGCGCTTCGAGCTCGATCTCGGGCGCCCTTTGGTTATGGGGATCCTGAATGTGACCCCCGATTCTTTTTCCGACGGCGGTGGTGAGCTGTCCATTGATCGAGCGATCGAACGCGCACGCTGCATGATTGCCGACGGCGCGGACATGATAGACATCGGCGGCGAATCGACCCGGCCAGGCGCAGAACCGGTGTCGGCCCATGGCGAACTCGACCGTGTGCTGCCTGTTATCGAGTCGCTTCGCGACAGTGGTGTGCCGCTTTCCGTAGATACATTCAAGCCGGAAGTCATGCGCCAGGCCATCAAGGTCGGCGCCGACATGATTAACGATATCAGGGCCTTGCAGGAACCCGGCGCGCTCGACGCTGTCGGCGACAGTGACTGCGGGCTGTGCATCATGCACATGCAGGGCGAGCCGCGCACAATGCAGCAGAATCCGCAGTATCTCGATGTGGTCGCCGATGTTCGCGCCTTTCTGGCGGACCGCGCGCAAGCCCTGGTGAACGCAGGCATTTCGCCACGGCGCATCGTGCTGGATCCCGGATTCGGATTCGGCAAGACAGCGGGCCAGAACTATTCCATGCTGCGTCATCTGGATCGCATGCAAGTGCCGCCTTATCCCTGGCTGCTTGGCTTTTCCCGCAAGTCCATGCTGGGCCATGTGGTGGGGCGCGAGCCCCGTGAACGCCTGGCCGCCAGTCTTGCGGCTGCCCTGTACGGTCTGGAAAAAGGCGGGCATATACTCCGTGTGCACGATGTCGCCGAAACCGTGGACGCGGTAAAAATATGGCGCACCATTAAGAATGAGTCCTTCGTATGAGCGAACGTAAATATTTTGGCACCGACGGAATTCGCGGTCGGGTCGGTGGACCCACCATCAACGCGGCTTTCGCGCTGCGTCTAGGGTATGCGGCGGGGCGAGTGCTGGCCAGGAATCATCCGGGCCGGGGCCGGCCCACCGTGGTCATCGGCAAGGACACCCGAATATCCGGCTATATGCTGGAATCCGCGCTGGAAGCCGGCCTCTCGGCGGCGGGCATCGACGTGCTGCTGGCGGGCCCGGTACCCACACCAGCCGTGGCCTATCTCGCGCGTACGCTGAGGCTCGTGGCAGGGATCGTGATCAGCGCTTCGCACAATCCGTATCATGACAACGGCATCAAGTTCTTCTCAGGCAATGGCATGAAGCTGCCCGACGAAGTGGAGTCCGAAATCGAGGCCATGCTCGAAGAACCGCTCGACTGTGTCGACTCTGAGCATCTAGGGCGGGCGCGGCGCATCGATGACGCCGCCGGGCGCTATATCGAGTTCTGCAAGAGCGCCTTTCCCAACGAACTGGCGCTTTCAGGCATGTCCATTGTCGTGGATGCTGCGCACGGCGCCGCCTACCATATTGCACCTCACGTGTTCCGTGAACTGGGTGCGGAAGTCTTCCCCGTGGGATGTCAGCCAGATGGCTTCAACATTAATGAAGGGGTGGGCGCCATGTACCCCGACCATTTGGTCGACGAAGTCCGGGCCCGCGGAGCCGATCTGGGTATCGCGCTGGATGGCGATGCAGATCGTCTGCAGATGGTGGATGCCGAGGGGCGACTCTACAACGGAGACGAACTGCTTTATGTAATCGTCCGCGACCGCATGCTCAGCAAACCGGTCGAGGGCGTGGTCGGCACGCTCATGACCAATTTTGGCCTGGAGAAGCGGCTGCAGGATCTTGGTGTGCCTTTCCTGCGTGCCAAGGTCGGCGACCGTTACGTGCTTGAAGCGTTGCTGCAAAAAGGTTGGCTGTTCGGCGGGGAGAGTTCCGGCCACCTGCTCTGCCTGGATCAGCACACGACCGGAGACGGCATCATTGCCGCCTTGCAGGTCTTGCAAGCCATGGCCCGCAGCGGTCAGAGCCTGGCAGGGCTGGTGGGCGACCTGCGGATGTACCCCCAGAATATGGTGAACGTTCCCCTGGAACCCGGTGTCGATTGGCAGAGCCATGGCGGGCTGGACGCCGCACGTCGAGAAGTCGAAGCCATGCTTGACGGTCGAGGACGCGTGCTCATTCGCGCGTCGGGAACCGAGCCCAAGCTGCGGCTGATGGTGGAAGCGGAAGACGCGGCGCTGGCGGAAGAGGGCGTACAACGGTTGGTCGCCGTGGATTTAACAAGCAGGTAATGTTGCCGTCGAAGTACTGACACATTGCTTGCCGATAATGCCGGGCATTGTCAGTCCGCATTGGTGCATTGTCATGTTGGAAATACGAGATCGTCATCTAGGTCGTTCGCATGCCCTATCGCTGCCGGCCATCGCCGCCGGCAGTCTCGAAGTTGCCGTGGCCCGCAGCGCCGAAGAGATCGAAGCCTTGCAACGCTTGCGCTACTCGGTGTTCTCCGAGGAAATGAAGGCGGTTTTTCCGGATTCGGCCGTCGGCATCGACGCCGATGCCTATGACGCCTGGTGCGAGCATCTCATGGTGCGCGAACAGGCCACCGGTCGCATTGTCGGTACGTATCGGCTGCTCACACCGGTGAATGCCGCGCGGCTCGGTGGCTACTATTCCGAATCGGAGTTCGATCTGTCGGGCTTGGGAGCCCGGCGCAGCCTGGTAATCGAATTGGGCCGCTCCTGCATTCACCCCGACTACCGCAACGGCGCCGTGATCATGCTGCTTTGGGCAGGCATCGCTGGCGTCGTCAAGCACTTGAAACTACGCTATGTAATCGGTTGTGCAAGCGTAAGCCTGCGCGATGGCGGCGCGACGGCGGCACATGTCTGGAACGAAGCGCGAGGGGGCATGGCGAAAGCGAGCGATCTTCCTGTATTGCGCCCGCATCATCCCTATCCGGTTAACCGGCTCGATGCCGACCTGCCGGCCCGCACGCCGCCGCTGATCAAAGGCTATATCAAAGCAGGCGCTCGCATTTGCGGCGAGCCGGCATGGGATCCCGACTTCAATACCGCGGATTTTCCGGTGTTTCTCGATGTCGAAGACATGGATCGCCGGTATCGACGCCATTTCGGCATGCCGTAAGCCGCCCGTGCTCCGGGGCCGAGCGCAGTTCGGCCCTACGGAGTGACGGTTTCGATTTGCACGGTGAAGCCTGCTTTCTTCCATTCTATGCATTCGCCCTCGAGCGAGTAAGCGGTCAGCGGGCGGGATTTCAGCCACTGGCTGGAAGCGCGGATCAAAATGCGCTTCGCCTGCACCCGAAGGGCGACCGGAAGTTCCTGCATGTCTTCGCGCCGCCGACACAAGAGCACGGCCAGTCGCAGACAGAAGAGAGCCAGGCGGCGATTGCGCGAGTCTTCGGGCATGCGCTTGGGCAGCTTGCCCTGATGACCCAGGGCAAAGGCCGATAGCTG
>JAEWFK010000035.1 GCA_023388835.1 Pseudomonadota bacterium | reverse complement strand
CTGTCCCGTGACGGCGCCACCGTTCCGTTGATCGCGGAAACCGGAGGTCAGAATGCCATGGTGGTGGACTCCTCCGCCTTGGCGGAACAGGTGGTCTATGACGTTCTTACTTCCGCGTTCGATTCCGCCGGACAGCGCTGTTCCGCCCTGCGTATCCTGTGCGTGCAGGACGATTGCGGCGATCGCCTATTGCAGATGCTGCGCGGTGCCATGCACGAACTGCAGGTCGGCAACCCCGACCGGCTTTCGACCGACGTGGGTCCCGTCATCGATGCCGAGGCCGCGCGCAGCATCGAGACTCACATCGAACAGATGCGGGAAGCGGGCATGAACGTATTGCAGCTCGCGTTGCCGCAAAGCGCTCAGCAGGGCACCTTCGTGGCACCCACACTGATCGAGATCGACGATATCCGCCGTGTGGAGCGTGAAGTCTTCGGGCCGGTGCTGCATGTATTGCGCTACCCGCGTGAGAATCTGAACCAGGTGCTCGATGCGGTCAATGCGACAGGCTACGGGCTGACCTTCGGGCTGCACACCCGCATCGATGAAACCGTGGCTCAAGTCATGACCCGCATCCGGGCCGGGAACGTCTACGTCAATCGCAATATCGTCGGTGCGGTGGTGGGCGTACAGCCCTTCGGCGGCGAGGCGCTGTCGGGGACCGGGCCCAAGGCGGGCGGGCCCTTGTACCTTTACCGCCTGCTGGCCACGCGACCGGCGGGCATGCCGGCGGGCATCGACCTGTCCGGTGGCCTGCCCGTCACCTTGCCGCTACCCGGCCCCACCGGCGAAAGCAACGAATACCATGTACTGCCACGCGGCACGATTCTATGCATCGCTCGCAGCGAGCGGGGGCTGCGCGCTCAGCTGGACTCAGTGCTGAAGACCGGGAACCGCGCGCTGTTCACCGAGACTCCTGCGCTGCGCGAGCTGCTTGCCAAGATGGACGGCAGCGTACGCAACCGTATCGACATGGTCGCGCAGGCCAAGGTCGCCGAAGCCCAGTTCGACGCTGTCTTGTTCGAGGGGGACGCAGACGCCTTGCAGGAGATGAACCGCCATCTCGCTGGGCGCTCCGGTCCTATCGTCTCAGTCCAGGGGCTCACCAGTGAAAGCCTGGCACACGGCATGTCCTACGCGCTTGAACCGCTCCTTCTGGAAAGGGCCGTCAGCATCAACACCGCTGCTGCAGGCGGCAACGCCAGCCTGATGACGATCGAGTAGCAACCATGACAGGGCGCGCGCGTCCGTGCACGAGGCTGGGGCCGCATGCGATGCTCGTCCTGCGGGAATATGCCGGGCCGCGGTATTGCCTGGCTCCGCTCATCTGTCTATGGAAAGCCGGGCTGGTCGTCGCTTCACAGGCCGTGGCCGGCAAAGGGGATCGATAATTGCCCGCTCGGGCGAATGCCTTCCTGCTTCCCATGCCACAGGAGCCCGCCATGAGAGCACTTGTCCCAACCCTGATTCTTTCGGCCGGCATGCTGGCCTCACTTGCCCCGGCCGCTTACGCTCAGGATGACTTCGAACGCATCCGCGAGGCGGGCGCCATCCGTATCGGCACGGAAGGAACCTACGCTCCCTTCACTTTCCATGATGCCTCCGGCCTGACCGGATTCGATGTGGAGGTTGGCCGGGCCATCGCCGAACGTCTGGGGGTCGAAGCGCGATTCGTAGAAGGCAAATGGGACGGTCTCATTGCCGGACTCGACGCCGGACGCTACGACGCCGTCATGAACCAAGTCAGCATTACCGAAGCGCGCAAGGCCAAATACGATTTCTCGGATCCGTATATCTCATCGGCCGCCGTGCTCATCGTGCGTGAGGACAACAAGGACATCAAAGACTTCGCCGACCTGAAGGGCAAGCGTTCCGCCAACACGCTGACCAGCAACTTCGGCAAGCTGGCGCAACAGGCTGGCGCGGAAGTGGTGGCGGTGCAAGGCTTCAATGAATCTATTGAGTTACTGCTATCGCGGCGCGTAGACGCAACCGTCAACGATGAATTGTCCTTTCTCGACTTCAAGACACAGAAACCCAATGCACCCGTGCACATCGTCGCGCGCGATACCGGCAAGGAATTCAGCGAATCAGGCGTGCTGATACGCAAAGGCAACCCTGAATTGCTGGCGGCCATCAATCAGGCGCTGAAGGACATCAAGGCGAATGGCACCTATCGCGAGATCTCCGAAAAGTACTTTGGCACCGACTTGTCACAACGCTGAGCGGCGCTGAACCCTTATGCCGGACGCCGCCGAAACACTGATGCCGGCCTGGTTGCAACTGATGGCCGATTCATTCTGGCCGCTGCTGTATGCCGGTCTGAAGTTCACCGTTCCGCTGACGCTTATTTCGTTCGCGGCCGGGCTCATGCTCGCCTTTCTCGTGGCGCTGATCCGCCTGTTCGGTCCCGCTCCTCTTGTATGGTTGGTGCGCTTCTACGTATGGCTGATTCGCGGCACCCCGCTACTGGTTCAGCTCTTCGTGATCTTTTACGGCTTGCCCAGTGTCGGCATCGTGCTCGACCCGCTGCCCGCCGCCCTTATCGGCTTCACGCTGAATGTCGGAGCTTACAACTCTGAAGTGATCCGCGCCGCCATCGGGGCCACCCCCAAGGGACAATGGGAAGCCGCGTATTCGCTGAGCATGACGCGCGCACAAGCCCTGCGCCGAACAGTGCTGCCGCAAGCCGCGCGGGTGGCAGTCCCCCCGCTGGCGAATTCCTTCATCTCGCTGGTCAAGGATACGTCGCTCGCCGCCGTGCTGACGGTTCCAGAGATCTTCCAGGCGGCGCAGCGCATTGCGGCTGTCACCTATGAGCCGCTCATCCTGTACCTGGAAGCCGCCTTCATTTACCTGATCTTCAGCTCCGCGCTGTCCGCGCTTCAGGGCCGGCTCGAAAAACGCTATGGCCAGCATGCCGTCTTTGCAGGAAAACT
Organism: Pseudomonadota bacterium; assembly: GCA_023388835.1. Classification (GTDB taxonomy): domain Bacteria; phylum Pseudomonadota; class Gammaproteobacteria; order Burkholderiales; family Burkholderiaceae_B; genus Yanghanlia. Next base: position 767 of record JAEWFK010000035.1, on the reverse strand, counting down.
GAGATGATTCGTCTAGAGGGCATCTCCAAGCATTTCGGCCCGCTGCACGTGCTGCAACAGGTCAGCGTCGATATTCCTGAAGGCAGCGTAACGGCCCTGATCGGACCTTCAGGCAGCGGCAAAAGCACGCTGCTGCGTTGCGTGAATCTCCTGGAGATACCCGAAGCAGGCGTGCTCACGCTGGGGACGGAAATCATGAGCTTCACGGGCGTGACACCACCCATAGAAGCCACGCTGCGCATACGCAGGCAGACCGGCATGGTATTCCAGAATTTCCAGTTATTCCCCCACCGCAGCGTCATCGAGAACGTGATGGAGGGACTGGTCACCGTACTGAAATGGCCGCGCCAGCGTGCCGCGGAACGCGCCATGGAACTATTGGAGAAAGTGGACATGGCTTCCAAGGCGGACGCCTGGCCCGCCACGCTTTCGGGCGGCCAACAACAGCGTGTGGCCATTGCCCGTGCGCTCGCGCCGTCGCCTCGGGTCTTGTTGTGCGACGAACCGACCTCTGCGCTGGACCCCAGCTTGGCCGGCGAAGTCGTCCAGGTGCTGCGCCTGCTGGCCGGCGAGGGCATGACCATGCTGATGGCCACGCACGATCTGCGGCTGGCCGCCAGCATCGCGCAACAGGTGGTATTCCTGCATGGCGGCAAGATTGTTGAATCCGGCCCGCCGCAGGACATTTTCTACCGGCCCGGCCAAGAAGCGACCCGCGACTTCGTGACGAGTCTGTCCGAACCGGCGCTCCGCCCCGGTCAAACGCA
>JAEWFK010000022.1 GCA_023388835.1 Pseudomonadota bacterium | reverse complement strand
GTGGAAGCGAAGAAGATGATCGCTGCCCATTTGGTGGTCCGAGAAAGAAAGTTCGCTGCGCCGGCGGCGCCGAAGAGACTGCCGGCGGAGCCGCTACCGAAAGCGGACCCCATGTCAGCGCCCTTGCCTTGTTGCAAGAGCACGAGGACGATGACGCTGAGCGACGAGATGACCTGTACCGCCATCAGGACGGAAGACAACCATTCCATGAAGAAAACTCCGAGGCCTCAGGCGGCCGCTATGCTTAAGAATTCCGATGCCACCAATGCGGCGCCGCCCACGAGCGCGCCGTTGATATCAGGCATGGCAAATAGACTGGCGGCATTCGATGCCTTGACGCTGCCGCCGTACAGAATACGGACTTGCGGAGCGCCCGCCGCTTCCAGGCGATTGCGGATCGCCGCATGGACTTCCTGTGCCTGTTCCGGCGTGGCCGTACGGCCGGTACCGATGGCCCACACGGGCTCGTAAGCGATGACCATGCGAGCAACTTCTGGAGCGCCCAGGGCCAATACGGGGGCGAGCTGGCGCTCGATGACGGCGTGGGTGTGGCCCGATTCTTGTTCCTGCAGGGTTTCGCCCACGCAGACCACCGGCGTAAGCCCGGCTGCAAGTGCAGCCGCGGCCTTGGCGGCAACCGTAGAGTCGCTTTCACCGTGATAACCGCGGCGTTCGGAGTGCCCCACAAGCGCCCAACGGCATTCAAAGTCGGCAAGCATGGCTGCGGCGACTTCACCGGTGTAGGCGCCTTTTTCGTGTTCGCTGACGTCCTGCCCCCCCCAGCTCACGCCGGAGCCTTCAAGAAGCGACCGTGTCTGATACAGATAGGGAAACGGCACGCACACGGCGACATCGCAGTGCGGCGCACTGGCGATGCCCGTGCGCAGGCCGGCGAGCAACTCGGAGTTAAACGCCGTGTCACCGTGCATCTTCCAGTTGCCGATGACAAGGCGCTTGGGGGGTGTGTTGACCATACCGGTTAAATGCCTGGGAAAATTGGATTAACCCGGCATTGTACCGTGGATCAACTCAGGCGGTAAGGATGATCTTGCCGATATTGTCACCCGCTTCCATCATGGCATGGGCCTTCGAGGCTTCCGCCAGCGGGAAGGTAGCGTGGATGATCGGGCGGATCTTTCCCGCTTCGAGCAAGGGCCAGACGTGTTCACGCAGTTTGGCGGCAATCTCGCCCTTGAATGACACAGGCCGCGGGCGCAATGTGGAGCCGGTAATGGTCAGGCGGCGGCGCAGCACTTGGCCGCCATCAATATCGCCCTTCACCCCGCCCAATGTCGCGATGATGACGATACGGCCATCGTCGGCAAGGCAATTGATATTGCGGCCAACATAACTGCCGGCCACCATGTCGAGAATGACGTCAACCCCACGGCCGTCGGTGACACGCTTCACTTCTTCGACAAAATCCTTGTCGCGATAGTTGATGCCGAGATCCGCACCCAGTTCTTCAATTGCGCGAACGCGATCATCGCTGCCTGCAGTCGCGTACACAGTATGCCCCATGGCTTTGGCCAGCTGGATAGCCGTGGTCCCAATGCCGCTGGCGCCGCCATGTATTAACAAGGTCTCGCCGGTCGACAAGCGGCCGCGATCGAAGACATTGCTCCACACCGTGAAATAAGTTTCTGGCAGGCCGGCCGCTTCGATCTCGCTCAGGCCGGCGGGAACGGGAAGGCATTGTTCCACAGGAGCCACGCAGTATTCGGCATAGCCGCCACCGGCAAGCAGGGCGCAGACCTTGTCGCCAATCTTGAAGCCTGCCGCCGCGGCGTCGCCAGCGACAATTTCGCCGGCCACTTCCAGGCCCGGCAGATCGGAGGCTCCCGGAGGCGGAGGGTAGCCGCCTTTGCGCTGGAAAACGTCGGGCCGGTTCACGCCGGCGGCCGATACCTTGATGAGAACCTCGCCAGGACCGGCTTCGGGCATGGGCCGCTCCACCGGAGTGAGGACTTCGGGTGCGCCGGGCTGCGAGATTTCCACTGCTTTCATGTCGACTCCTATCTCGGATGCTTGATGGGAAAGCGGCTATTATCGCCTCAAAGCCCACAATGCCGCCGACATGCGCTAAACTTTCGGACTTTCCCGGAGGTGTGGCAGAGTGGTCGATTGCACCGGTCTTGAAAACCGGCAACGGGCAACCGTTCGTGAGTTCGAATCTCACCGCCTCCGCCAACGGTCGGCAGCCGCTGAACCGGGCTTTTCCAGGACGAGTCCGCTGTTGTCCCTATCCGTGAAAACGTCCTGATCAGATGATTGGGTCGCCCACGACGGCGCTACTTCAAGAGGCTATTCAGGTCCGCGCCCGCAGGTGTTCCTATGCCGAAGTCAAACCGCCCTTCTTCAGATATCGCCCTGGCTGCCTGAAGAAAACCACCTCAGGCGGCTCGCGCCAGTGCGCCGCCCACGCTGATACGCCGGACACCCAGTTCGGCGAGGTCTTTGACCGTCAGTTCGCTATCCCACCCTATCAGGACATTCACCGGTTTAGGCGCCACCGCAGCGACCACGGCTCTGATCTCCTCCAAAGTCTTTATGCCCGGCGCATACAGACAATCGGCGCCCGCCTCGGAGTAGGCCCGAAGGCGCGCAATGGCATCGTCAAGGTCGGGCACGCCAATGAAGAAGTTCTCTGCGCGGCCGACGAGCAACGTGTCGCCCCCCAGCCTGTCGATGGCGGAGCGAGCGGCGGCGATTCTGGCTGCAGCATCGTCGACGGACATCAAGGGCGATCCGGGAGTACCAGTCGAGTCCTCGAGTGACAGCCCCGCCACACCGGTCTCGATAGCCATCTGCACGCTTTTTTCCAGCTGGTCCAGCGAATCTGCAAAGCCGCTTTCGAAGTCGGCATTGACGGGCAGATTCACGGCCTCGACCATCGATCGCATGTGGGCAAGCATGTCCGACCGTGAAATGCCGCCATCAGGCCGGCCGCTAGACCAGGCGTAGCCCGCGCTGCTTGTGGCCAGCGCCTTGAAACCCATGGAGGCCAGGGCCCTTGCGCTGCCGACATCCCAGGGGTTGGGAATGACGAATGTGCCCGAACGATGGAGTTGCTTGAACGCCTTACGCTTCTCGCTTGCCGTCGATCCCGACATGGTTTCTCTCCTTCAAGGGCGCGCGTGCCGCGCCAGCTACCTCCCGCGTATCGCAGCAAGAATGCGGCGATCTCGCTTTGTCGGGCGGCCTTCGTCGTAGTCATGCGATGGCTCGGGCGCGAGGCGGCGCATTTCCGCCGCGTGTGCGCGCTTAGCCGCGCTCTCGTCTGTCTCTTCATACAGCTGTGCCGCCACCGGGGCGGGCCCTCTTACCCGGCTGACGCCCAGTACGCGGACCTCGATCGGCGGATCACTCTTTCGGACGGCCACCAGATCACCCGGCCCGACTTCTCGGGCCGGCTTGGCCGTCTGTCCGTTGACCAGGACCCGGCCCTTTCCGAGCTCGTCCACCGCCAAGGCACGCGTTTTGTAGAAACGCGCCGCCCACAGCCATTTGTCGATTCGTAGTTTTGTATCCATATCTGCGACCTCTACCATGCCCGAGCATTATCGCATCGTGTAGGACGTTTGATCAGCGCATGCCGTAGAATGAAAAACGGAGACCGGGTTCAAAAAATCTTACAAGGACCTTCTGCGAATGCACTTCGACATTGCAGACATGCAGCTATTCCTGAAAGTGGCCAGTGCGGGGAGCCTGACGCAAGGTGCACGGGACGGCGCGCGTTCGCCATCGGCAGCGAGCAGCCGGCTCAAGAGCCTGGAAAACCAGTTGGGGGTGCGTCTGTTCTATAGAGAGCCGAATGGCGTGCTGCTCACCACCGCGGGCGCGGAGTTTCTGTCTCACGCGAAAAGAATCGTGGCAGAGTACGAACTGACCAAGAAGATATTTCAGAAGAAAAATTATTCTTCATCAGAGCACCTTCGCGTCATTGCGAACGCTGCATCCACTTCGGAAATCATCCCGGAAGTCATTCTAAGCCTGCTGAACTACAACCCCAAGATCACCATCGACGTTCAGCAAAAGAACACCCAGCAAGCCATTCGAAGCATATTGGACCACGAAGCGGACATTGCTGTGGTGGCCGGTATGGAAGACTTCAGGAACCTGAACACCATCTTGTTTGCCGTGGACTACCTGGTGGTTGCCACCCCGCGAAATCACCCTATATTGCAGGCCTCGCCGATCGGCTTGAAAGACATCGCCAAGTACCCGATGCTCAATATCTCAGGCAGTACGCTTTTTCAGTTCTTGAATGAAAAATTCGACAAGGCCGGATGCCGGCCCAATTACCGGGTATTGCTCGATGGCTTCGAGCCCATCATCAGGCTGATCGAAGCGGGCGCGGGTATTGCCGTCATTCCGGAATCGGTCGCCACCCGTTTCAGCAAGAAATTCGACTTCGATATCGGGCATCTCAATGAAGACTGGGCGTTCCGCGAACGGCGCATCGTCTTCAACGACATCGAGTTCCTGTCGCCATCGACTGTGGACTTCATACGGGTGGTGGTCGAAATCTACCTGAAGAAGGACTTCGACGAGCACTCAATAGAGCGCTTTCTCGAATGCTCGCCTGTTCTGTGACAGTCGACGTAAAGCGCGGGTTCAATTCAGTTGCGCCCCCGAGACCCTGACCCGCTCCTTTTGCACCACACGGTCTTGTTCCAGATAAGCCGCGAATTCCTTGTCCACCGTCCCGTCCACGATGAAGCCGCTGGGAGAAACCGCCTTTTCGATAAATCCGCGCTCCCCCAGAACCGTTTTGAACGCGCTCGCAAGCCGCTGAACAGCCTGCTTGTCCATATCTTTCGGACCGTAGGCCGCGATGGTGTAACTCGACCCGATGTCGTCTATGCCGTTTTCAGCAAAGGTCTCCACTTGAGGTATGGCGGAAAGACGCTCGGGCGAACCCACTGCGATGCCCTTCACGCCTCCTGACTGGATGTGGGAAATAGCTGCGCTGCTTCCGGTGAAGCAGGCGTCGATTCTGCCAGTCATGAGGTCGGGGAACATGGCGGCCGACCCCTTGTACGGCACATGGGTCCATTCGATGTTCTGTGTCTTGGCGAGCATCGCCATCGGTAGGTGCGTAACTCCGCCGATACCTGCCGACCCGCCTATGAGCTTGTTCTTGCGAGACACTTCGATGAAATCCTTAAGCGTGTTCGCCGGAAAATCGGGACGCGCCACAAGCACGAGCGGCACTCGAACCAGGAGGCAGACAGGAGTGAAGTCTTCGGGCACATAGTTGACTTTCTTGTAGAGAAACTGGCTCTGCGTGATGGGTGCTTCAGTGGAAATGAGAATCGTGTAACCGTCCGGCTCGGCCCTGGCGACGGTCTGGGCCGCGAGCATCTCGTTGGCGCCCGGCCTATTCTCGATGACCATCGGCTGACCCAGCAGCTTTCCAACCTCGCTCCCGAGCGCCCGTGCAAAGTTGTCTACATTCCCCCCTGCGGTGTAGCCGACGATCAGACTGATGGGCTTCGCCGGGTAGCCGGATGGCGACGCGGCAAGACCCGTCATCGGGATAACCAAGCCGGCGAACGGGAGGGATACGCCCGCCTTGATGAACATACGCCTTTTCATGCCTTTGTCTCCTAGTTGTGTTCTAGTTATTAACAGGCCGGAAAGCTGCTTCCGTAAAAAACGGGTGCCGGCGACGCTTTGCCGCAGGGTCATCTGAAGGCATCGACTCCCGTTAATTCCCTGCCCTGTATCAGGGCCAGAATTCCCGGTGTGCCGTCAGGGATAGTCAAGGTTCGGACGTCGCGGGCCATCTGCTCCAGGCCCAATTCTTTGCTCAACCCCATGGCGCCGTGCACGCGCATTGCCAGCGCGATTGCTTTGTCGCATGAGTCGACGGCATGTCGCTTGGCCATGGCCGACAGGCCATTGGCACGTACGCCGTTGTCGATGGCGGAAAGCGCGTTGTAACAGAGCAGTCGTGATGACATGACAAGCGTTTCCATATCGGCCAGGTCCACTTGTATGGACTGGAAGGCGCCGATATTCTTGCCGAACTGCTTGCGCACCCCCACGTATTCCCGGCTCATGTCCAAAGCCCGCTGTGCCAGGTGCACGGCCATCAAGCCGACCGTCGGTCGGTTCGCCAGCCAGGTGATGGTCAGCAGCTTCGCGGTGTTCTCGTCGTCGGGACAAATATTGCGGGCGGGCACCACACAATCGTTGAACAGCACTTCGCCCAATGGCGACTGGCACAGGCCGTGCATCTCGACTTCCCGGGTCTCGAAGGGAGACTCCCCCTGTTCTACCAGCACCCTGCCCATGCGGTAGCCATTTTCACCATTGGAAATCCGGCAAGTGATATGAATGACATCGCAGACGGTGGCGTTGGAAATCCATTGCTTTCTACCGTTGACGACGATCGTGTCCTCGTGGATCTCGCCGGTCGTCTTGATGCCACGGGGGTCGGACCCGCAGCCGGGTTCGCTGCTGCCTGTCGCCCCGATCATCGTGCCCGCCATGAGTTTTTCGACGTATCGTTCTTTTTGATCTTCTGAGCCGCCGAAATAGATGCGGGTGGTCGTGGCTTCGTGGGGCTGAACGATCAAGCCTACGGTGGGCGGCATCTGCTCCATGATCAGGCCGTAATCCAGCATCTTGAGGCCCATTCCTCCGCCCTCTTCCGGAATCCGTGCGGAAGTAAGCCCCACATCCGAGGCCTTCGAGAGTATGTCCAGCACATCTTTCTTTGCCAGAGGCTTGTCTTTGTCCCGGGATTCAAGCAGCGGCTGTATGTGTTTCTTGCTCACCGCGCTCGCGGCATCGACGAGCATGCGCTGATCTTCCGTCAGTGAAAAATCCATCTGCATTCCTCAGTCAGTAATCCGTAAAGGACCGGCTTACCGTGTTGGTCCGAAAGGCCGCCGCCGTTAACCGCCGCGCTTTTCCGTCACTTCCACGACGACTCGGCCCACCGTCGATACATCGAAGAAACTGTCCATGCGTTTGTCGAGATCTTCGAACGGTATCGTATTGGCGATCAGATCCGCCTTGCTGAGCTTCAAATCCGTTCCCATGCGTTCCCATAATTTTTTGCGTTCCGGCATGGCGAGCTGCCGCGAAACGTTGATGCCCAAGATATCCACGGAGCGCAGGACAAAGGGCAGCACCGACATGGTAGTCTCAACGAACACCATGCCGGCGATGGCCACCTTGCCATGAGGCTTCATGTTCGCGCACAGACGTTCCAGAAATGGTCCGCCGACATTATCGAGCGCCGCGGCCATATAGGCGCCGCTCACCATGGGCGATTTGTCCTTCATGAATTCTTCACGAAGAATCACCTGAGAAGCGCCGATCTCCTTCAGATAGCCCTCTTGTTCTTTTTTCCCGGAAATCGCTGCGACTTCATATCCGAGGTTGGAAAGCATGTTGATGGCCAGGCTGCCGACACCGCCCGTCGCACCTGAGATGCCGATGGGGCCGTCCTCGGGCCTGACCCCCGCTTTCTGGAAGCGATCGACGGCCAGAGCCGCGGTCAGGCCCGATGTTCCCAGGACCATGGCTTCAAACAAGGAAAGCGTGTCGGGTAACGGAACCACCCATTCCGCCGGAACCCGGGCGTAGTCCGCGTAAGCGCCATCGTGGAAGGTACCGAGCTGATAATTGGTGACAGCCACCCGATCGCCCGGCGCAAACTGCGGGTCCTTGGATTCGACGACCGTACCCGAGAGGTCGACACCGGTGACGCAGGGCCGATCTGTACGCACGTTCTTGCCCATGCCCCGGGCGGCCATGGCGTCTTTATAAGTAATTGCCGAATAGGCGACCTTGATGACGACGGCACCGTCGTCGATGTCGTCCATGGATAGCTGTTCGAACCTGCACACGGCCTTGCCATCGATCGTATGGACTCGGAATGCCTTGAATTTTTCCACTTTGTCTCCTTTAACAATATTCAGCTTGCTTGCGGCTGTTTCGCGGCCTGGTCGAGCCGTACGATGCCTTCGTCTTCCAGCCGCTTGATCTCTTCCGGCGAAAGGGCAAGATATTTGATCAGCAACTTCTGGGTGTCCTGGCCGATTCTGCGTCCGGTCCATTTGATCTTTCCGGGCGTTCGGCTGAGTTTTGGAACGACACCGGCAAGCGTCACATTGCCAACGTCTTCGTCCTCGACGTCCACCAGCATGCACCGTTCTTCGAAGTGCGGGTCTTCGAAAATGTCCTTCATCTTGAATATCTTCGTCGCCGGCACGTGCGCCGCATTGAGAATGCCCTGAACGTCTCCCGAACTCTTTCCTCCCGCCCAGTGCTGCACGATGCCTTCGATCTCGGATTCATTGGAGTTCCGCGCGCTCTGGGTCTTGAACTTCGGATCGTCAGCCAGCGCGGCCTGCCCCATGGCCTCGGCCAGTCTCCGGAAAACATTGTCCGCCAGTGCCGCGATGTGAACGTACTCGCCATCCTGGCAGCGGAAGATGGTGTTGGGGGCGCTTTGCGGGAGCCGTGCACCGGAGCGAGTTTCGGTCACTTTCTTTTGCGCATAGGCCGGTACGTAGGACTCTACGAAACTGAACGCCGACTCGATCAGGCTGGCGTCCACGAACTGCCCGCAACCGGTGAGGTCGCGCACGCGCAGGGCCATCAGGGTGCCCACTACGGAGTAAATACCGGTGATGTAGTCGGTCAGCGGCATGGCGACCCGAGACGGGGGCCGATCCGGATCGCCGATCAGGTCGCGCAGCCCACTCATGGCCTCGCCGATCACGCCATAGCCGGGCTTGCCGCTATAGGGGCCGGTCTGCCCGTAGCCGCTGATTCGGGTAAGAATGATGTCCGGCTTCACCTTTATCAGGTCTTCGTAGCCGAGCCCCCACTTTTCCAGAGTGCCAGGGCGAAAGTTCTCGATGACCACATCGAAATGGGGGACGAGCTTCTTTATCAGAGCCTGGCCTTCAGGCATCCTGAGGTCGATCGAGACGTTTTCCTTGTTCCTCAGGATGCTGGCGGCATATAGCGACTTGCCCTTGTACTCGTGGCCCAGGCCACGTATGGGATCACCGGCGGCGGACTCGACCTTTACCACCTCTGCGCCGAAGTCCGCGAATATGCGGCCGCAGAAGGGCCCGGAGGCCGTGGAGCCGAGCTCCAGCACCTTGGTGCCGTATAGCGCGCCGTTATCGATCAGCTGTTCAAGACTGGGGTTGGTCATGCTGGCCTCCTTGTCGGAGACTATTCAACTACGTTTGAACGCGCAGTCAAACCGCAATGTTCCGAAAGGGGGCTTTCAGGTTTTCGAACGGCCCGGGTCTACAACGGCTCCGCGTCAACAACTTGAGTGCCACCGCCCCGCCGGCCAGTGGCCAGCCTAGAACAGCATCCCCGCGCCCGCGCAGATCAGCAGTATGCACACCATATGTTGCAGCGCCTTTCGCGAGAATGGCGGCTTGCGATTCGCCGCAAGCGCGGTGATCGCCAACACGATGGGAAGCGACTCTACTCCCAAGAGCACGGCTTGAGCGCTGACCTGCCCACTGACGCTCATGACCACGAGCCGGAGGGCCGCTCCAATCCCAAAGCAAAATACCAGCGACTCCTGCATAGTCCGCAGCGACCATGGCTGTCGATACACCGCATACACCAGTGGGGGCCCCGGTGTCGAAAACATGCCGCCGAGTATGCCTGAAAGCCAGCCGACAAAACCGAACCTGCCCGCGCTATATGGAAGCGCCGATGGCTTGGCTGTGCGCCACAGGAGCAAAGCGCAAGCAATGATGCTGAGTCCCAGCAAAAGCTTGAGAAGTTCGTAGGAGTGCGAAGAAAGGATGCCCAGTATGCCCATGCCGACGAAGTAGCCGACCAGGCTTCCCCCTATGGCGGGCCGAAAGGCCGGTTCCAGCCTGAACGGCCTGCGCCGATAAAGGAAGAGTGCGGCATTCACGACGGCGATGATCGAAACGGCGTTGATGGCGTCTTCCAGCGGCACGATGCCGGTAAAGCCCACCAGACCCAACAGCACCAACGCCAGCGCGAAGCCCGTCAGGTTCTGGGCATAGACCGCAATTCCAGTAAACAGAATGAATGCAGCATGATTAATGAGCCCATCCGGAAACAGCATCGATCTTCTACCTCATGATCCTCTGAAGACACAGGGGCGTTGCGGCGCCTGCGCATTACCTTCGCGACACGGTCTTCAGTTAAAAAGCCGCTCCTGCGAATCGCAGCAGCGGCTTTTTCAATTGGTGCCCGAGACCGGAATCGAACCGGTACGCCTTGCGGCGAGGGATTTTAAGTCCCTTGTGTCTACCTATTCCACCACTCGGGCATTGCGGCGGCGGCCGAGGCGCCCCGCGGACGCCTGCACGCTCCCACCCCGCCCCGCAATCGCTGCGGAGTGGTTTCAAGCTCAGGCTTCGGGCGCGGCGCCTTCGCCCTGTTGCGCTTCGATGCCGCCAATGGCCTTGATCGACAGGCGCAGACGGCCCTTGTCGTCGGCTTCGATGACCTTGAAGCGAACGATCTGACCGACCTTCAGCACATCGTTGATGTTGGCGATGCGGTAGTTGGCGATCTCGGAAATATGCAGCAGGCCGTCGCGGCCGGGCAGCACCTGGACGATGGCGCCAAAATCGAGCAGGCGCAGGACCGGGCCTTCGTACTCTTCGCCCACTTCGACGTCGGCCGTGAGTTCCTTGATGCGGCGCTCGGCTTCGCGTGCCTTGTCCAGATCAGCGCTGGCAATGGTGATGTTGCCGTCGTCGCTGATATCGATCTGGGTGCCGGTCTCTTCGGTGAGCGCACGGATGGTGGCGCCGCCCTTGCCGATCACATCGCGGATCTTCTCGGGATTGATCTTCAGAGTCAGCATGCGCGGGGCGAACTCGGAGAGCTCGGTGCGGGAGCCTTCTATGGCTGCGCGCATGGCTTCAAGGATGTGCAGGCGACCTTCGCGAGCCTGAGCCAGCGCGACCTGCATGATGTCCTTGGTGATGCCCTGAATCTTGATGTCCATCTGCAAGGCGGTGATGCCGTTGACCGTACCGGCCACCTTGAAGTCCATGTCGCCCAAGTGATCTTCGTCGCCGAGAATGTCGGTCAGCACGGCGAACTTACCGCCGTCCTTGATGAGGCCCATGGCCACGCCGGCCACGTGCTCGCCCACGGGCACGCCCGCGTCCATCATGGCCAGCGAGCCGCCGCAGACCGACGCCATGGACGAGGAACCGTTGGATTCAGTGATCTCCGACACCACACGAATGGTGTACTGGAAGTCTTCAGCGACGGGCAGCAGCGGGGACAGCGCACGTTTGGCCAGCTTGCCGTGGCCGATTTCACGGCGCTTGGGTGCACCGAAACGGCCCGCTTCGCCGGTTGCGAACGGGGGCATGTTGTAGTGCATCATAAAGCGGTCACGCGACTCGCCCATGATGGAATCAATGATCTGCTCGTCCTGCTTGGTGCCGAGTGTCGCGGCAACCAGAGCCTGCGTTTCGCCACGGGTAAACAGCGCGCTGCCGTGTGCGCGGGGCAGAACCCCCAGACGAATGCTGATGGGGCGAACGGTACGGGTGTCGCGGCCGTCGATACGAGGCTCGCCGTTCAGAATCTGGCCGCGCACGATCTGCGCTTCCAGGTCGAACAGGATGTTCTGGACTTCGACGGCGTTGGGCGCTTCTTCGCCCTTGGCGGCGGCGTGTTCGGCCAGTTTGGCCTTGACGTCGGTATACGTCTCGCGCAGCGTGGTAGTGCGCTGCTGCTTGCTGCGGATTTGATAGGCGGCCTGGAGGGCGTCATGCGCGGCGGCGGTCACGGCAGTGATCAGCGCGTCGTTCTTGGCGGACGGCTGCCAATCCCACTCCGGCTTGCCGGCTTCGGCAACCAGATCGTGGATCGCGTTGATGGCGGCCTGCATCTGCTCGTGGCCGAAAGTCACGCCGCCCAGCATCACTTCTTCAGACAACTGGCGGGCTTCGGATTCGACCATGAGCACGGCTTCTTCCGTACCGGCCACGACCAGATCCATGGTGGATTTCTTCAGCTGGCTGGAGGTCGGGTTCAGCACGTACTGACCGTCGACATAGCCTACGCGCGCCGCACCGATGGGGCCATTGAAGGGGATACCAGAAATTGCCAGGGCAGCCGAAGCGCCGATCATGGCGGGGACATCGGGATCGATCTCGGGGTTGACGGACACTACGTGCAGAATCACCTGCACTTCGTTGTAGAAGCCTTCGGGGAACAGAGGACGCAGCGGGCGATCGATCAGGCGCGAAGTGAGCGTTTCTTTCTCGGACGGCTTGCCTTCACGTTTGAAGAATCCACCGGGGATCCGGCCGGCGGCATAGGTCTTCTCGACATAATCGACGGTCAGGGGAAAGAATTCCTGCCCCGGCTTCGCGGTCTTCGCGCCGACCACGGTCGCGAGCACGACAGTGTCGTCCACTGTCACCAATACCGCACCCGACGCTTGGCGAGCAATCTCACCGGTTTCCAGCGTCACAGTGTGCTGACCGTACTGAAACGATTTGCTCACTTTATTGAACATTGTTTTTCCTTACAAAATAAAAAACCGTGCACGCCACGATAAAAATCGCAGCGTCCACGGTTGTATCTCGGGGAACTGGCCCCTGGTATCACTTACGCAGACCGAGCTTTTCGATCAGGGTGCGATAGGAGTCGGGGCTACGGCCCTTGAGATAGTCGAGAAGCTTACGGCGGCGGCTGACCATGCGGAGCAGGCCACGGCGGGAGTGGTGATCTTTCTTGTGCGCCTTGAAGTGGTCCGTGAGCTCGTTGATGCGAGCGGTCAGGAGCGCGACTTGAACTTCGGGCGAGCCCGTGTCGCCCTGGGCACGTTGGAATTGCGAAACGATTTCAGACTTGTTGATGTCGGTGACAGCCATTTTTGACCTCTGGTGACTTGCGACAGGGCCGAGGTGCCCGGTCGTGCTTGCGGAAAAAAGAAAATTATACACTGCCTGAAAGTGTCCTGCCCATTAGGGTGCGCGCCGCGGCACCGGTGGCATGCGCATGCGATTTGGATGAAAATCCCACACATCAGTGCAATGTAGCGATCGCAGCCAGGAGAATCCGCATGTCATCAGATCGAGCCGCCCACGCGTGCAGAAAACTTCAGCGGGCAGGGGCCACCGCAGCCATGACCGGCGCCCTGGGCGTGCTGGGCGCGTGCAGCTCTATGCAGGACATCCCTCCCGGCACATCGTTGGCGGAAGTGCAAGCCCGCCACGGTGCGCCCACGGTGGAATGCCCGCTTCCCGACGGCGCGCAGCGCATGGTCTGGAGCACCCAGCCCATGGGGCAGTTCGCGTGGGCGACGCGGGTATCGCCCGACGGAACGGTGGGCCCGATGGAGCAGGTCCTGACCGATCAGGCCTTCGAGCAAGTGAAGGCAGGCACATGGACCCGCGAAACGCTACAGTGCGCTTTCGGCCCGCCGGCGGAAATCGCGGTGATCGGGTTGCCTGGCTCGCGGCAGCTGGTCTGGAGCTATCGATATCGCCAGTCCAAGGTATGGAATTCCTTGATGCACATCTACCTGTCGGACGAAGGCAAGGTGTTGCGCATGCACCCCGGTCCAGACCCCTTGTTCGACCCGCCCGAACCTTTCTTCTTGTAGGAAGCGAGCTCGCGGCCGGGCCACAGCCTTACTGGCCGGGCGGCGGGTTGCTGTCCCGCTCCGGGTGGACACCCAGCACATGTTCGGTGCCCGCAGTGGGCGTATCGCCATGCGGGCCGGTATCGTGGCGCCTGCGTGTCAGGTCGCGCGCGCGCCTCCAGCGCCACGCCATGATCACCCAGCCCGACAGCCCGTACAACACGAAGAGACCAAACAGGACCAAGGGGGGGTTGGCCGATACGAACACGAACACGCCCACCAATACGAGCAAGACCCAGAATGGCACGCTGCGGCCAAGCGCGAAGGACTTTCCGCTGTAGAACGGCGCATTGCTGACCATGGCAACGCCGGCATATACGGTGATCGCAAAGGCAAACCACGGTACCGCGTTGACCGACAGGGACAGCTTGTTGTCGACCGCCAGCCATACGAAACCGGCAACCAGCGCGGCGGCCGAAGGGCTGGGCAAGCCCTGGAAGAAGCGCTTGTCCACCACCGCGATATTGGTGTTGAAGCGCGCCAGCCGCAGGGCGGCGCCCACGACATAAACGAAAGCGGCAAGCCAGCCCCAGCGCCCCAGACCCTGGAGCGCCCAGACATACATGACCAGAGCCGGGGCCATGCCGAATGAAATCATATCCGCCAGCGAGTCATACTGCTCGCCGAAAGACGATTGTGTATTGGTGAGGCGCGCCACGCGGCCATCCATTCCGTCGAAGACCAGCGCCAGGAAAACTGCAATGGCCGCCATTTCGAAGCGACCGTTCATCGCCTGCACCACTGCATAGAAGCCGGCGAAGAGGTTGGCTGTAGTGAAGGCGTTGGGCAGTAGATAAATGCTGCGGCGGCGCTTGATGTCTTCGGACTGGAGGTTCTGCATGGGCTCAGGCTTCCTGTTCTTGGACGGCGGCGGGAAGGTCGGCCAGCACGGTGCTGGTGGCTTGCACCTTGTCGCCAATGGCGACACGCGGGCGCGACCCGGGAGGAAGGTAGACATCGACCCGCGAGCCGAATCGAATGAAGCCGTAACGCTGCCCGGCGTAGAGCTCGTCGCCCGCTTTGGCATAGCATAGTATGCGCTTGGCGATGAGCCCGGCCACCTGTACGGCAGTGACGACATGGCCTTCAGGCGTGCGCACGACCATGGCATTGCGCTCGTTTTCGAGCGAAGCTTTATCGAGCGCCGCATTAAAGAATCTACCGGCAAAATAGTTCACTGTCAGCACCGTGCCCTTCACCGGCGCCCGATTGGAGTGCACGTTGAATACATTCATGAAGACACTGATCTTGAGAGCTTGGCGCTCCGCATAGGGGTCTGTGACTTCCTCGACCGCAACGATACGCCCGTCGGCCGGCGAGAGGACGGCAAGCTCGCCCGTGGGCGCCACGCGTGCCGGATCCCGGAAGAACTGCAGTACGAACAGCGACAGTAACCAGAAAACAAGGGACAGCCCTGGCGACCAGAACGTGACGGCCAGTGAAATGATGACGATGCCGGCCAGAAATGGCCAGCCTTCGCGTGCTATGAGCGGATGGGGATAAGGTGGTTTATTCATCGTAGGGCGAAGAATAACCGAAATGATTCCGGCATAGCTTCACAGAAAGACGATCAACGGCACCTCTGCATGCACGGGGTGTGCCTGGACGTGGACGGGGGCGCCGTACACGCGCTGCAGAAGCTCCGGACGCAGGACATCGGGCGGGCGTCCGCTACTCAACACCCCGCCTTCAGCAATGAGTGCAATCCGGTCGCAGTACTGGGCCGCCAGGTTCACGTCGTGCAGCACCACCAGCACACCTGCGCCGTCCTCGCTCGCTACCCGGCGTGTGATGCGCAACAAGGCGTGCTGGTGCGCCGGGTCCAGGCTGGAGGATGGCTCATCCAGAAGCAGGTAAGCGGCCGCTGCGTTGCAGAGGCGGGCGGCCAGCAACTGGGTGAGCACGCGAGCGAATTGTACGCGCTGTTGCTCTCCGCCGGACAATTCAGGATAGCGGCGACTCTCCAGGGAGCTGATCTCCGTACGGGAGACGGCCGCTTCCAGCACTTCCTGACACTGTTCGCCCGTCAGTTCGGGAAAGGGATACAGGCCCATCGAAACCACCTCGTCCACGCCGAGGTCGAAACTGAGCCCCGGCTTCTGCGGCAGAACGGCGCGAGAGCGCGCGAGCTCGGCCGCTGTGAGCCCCGTGATGTCGCGGCCGTTCAGGGTCACCGGACACCGAAGATGCAGCGCGGGGTCGATGCCCATATCGCCCGCCAGGGTGGAGAGCAAGGTCGACTTGCCTGCCCCATTGGCTCCGAGTATGCCAAGCACCTCCCCCGGCCGCAGGTCGACGGACACCTTATTGAGCACGCGTTTGCGTCCCCTATACACAGATAGGGACCGGCATGAGAGGCCCTCTTCGCTCTGTTCCATAAGGGGATGCCCGGAAGCGGAATGGCTGGAATGGACTTGATCGGCACACATATGAATGGCTCAGGGCTGCGGGCTGCGCATCCTGAGCAGCAGCCAAAGAAAGAAGGGCCCACCCACCAGGCTTGTGACAAGCCCGATGGGCAATTCTGCGGGAATGACTACGATGCGGGCCAGCCAGTCCGCCAGAACAAGAAGCAGTGCGCCGCCTATGGCAGCTGCGGGCAGACAATGGCGGTGATGAGCTCCCAGAACCATGCGCGCCAGATGCGGCACCACCAGCCCGACGAACCCGATCCCGCCCGTCACGGCCACGAGCGGCCCGATCACCAGGGCAATGACAACCATGAGCCGGCGCCGCAAGGGTTTGATCGCATAACCGAGGTGCGCGGCCTCGCGTTCGCCAAGCAGCAGGGCATTGAGTGCTTTCCACTGCAGGCACAGCCAGCCCACCAGCACAAGGGTAAATGGCGCCAGAAAGGTGACGATGGACCACGTTCCACCTGCCAGACTGCCGAGGCTCCAGAACGTCAAATCGCGCAGTTGACGATCATCGGCAGCATAAATCAGGAGCCCGATCGCGCTGCCGGCAATCGCGTTGACCGCAATGCCCGCCAGCAGAAGGCCGGCCATGCCGGGATGGCGACGGCCCAGCAGATAGGCGAGGAAGGTGGCGACGAGGCTGCCTGTAAAGGCGGCCGCCGCAGTCAACAGAAAGCCCCCAGCCGTGAGCACAATAGCGGCCACAGCACCCAGGGCACCGCCAGACGAGATGCCGACAAGACCCGGTTCCGCCAGTGGATTGCGAAACAGGGCTTGCATGGCCACGCCCGTCACCGCCAAGGCCGCGCCCGCCACGGCACTGAAAAGCACACGGGGAAGCCGGATGTCGAAAAACACCTGCCGCAGTATGGGAGGCACGTCTTCAGTGCGGCCGAATGCGAATCTCGGCAGGAATTCCCAAGGAATCTCCACCG
This sequence comes from Pseudomonadota bacterium, assembly GCA_023388835.1. Lineage (GTDB taxonomy): Bacteria > Pseudomonadota > Gammaproteobacteria > Burkholderiales > Burkholderiaceae_B > Yanghanlia. The sequence goes on along the minus strand of JAEWFK010000022.1, from coordinate 12,161 downwards.
CGCCGCTCATCGCCGCAGCGATCAAAGCAAAGACCAGCCCGACGATCAACGCCGTCAATATGGTTTGTGCTTTGCGACCGCTGCCGTTCGCGGCCGCGCGATAGGGGCGCGCGGTCCGTTGCAATACCTGCATGTCAGCGGGACGCCGCGCGAAGCAGGCGGACCGCCTCTGCCACGCGCGGGCCCATTCCCAGCAACAATAGATCGTCGATCTCGACTACCCTGCCCGCTTTCGCGGCCGGAGTGGAAGCGACGCCCGCCTGCGTGGTGAAAGCCACCAGCCCGCCGGCGCTGTCGGCGGATGTCGTGGTGGTGATGATCATGTCCGGCGCCAAGGCGACCATGGCTTCGGCGGACAGCGGCTTGTAACCCCGGCTGTCCGCAGCCGCGTTATGCAGGCCCGAGAGTTCAAGCAGGGCGTGGGCCGACGTGCCCGCACCGGCCGACATCAGCGGCCCGCCTCGATGCAATACGATGAGCGCGCGTCGAGGTTGAGCGGGAACGGCCGCCACATCCTGCAGCGAGGCCCGTATACGTGCGGCGAGCGCATCGCCTTCGGCCGGAACCCCCAGCGCTGCCGCGATCTCACGCACGCGCTCGAACAGGGAGTCAATGCCGGGACGGTCAGGCACGGCGACCAGAGGCACGCCCATGGCCTGCAGACGCTGCAGCACGGCCGGCGGTCCGGCGTTCTCGGATGCGATCAACAGATCGGGTTGACGGGACAGAATGCCTTCCAGCGAAAGATTACGGTAATAGCCGACGCGCGGGACCCGGGTAGCCTGGGGCGGATAGAGGCTGGACGCGTCGTCGGCAACGATTCGGTCGCCCTCCCCCAGGGCGTAGACGATTTCCGTTACGCTGCCCCCAAGGCTGACCACACGCTGAGCGGCGGCGGCCAGCGGCGAGGCAAGCACCACAAGCAGGACCACCAGCACGCGCAGCATCATGCCGCCAGTGGAATCGGACAATAGCTTTCCAGCAAGGCGCGCCATTGCGGCAGCTCCGGTTGACCAGGTTTGCGGGCGCCGAAGAACTGCACGATCATTTCGCCATCGGCGGCGTAGCACTCCAGCGAGGTGACCCAGCCGTCGGCGGTCGGTTTGTTGACCACCCATGCGTCGGCGATCGCTTCGGTGTTCAGATGCAGGTTGAAATGGGGCTCCAGTACATTGAACCAGGGTCCGGTACGTCTGACGGATTTCACCGGCCCAGAGTGAATCTGGATGATCCCGTGATTTCCGACAAAACACATGAAGGGGACGTCGCCAGCCGCCACGTCATTCAGGACGCGCTCTGCAGTTTCAGGAGGAACCTGTTGCGCGAGATCGGGCCCCACGCCACGCAGGGCCGTCAAGCGCTCGACCCTATGCCGCTTGAGCAGCCCGAAGAACTCGTGGGTGTCCTGCATGGCCAGCCAATCGTCCCGCAATGCGGGTGGCGCCGCCTCGACGAAATCGTTTGGAGGCGGCGTAAGCGGCTGAACGGCCGGCCAGACGGGCTGCGTATCCGCAAAGCGTTCCACCAGCTGGTCCCACGCGGCGGGATCGGACTCGTCGGTCAGGTAGACCTTGTGCAAAGCCGTGCCGGCTCGATCAAAGAACTGCAGAGATCGGCGGCCATCGCTCTCCACCGCCCAGACATGTGCCCAATCGCTGAAGAACAGACGCAGGTCGATGTCCGGACCCAGGACGATGCCCATGGTCTTGCCCGCACGGATATCTTCATAACAGCCGTGGCGTTCGTGCACGCAGTAATCGTTGCGGGTCAGCGCCATGACGCGACCCAGACTGCCGAGTTCTCGAAAAACGTCCTGCGGCGGAGCGAGCAGCGGCTGGGACCGAAGTCCGCCGACTCGTGCAGCCACCAGCTCGAGCTCCGTCGCGCCGAGCCGCTCGGCCATATTGCGAATGCGCATCTTCGGCTCGCCGGCAATGGCGGCATCGTAGCGACGGCGTAGCGCTGCCGCCTGCTCGTGATCAAGTTCCAACATAGCCTTCCTTATCTAGAAATGCGAACAGTGTTTAACGATACTGATTAGTATTGATAGGACAGCGATATTCTGACGCTGCGCCCGGGCTCAGTGTAGTAATCGATGGGTGCATCGGCCATGCGGCCTGCTCCGGCCCTCACATTCAGCGCATTCCAGTATTTCTTATCGAAGACGTTATAGACGCCGGCCCGAAGCTTCACGCCCTTGATGCTTTCAGGCTTCCACCACGCGGTGAGATCGAGCAGGCCGAATCCCGGCGCCTGGAAGTCGGTTTCCGGTTCGGCCACTTCATCTCGGTGACGCACCAAGGTGCCTATGGCTTCCGCCCCCCACTGGGCGCGCCGATAGCCGACCGCCACGATGGCCTTCAGTGGCGCCACTGAATTGATGTATTGGCTGGTGTCCTGATCGCGCCCGCGCGCCCACGCCACACTGCTCCAGCCGTACCAGTGTCGGTCGAACTCCCAGTGCCCGCCAAGTTCCGCCCCATAGATTCGCACACGCGAGCGATTGGCATAGGCGGTCACGCCCAGGGGATACATGCCATCCCATGCAGGATTCCATTCCGCTGAGTCCGGTGTGAGCGCGACGTTCTCATCGATAAAATCACGGTAGCGGTTATCGAAGATGGCGAATTGCATGCCGCGCCGCGCATTGCCATATTCCAGGCCTAGCTCCCAGCCACGGCTGACTTCCGGGCGCAGGCTCGGGTTACCGACACGCAGGTAAGTGCCTGGTACACCGTAATTCATATAGAGCTGTGTGCTGCTGGGCGCTTTGAACCCGTACCCGTATTTTGCGTAGAGCATGAGGTCTTCCGCCGCCTGCATCTTCAAGAGCAACGAAGGAGAGAAACGGCCCGCGCTAGTGGAGGACAGCGCAGCAAGCTCCGCGTTGGGGTTGGATTCGAACCCGCCGTCTGCCTGGGGGCGATAGCGATAATGGTCGTAGCGCACTGCGGGAACCACCGCATAGCGCCCCGCGCCCCACGAAATTTCGTCCTGGAACCAGAGTGCATACTGCGTCCCCTTGGACGAAGCAACGTCCGCCAAATTCGTGTGCAGGAACTCGCAGTTGCGCGGACCCAGACTATAAGCCGGCGGGACGGGCAACAACGTATCGGGGCAGTTGTCATAACCTGTAGAACTCTGTTCGCTGCGGCTCGCGTACCATTCCGCTCCCATCGACCAGCTGTGCAGCATGCCGGCGCCGGTCAGCGTGCCGCCCCAGTCCGCCACCACGCCATGGCCGCGCTCGCTGACTACATTGCTGCGGCCATATGGCCCGTAGGGATAGGCATAGCCGTAGACGCGCCCCACCGGGAAGGGGCCGAAGGACACACTGCCCCGCCTGTCCGGATTGCGAAAAGCATCTTGCCGGCCTTCGAGTTCGGTCTGCTGCCAGTACAGCTTGATGTCCGCATGCTCAAGCGGTGCGCGCTCCGCGCTGGAACGGAAACCGTAGCCGGCCCATACGCGTTGCCGCGTCAGTTCACTGATCGTCTGGTTGTTCGCTTCGGGGTAACTGGTTCCAGCACCCTGCTCCAGCCGGTTGTCGATATCGCGATGCAAGCGGAAGGACTCACCCGATAGTGTGAGCCGGTGCACGCTATCCCAATCGTGCTGGAGCTTGAGCAGCACATTATGCTGCCGGTTCGTCTCGGGATTACGCTGGCCACGAGCCGCGCCATAGCCGCCTGCCTCGCCTTGGTTGTCCAGCTCATGAGCACGGCGCAGCCCCGCCTGCAGCAGCCACTTGGTATCTTCGTTCGTAAACCGGCCAGCCAGGGCCGCATGGGCGTCCCATCCATCATCGGCGCTGTCGTATCCGCTCTTGAGCAAAGCGCCGAAGTCCTGTCCGGGTACGAGCAGGTCATCCGGCTGCAGGGTGTGAAGATCCAGGTAGCCGGTTAGCGTGCCCGATGCCGTGGCGCCGGCTCCACGCACCAGGTCGACGCTGGAGAGGCTGCTGAAGTCGATCGCGCTCAGTCCGCCCTCTTCACCGCGCGAGCCATCGGTCAGCCACGGTACCCGTATGCCATCCACCCGCGTCACGACGCGGTCCCGGTCCATGCCGCGCACGTTGACGCTGTCCGAAGCGCGGCTGAAGCCCACGCCGGCATTTCCCCGGCGGGAAAGGTCTTCCCAGCTATCGATGTCGCGATCATCGAGCTGACTGCGTGATAGGCGTTCGCTGCCGGCGGGCAGCATGCCCGGCTGCTCGCCTTGTATTTCGATGGCGGTAAGCCGCGGCACCTGAACACCCGCCGCAACGTGTACAGGGTGCGCGACGGAGGCGGCCGTCGGTCCGCCCAGTTCCGGCTGCGCCTGAGCCGAGACGCCCCCTTGAGCATGAACGCCTGTAGACATCACTGCGAACACAGCGCCCTTCCACACGCCTGACACGAACCTCATGACAGTCCCTCGCGAGCCATACCTTGCCTCCTTTTAGACGCAGCCTTATAAGATAGCGAATGATAACGATTCGCATTTATAAATACAAGCATCTTGATATGCGTCAAGAATCCAACTGTGCGAGGTGTGAGGAATGAGCGCTCCGCCCTCGCACACTCGCAAGGACGCAGCGTCGACGCGCAGACGAAAAAAAACCGCTGTCGCCGTAAAAGGCGCAGCGGTTCGAGCGGGGCTCCGGCGGGCCTGAAAGCCGGCGAGGCCGTGCTTAGTTCTTGCTTTGGTCGACCAGCTTGTTGGCGGCGATCCAGGGCATCATGGCGCGCAGCTTGGCGCCCACTTGCTCGATGTCCGATTCCGCGTTGAGACGACGACGGGAAATAAGCGTGGGAGCGCCGGCGGCGTTTTCCAGAATGAAGTTCTTGGCATATTCGCCGGTCTGGATATCCTTCAGGCACTGGCGCATGGCCTTGCGGGTCTCTTCTGTCACCACGCGCGGGCCGGTTACGTATTCACCGTATTCCGCGTTGTTGGAGATGGAGTAGTTCATGTTCGCAATGCCGCCTTCGTAGATCAGGTCCACGATGAGCTTGAGTTCGTGCAGGCACTCGAAGTAAGCCATTTCGGGCGCGTAACCGGCTTCGGTCAGTGTCTCGAAGCCGGCTTTGATGAGCTCGACGGCGCCGCCGCACAGCACAGCCTGTTCGCCGAACAGGTCGGTTTCGGTTTCTTCGCGGAAAGTGGTTTCAATGACGCCGGCACGGCCGCTGCCGATTGCGCAGGCATAGGACAGCGCCACGTCGCGCGCGGAGCCGGAGTTGTCCTGGTGAATCGCGACCAGCGCCGGCACGCCGCCGCCCTGGTTATAGGTTCCGCGCACGGTATGACCCGGCGCCTTGGGGGCAATCATGATGACATCGATGTCTTCCCGCGGCTGTACTTGGCCGTAATGCACGTTGAAACCGTGTGCGAAAGCCAAGGCGGCGCCCGCCTTGATGTTGCCGGCGACGTGATCGCGATAGACCTGGCCGATGTTCTCGTCGGGCAGCAGGATCATGACAAGGTCGGCGCCCTTGACGGCTTCGGAGACCTCTTGGACCTTCAGACCGGCGTTCTCGGCCTTGGACCACGATGCCCCGCCCTTGCGCAGGCCGACCACCACGTTGACGCCGGAATCATGCAGATTCAGCGCGTGTGCGTGGCCTTGCGAGCCGTAACCGACGATGGCGACCGTCTTGCCTTTGATGAGCGACAGATCGCAGTCCTTGTCGTAATAAACCTTCATGTAGTGCTCCAGAAATTCAATGGGTTTTCGTTAAAGTTTCAGTACACGTTCGCCACGCCCGATGCCCGATACGCCCGTGCGCACGGTTTCGAGAATGGCGCTGCGATCGAGCGCGCAGATGAAGGCCTCGATCTTTTCCTGATCGCCCGTCAGTTCAATGGTATAGACCTTGTCGGTGACGTCGACGATATGGCCGCGGAAGATATCGGCCATACGTTTCATTTCCTCGCGCTCCTTGCCGACGGCGCGCACCTTGATGAGCATGAGCTCACGTTCGATGTGCGGCCCTTCGGAAAGATCGACCACCTTGACGACGTCGACCAGACGGTTCAGATGCTTGGTGATCTGCTCGATGACGTCGTCGGACCCGGTAGTCACGATGGTCATGCGCGAGAGCGTGGAATCTTCGGTGGGGGCAACGGTCAGCGTCTCGATGTTGTAGCCGCGAGCCGAAAAAAGGCCCACCACACGAGACAGCGCACCGGGTTCGTTTTCCAGAAGGATGGAGATTACGTGTTTCATGGGGTCTTCTCCTTACAGGTCTTCTGAACCCAGCAGCATTTCGGTCAGCCCCCTGCCTGCTTTCACCATGGGCCAGACGTTTTCGGTCTGGTCGGTGATGAAATCCAGGAAGACCAGGCGCTCCTTGTACTTGGTAAAGGCTTCGCGCAGGGCCGGCTCGACGTCGGCGGGGTTTTCAATGCGGATGCCCACGTGGCCGTAGCTTTCGACCAGCTTGACGAAGTCGGGCAAGGCATCGACATAGGATTCCGAATAGCGCGAACCGTACTCAATCTGCTGCCACTGACGCACCATGCCCAGATAGCGGTTGTTCAGGCACAGGATCTTGGGGGTCAACCGGTACTGCTTGCAGGTGGAGAGCTCCTGGATATTCATCTGGATGGAGCCTTCGCCGGTGATGCAGGCGATATCGACATCCGGATTCGCCATCTGGGCGCCCATGGCATAGGGCAGGCCCACACCCATGGTGCCCAGCCCGCCGGAGTTCAGCCAGCGGCGCGGTGCGTTGAACTTGTAGTATTGGGCGGCCCACATCTGGTGCTGGCCTACGTCGGAGGTGACGATGGCGTTGCCGCCGGTCACTTCCCACAATTTTTCAACGACGAACTGCGGCTTGATGATCGAATCCGAACCTTCGTAGGCCAGGCAACGGCGACCGCGCCAGCCTTCGACCTGTTCCCACCACTTGGCCAGCGCCGCCCCGTCGCGAGGCGATTCGGCTTCGGCCTGCTCGTACAGCGGCAGCATGTCGTCGAGCACGTCCTTGATGTTGCCGACGATGGGGACGTCGACCCGAACCCGTTTGGAGATCGTGGAGGGATCGATGTCGATGTGAATGATCTTGCGGGGGTTCTGCGAGAAGTGACGCGGATTGCCCACCACCCGGTCGTCGAAGCGGGCTCCGACTGCCAGCAGGACATCGCAGTTCTGCATGGCCAGGTTGGCCTCGTAGGTGCCGTGCATGCCGGGCATGCCCACATAGCGAGGGTCCGTCGCGGGGAAGGCGCCCAAGGCCATGAGGGTCGTGGTGCAAGGCGCGCCCACCATGTCGACCAGACGGCCGAGTTCTTCGTGCGCACCGGAAGCGATCACCCCGCCGCCCACGTAGATCATGGGACGTTCGGCGGCCAGCAGCATCTGCACGGCCTTCTTGATCTGGCCCTGGTGGCCCTTGGTGACCGGAGCGTACGAGCGCATCTTGATCTCGCCGCGTTTGGGCATGTACTTGCAGGTGGCGACCGTGACGTCCTTGGGGATATCCACGAGGACCGGGCCGGGCCGCCCGGTTCGCGCGATATAGAAGGCGCGCCGCATGGTCTCGGCGAGGTCCTTGACGTCGCGCACCAGGAAGTTGTGCTTGACGCAGGGACGAGTGATGCCCACCGTGTCGCATTCCTGGAAGGCGTCTTCGCCGATGGCCGCCGTGGGCACCTGGCCGCTGAGGATCACCATGGGGATGGAGTCCATGTACGCGGTTGCAATGCCGGTGACGGCGTTGGTGACACCCGGGCCGCTGGTGACCAGCGCCACACCGACCTTGTCGGACGAGCGGGAATAGGCATCCGCCGCGTGAATGGCAGCCTGTTCGTGGCGTACCAGCACGTGCGTGAAATTGTCTTGCTTGTAGATTGCGTCGTAGATGTAAAGCACTGCGCCGCCGGGATAGCCGAACACGTGGTCGACCCCTTCTTCGGCAAGGCAGCGCACGACGATATCGGCGCCTGAGAGTTCCATGTTGTTCATTCCTTTCGAAACCAATACCGATGCCCTGGCCGGCAACATGCCCGAACAACGGACGGTAATGACAACATGCCCTGGCGCTTCGTGGCTCACGGAGCCCTTCCACCCAGACACCTTGCCACCCCGACGCGTGCTCGCCAAAACACGGTATATGCGCTGATTTCAGCGCTGAGGTAGAAACGAAAAGCCCGGCAACACGCGCTTTTGACGCGGCCAGCAGCAGGTGTAAAAAGGGGCGCAAAAAACCGGGCGGATAGCCCGGGCAAAAGTGCCGATGTCGATTCCTGTACGGATATGACCAAAATCGACCCGCTACTGTAACCCTTTGCTTTGCACTCGGCAACCGATGCGCGCTTCGCGCTCCGATGAGATCCGTCGGAACAGCGAGGTCCAACGACACGACGACGCCAGCCTCTATACTTTGAGCTCCAGAGTTCATCTGCGCCGGCATGTTCAGCCCTCTTCCCCGCATCGAACGCTTCCTCTACAGCCACCATCTGTTTGGCGGAGCCCGCCAGGCGCTGGGTGTATTGCTCCCTCCCCTCGTACTGGGCGGCCTCATGGGCCACTACGGACAGGGCGTAACGGCGGCCGTGGGCGCATCGTGCGTCGCGATTCTCGACCAACCGGGCGGCCCCAGACGCTACGGGATTCAGGGAATGGCGGCGGCCGTGCTGCTGGGTTCGCTCACGGTGGCAACGGTGGGGCTGGCGAGCAGCCACGCGCTCCTGCTATGGCTGCTCGTACCGCTCCTGTGCTTCGTGTTCTCCATGTTCACCGTCTTTGGCAAACAAGGCGGCCTGCTGGGTTTCGCCTGCCTGCTGATGGCCACGTTGACCATGCGCTCCAGCCTGGAACCGTCCCAGGTATGGATATACACCGTATATTCATTGAGTGGAAGTCTGTTCTATTTCGCCTACAGCGCGGTCGTGCACCGGTTTTCCTGGCACCGCCAGGAGCAGCAGGCGTTGTCGGCCGCGCTTTTCGCCACCGCCGACTACATGAAGGCACGCTCGGCGCTGTACGACACCGAAGCGGACCTGGACAGCCGCTACCGCAGCATGGTGCTCACGCAACTCGAGATGACGGACGCCCAACAAGCGGCACGCGACACCGTGCTGCGCGAGCTCCCGCGCGGGAACAGCCGCAGCGGTCGGTCCCATGCAGCTTCCTTGAATCTGTTCATCGACATGGTGGCGCTGCTGGACACACTGGTGGCCACTCACACCGATTACGTCACGCTGCGCCGGCACTTCAGCGAGGGAGACGCCTTGCTCTTTCCCCGAGACGCCCTCCGCAAGCTCGCCGCCGACCTCGAGCTGATCGCCCTGAATGTGGCGCGCAATCGCCGGGAACGCGTGCGCAACAGCATCAAGCCGGAACTGCGCGCATTGGAGTTCGAGTTGCAGGAACTGCGCGAACAGGGATTCGCGGAGCGGGCGCCCGAGGTCCATGCGCTGCTTCGGCAAGTACTGCGGCGCTTGCGCCGGGCCGGCGAACTCGTGGCCCGCATGGCGGACAATACGCGGCGCGGGGGAAGCGCCGCGCTGGTCGACCGCCGGCTCGATCAGGCGCTGGATCGCTTCCTGTCGCGGCGTAAATGGCGGCTGGGCATGCTGACGAGCAACTTGCGCCTGGACTCGCCGCACTTCCGTTACGCCGTGCGCGTCATGGTCGCCGCAGCGATCGGCATGACGATAAGCAATGTGCTGGGATATGTCCTCAGGCGCTACGTTGAACCGGGCTGGATCGTCCACGATTACTGGGTGCTGCTCACCATCCTGGTCATCATGAAGCCGGGTTTCGCCCTGACGCGGCAGCGCAACGGCTGGCGCCTGGGCGGGACACTCATCGGGTGCGTGCTCGCGCTGGTGGTCCTGAATGGCGTCGAAAGCCCCTATGCGCTCTTCGGCGTACTCCTTCTGTCAGGCGTGCTCTGGTATGCGCTGCTGCAAGTCCACTTTATGCTCGCGGCCACGGCGAACACGGTGTTCGCCTTGCTGGCCTTTCACTTCCTCGACCCTCAACAGAGCTTCGTGATCGGCGAGCGGGTGGTGGACACGCTGCTGGCCAGCGGCATCGCCTTGCTATGCAGCCGTTATGTGCTGCCCTGGTGGGAGAGCAACTACATGGTTTCTCTGGCGGCTGCCTTGCGCCGCGCCAACCTCCGCTTCCTGCGCAGCGGGCTGCTCTATGCCCGCCTGAGCCGCCGCTTGCGCAGCGCATCCGAACGGCCAGAGCGTCTGGCGGAAGCCCAGGCGGCGCAACATGAAGCCGAGCTGCAGTGGCGGGTGGACAGGAAGAACATGCACATCGCCTTCAGCAACTTCGCGGGTGCCTTCTATCGCATGATGGCGGAACCGGTAAAGCAGCAGCGCAACGTGAAGACGCTGAATACCTTGATGATCCAGCACCACACCCTGGCCTCGCATGTGAGCGCGGCCGTCCCGCTCCTGGCGGAAATGGACGCCCTGCCGCCCGACATTGAACGGTCGCTGGAGCGGATCGAATCGCGCCTGGCCGGCGAAGAGGAAGATGCGCCCCCGACGGCCGAGGCGATGTTCGGCGCAGCCATTGCGGGACATGCTCAGCTCGCCTATCCCTTACGGCAGATGCAGGCAGCCGCCGGGTTGATCGACGAACTGGGCGGGGTGTTGACTGGTTCTTCAGGAGGCTTCGCGCCGGAAGACCAGCCGGTCGGCCGTTGAGGCATCGGCGGCATAGGCATAGTCTTCTTCGGCAAAGGTTTTCAGGCCTTCCGGTTCATCGATACGGTGATCGATGACATGTCGCGCCATCAGTCCCCGCGCCCGCTTGGCATGGAAGCTGATGATCTTCCAGGCTTCGCCTTTGCGCTCCTGGAAGACACACTGGATTACCCGGGCGCGCAAAGTCTTCAGATGCACCGCCTTGAAGTATTCCTCGGAAGCCAGATTGACGACGACCGGGTCGCCCCGTTCGTTCAAGTAGTCGGCGATTCCGCTGCCCCAGAATTCATACAGGTTGGCGCCGCTTTCTGTGCGCAGACGGGTGCCCATTTCCAGGCGGTATGGGCGCATGAGGTCCAGCGGACGCAAAACTCCGTAGAGACCACTGAGCATGAGGACATGCTTCTGCGCCCATTTCAGAGCCGCGTCGGAAAGTTCCGGCGCACGCAGGCCTTCATAGACGTCACCATTGAAAGCGAGCAACGCCTGGCGCGCGCTTTGCGTATCGAAGGACGGCTCCCATTCGGCGTACCGCCCGACGTTGAGTTCCGCCAACGAATCGCTCAGCTTCATGAGCGTGGCGACCTCGCCCGCGGTCTTTTCACGCAGTACCTCGATGAGCGCGGCAGCTTGGTCGACGAACAGGGGTTGCGTGTGCAGCGTCGTGCGCACGGGCGTGTCGTAGTCCAGCTTCTTGGCCGGTGAAAGCAACAACAACATGAGAAAGACTCCGTCAGCGGGCCGTCCAGCCGCCATCCATGGTCAGGTGGGCGCCCGTCATTTGGTCGGCGGCATCCGAGCACAGGAATACGGCCGCCTGGCCCAATTGGTCCGGCGTGACAAACTCCAGCGAAGGCTGTTTCTCGGCGAGCAGTTCACGCGCCGCAGTTTCAATGTTCAAGCCATTTTTCTCGGCCAGCGCTTCGATCTGCCGCTCCACCAGCACGGTCCGCACCCACCCAGGACAGATGGCATTGCAGGTAATGCCCAGCCCCGCCGTCTCGAGCGCGGTGACCTTGGTCAGGCCCATGACGCCGTGCTTGGCGGCCACATAGGCCGACTTCTGCGCGGAAGCCACCTGGCCGTGCGCGGAGGCGATATTGACGATGCGCCCCCAGCCCTGCTTCTTCATGTAGGGAAGCGCCGCTGCCGTGCCGTGAAAGACGGCGGAAAGATTGAGCGCAATGATGGCGTCCCAGCGATCGACGGGAAAATCTTCGATGAGCGCCGTGTGCTGGATGCCCGCATTGTTCACCAGAATGTCGATGCCCCCGGCGGCGCGCACGGCTTCCTCGATGAACTGACGCGTGTCCTCGCCCTTGGACAAGTCCGCGCCGACATACAGGGCGCGCACGCCAAATTCCGATTCGATACCGCTGCGCGTGCGTTCGATTTCGTCTGCATCGCCAAAACCGTTGATGACGATATCAGCGCCATTGCGTGCGAGCTGGCGCGCGATGGCCAAGCCGATGCCGCTGGTTGAACCGGTCACTACCGCTTTC
>JAEWFK010000055.1 GCA_023388835.1 Pseudomonadota bacterium | reverse complement strand
CGGCGCATTTTGTCTCGAGCTTCGACCGGCCCAATATTCTTTACCGCATCGTCGAGAAGAACGAGGTCAAACGCCAGCTGCTCGCCTTCATCCGGGAAGAACACGCCGGAGACAGCGGCATCGTCTATTGCCTGTCGCGCGCCCGCGTCGAGGATATCGCTGCCTTTCTTTCGCAGAACGGCGTTCCCGCTCTGGCTTACCACGCCGGCATGGATGCGGCGGTACGTGCCGAACATCAAGCGAGATTCCTGCGCGAAGAAGGACTGACCATGGTGGCGACCATCGCCTTCGGCATGGGGGTGAATAAGCCGGACGTCCGTTTTGTGGCCCACGTTGACCTGCCCAAGTCGGTGGAAGGCTATTACCAGGAAACCGGTCGCGCGGGTCGTGACGGCGAGCCCGCGACGGCCTGGATGGCCTATGGGCTGCAGGACGTCGTGCAGCAGCGGCGCATGATCGACGAGTCTTCGGGCGACGACATGTTCAAGCGCCGGTCCGGGCGGCAGCTCGATGCCATGCTGGGCCTTTGCGAAACGGTCGATTGCCGGCGTCAGCAGTTGCTCGCGTATTTTGGACAGGATATCGCCGCCTGCGGGAATTGCGACACCTGCCTGGAGCCGCCGGAGTGCTGGGACGGTATGGTGGCCGCGCAGAAGCTGCTGTCGGCGATTTTCCGCCTATGGCGGGAGCGTGGTCAACGTTATGGGGCGGGCCATATCATTGACATTCTGCGGGGCAAGGCAACGCCGCGGGTCCGCGAACAGGGCCATGACAGTTTGAGCGTCTTTGGAGTAGGGGCGGATCTCAGTGATCAGGCTTGGCGCGGCGTACTGCGGCAATTGTTGGCAAAAGGCCTGGTGGCGGTCGACTTCGAAGGCCACGGCACCCTGATGCTGACCGAGCAAAGCCGTTCGGTGCTCAAGGGAGAGGTCAGCCTCATGCTGCGGCGGGAAGCTCCGGGCGCGGGACGCGTCAGCAGCCGCTCGCGTCGCCAATCCGCGGCCGATGCGGGTCTGGATGCCGAAAGCCAAGGCAGGTTCGAGGCCTTGCGCGCCTGGCGCGCGGCCGTGGCGCGCGAACACGGCGTACCGGCCTACGTTATTTTCCACGATGCGACCCTGCGCGAGATCGCGCTTCGCGACCCGCGCAGCCTCGACGAGCTTTCGCATGTGCACGGCGTGGGTGTGCGCAAGCTGGAAGCCTATGGAGAGGCACTGCTGGAGTGTGTGGCGGCCGTGTAGAGGCCGCACACGGGTGGAGTGACTCGGAAGAGGGGACTTAGAAGAGCTCGCCGCCCCCGGTTGCAAAACCTGTAGGCGGGGTGAGCCCCAGGTGGCGCCAGGTGGTCTGCGTTGCGATGCGCCCGCGCGGCGTGCGCTGCAGGAAGCCGGTCTGGATCAGAAAAGGTTCGATGACGTCTTCAATGGTGTCGCGCTCTTCGCCGATCGCCGCGGCGAGACTGTCCACTCCGACGGGACCGCCGTCGAACTTGTGGATGATGGCTTCCAGCAGCTTGCGGTCCATGAGATCCAGTCCCATGGGGTCCACTTCCAGCATGGTGAGCGCGGCAGAGGCCACGTCGGGGTCGATACGGCCCTGGGCGCGGACTTCGGCATAATCGCGCACGCGCCTTAACAGACGGTTGGCGATGCGCGGTGTGCCCCGTGAGCGGCGGGCAATTTCGGCAGCGCCTTGCGGCGAGGCGCCGGCGTTCAGCAGCCGCGCACTACGTTCGACGATATGGGCCAGATCGTCGGCGGAATAGAACTCGAGGCGGGAAACGATGCCGAAGCGGTCGCGCAGCGGATTCGTGAGCATGCCTGCGCGCGTGGTGGCGCCTACCAGCGTAAACGGCTGCAGGTCGATCTTCACGCTGCGTGCGGCCGGGCCTTCGCCGATCATGATGTCGATCTGGAAGTCTTCCAGCGCGGGGTAGAGAATTTCTTCCACCACGGGAGACAGACGATGGATTTCGTCGATGAATAGAACGTCGTTCTTTTCCAGGTTCGTGAGGAGGGCAGCGAGGTCGCCCGGGCGTTCAAGCACGGGCCCGGAAGTCTGCCGCAGCTGCACGCCCATTTCGTGCGCAATAATGTGCGCCAAGGTGGTTTTTCCCAGGCCCGGCGGCCCAAAGAGCAGGACATGGTCCAGGGCTTCGTGTCGCCCACGCGCCGCCTGGATGAAGATTTCGAGCTGTTCTCGCACCCGGTGCTGCCCGATGTATTCCTGCAGCGCGCGCGGGCGCAGGGCCCGCTCGATGGAGTCTTCGTTGGGCGAGCTGCTCTGGGGCGCGACGATGCGCTCGGGCTGGCTGGTGCGCGCGAGGGCGTCGGAATGTATGGCCATGGGAAAGCTGTCTGTATCCACAGTGATCGTGCTCTAGTATAGAACGCATATATCATTGTGGTAATTAACCATGGAGCATGCATGAATCCATCTTTGCCAACGTATCAGGATGTCCAGGAAGCAGCGGAGCGTCTGCGCGGAGTCGTCCATCGCACACCGGTGCTCAGCTCGCAGACCCTGAACGGCCGGCTAGACGCGGAAGTCTTCTTCAAATGTGAGAACCTGCAGCGTGTTGGCGCCTTCAAATTCCGCGGCGCGTACAACGCCATTGCGAAGCTGGATGAACCCGCAAGGCGCGCTGGCGTAGTGACGTTTTCATCGGGCAACCATGGCCAGGCCATCGCCCGGGCGGCGAAGCAGCTGGGCGTCCTGGCCACCATCATCATGCCGCTTGACGCCCCGAAAGCAAAACGCAATGCTGCCGCCAGCTACGGCGCGCGCATCATCTCCTACGACCGCAAGACCGAAGACCGCGAGCAGGTGGCGCGAGGCATGGTCGAACAAGAAGGCCTGACGCTCATTCCGCCGTTTGATGATCCCGATGTGATCGCCGGTCAAGGCACGGCAGCCATGGAGTTATTCGAAGACGTTGGCGGGCTGGATGCCTTGTTCGTGCCGCTGGGCGGTGGTGGGCTGCTTGCCGGCTCGCTCCTGGCCACCCACGCCGTGGCGCCGGAATGCCTCGTCTATGGCGTCGAACCGCTTGCCGGGAACGACGGCCAGCAGTCCTTCCACAAGGGTGAGCGGGTACGTATCGATGTGCCGAGCTCCCTCGCCGACGGCGCGCTTACGCAGTGTCTGGGGGAATACAACTTTCCCATCATCAAGCGTTATGCGCATGACATCCTTGCCGTGGAAGACAGCAAGCTGATCGCTGCCATGCAGTTCTTTGCTGAGCGGATGAAGATCGTCGTGGAACCTACGGGTTGCCTGGGCGCGGCCGCCGTGCTGCGTGAAGTCGTGCCCGTGCGCGGCATGCGGGTCGGTGTCATCCTGAGCGGCGGCAACGTTGATCTCGCCAGCTATGCCGCCTGCCTGGGACACGAAGCGTGAGCCCGATCTTCTAACGGGCCATGGATTTCAAAGCCTGGCGGATCCCTTCGGCCACGTCGATGTCTTCCGGCAGGGCTTTCAGGGCCTTTTGCGTTTCGGCGCTTGAATAGCCCAGTGACAGCAGGGCGTTCAGGATGTCGGACTGCGCGCCGGGGACCGGGGCGGCCACGGCGCCGATATCAGCCCCGAGCTTGCCGCGCAATTCGAGCAACAGGCGTTCCGCCGTCTTTTTGCCGATGCCCGGCACACGCGTCAAGCGGCCCGTCTCCTGCAATGTCACAGCGCTCGACAATTCTTCGACGCTCATGCCTGACAGCACGGCCAGGGCGATGCGCGCGCCCACGCCGGTGACCTTGATCAGCGAACGAAAGGCACTGCGTTCCGCCGCGGAAGAAAACCCGTAGAGGATATGTGCGTCTTCGCGCACCTGCAGATGGGTATGAAGCACGACTTCTTGCCCGACGTCGGGCAGTTTGTACAACGTGCTCATGGGCACGTCGACTTCATAGCCGATACCGCGGACGTCGATGCAGAGCGTGGGCGGTGTCTTTTCCAGCAGTATGCCGCGGATGCGTCCAATCATGGCATGAGTCTCTTGATGTCAGCCCACCAGCCGGCCGTTGCGTACACGCTTCAGGCCGGTGGAGGCAAAGGCGCCACGGGCCAGCGTGGCGGCGAGCGGGTAAACGTGGGCGTGGCAGATCGCACAGGCCAGGGCATCGGCCGAGTCGGCGGCAGGCAATCCGTTGAGCGAAAGCAGGCGCTGCACCATGTGCTGCACCTGCTCCTTGGCGGCCCGGCCGGTCCCCACCACTGATTTTTTGATCTGCAAGGCGGTGTATTCGTGGACCTCCAGGCCGGAGTCCGCCAGTGCGCACATGGCCGCCCCGCGCGCCTGTCCCAGCAGCAGGGTCGAAGCCGGGTTGGTGTTGAGAAACACCTTTTCCATGGCTGCCACCTGAGGGCGGGTCTCGGCCGCCACCTCGCGGATGTGATCAAGAATGCTCTTCAGGCGAGCCGCAAGGTCGAGGTCGCCCGGTACGACGATGGTGCCGCTCGCCACGTACATCAGGCGAGGGCCGTCGGCGTCGATGACGCCGAAGCCCGTGCGCCTGAGACCGGGATCGATGCCGAGGATGCGCATCAGTGGCGGAAGTGCCGCGTTCCCGTGAAGACCATCGGGATTCCGCGCTCATCGGCGGCGGCGATGACTTCATCGTCACGGATGCTTCCGCCCGGCTGAATCACGCAGCCGGCACCGGCGTCCACCACGACGTCCAGTCCATCGCGGAATGGGAAGAAGGCGTCTGATGCGACGGCCGACCCGGCCAGTGAAAGACCGGCGTTCTGCGCCTTGATCGACGCGATGCGCGCGGAATCGACACGGCTCATCTGGCCGGCTCCGACCCCCAGGGTCATCCCGTTGCCGGTGAAGACGATGGCGTTGGACTTCACGTATTTCGCGACTTTCCAGGCGAAGCGCAGGTCGTCCATCTGCGCATCAGTGGGCTGCAATTTGGTGACCACACGGAACTCGGCGTCGGGAACCAGGAAGTCGTCCGGGTTCTGGACCAGCCATCCACCGCCCACCCGCTTGACGTCGAAGGCGTTGCGGCCATCGCCCAGAGGCACCTGCAGTACGCGCACGTTTTTCTTGGCGGCAAAGACGGCCGTGGCCTGGGAAGAATATTCGGGCGCCAGCACGACTTCGACGAACTGCTTGCTGATCGCTTCGGCTGTAGCGCCGTCGACGGGGCGGTTGAAGGCGATGATGCCCCCGAAAGCAGAGGTGGGATCGGTCTGGAAGGCCTTTTCATAGGCTTCCAGAGGAGACGCGCCCACCGCGACGCCGCAGGGATTGGCGTGCTTGATGATCACGCAGGCGGCGGATTCGAAGCTACGCACGCATTCCCACGCCGCATCGGCGTCGGCGATGTTGTTGTAGGAAAGCTCTTTGCCCTGCAATTGTGTGTAGCTCCCCAGCAGGCCCGGGGCAACGCTGGGGTCGGTGTAGAAGGCCGCCTGCTGATGCGGGTTCTCGCCGTAGCGCAGCACTTGATTCTGCTTGAGCTGCATGGTGAGCACACGCGGCCATGGGCTGCGTTCGGCGGGCTGGGCCTGAACGGGCTCGGATTGGGTGAGGCTGCTCAAGTAGCCAGCGATGGCACCGTCGTAAGCGGCAGTGTGCGCGTAGACCTTGGCCGCCAGTTCGAGCCGCAGCGCGTAGGACGGCGCGCCATGGGGGCCGTCGATCTCCGCAAGTACGCGCGAATAATCGGCTGGATCGATGACGACCGTTGCACCGCCCGCAGGCGTGCCGTGATTCTTTGCTGCCGCGCGCAACATGGCCGGACCGCCGATGTCGATGTTCTCGACGGCGTCTGCAAAGGTGCAGTCCGATTTCGCGATGGTCTCGCGGAAAGGATACAGATTCACGACCAGGAGATCGATACGGTCAATGCCGTGTTCTTCCAGCGCCTGCATGTGTTCCGTGCTGTCGCGCCGCGCAAGCAGGCCGCCGTGGATCTTCGGATGCAGGGTCTTGACCCGGCCATCGAGAATTTCAGGGGACCCGGTATGTTGCGCGACCTCGGTCACCTGGATGCCGGCCTCGCTGAGCAGGCGGGCAGTGCCGCCGGTGGACAGGAGGCGCACGCCGCGGCGGGCAAGCGCCTGGGCGAAGTCGACGATGCCCGATTTGTCGGACACGGAAAGTAGGGCGGTCTGGATTTTCATTGGGGCTTCAGTGAAGGATGGAAGAATCAGGGTTGCAGATCATGAGCGTGGAGCTTCTTGCGCAATGTGCTGCGGGTGATGCCCAGCATGGCCGCGGCCTTGGACTGGTTGCCATTGGCTTTCTCGAGCGCAACCTGAAGCACGGGGCGTTCGACGCAGCTGATGACCATGGCGAGCATGTCGCGTGGCTCGGAATCGCCCAGATCCGTGAAGTAGCGTTCCAATCGTTCACGCACGGACTGTTCGAGGGGGTTGATGTTGCTCATGATGTCGGGATTGCTCTGGTTGTGGTTCACGCTGCCGTGGCGCGAATCTCTATGGTTTCATTGGTGGAAAACTGATCGAACCAGGTCTCCAGCGCAGAGATCTGTTCGGTTGTTGTTTCAGCGCCGTTGACCTGCTGCCGCAATAGTGACGCATGGGGAAGTCCGTCGAGGTACCAACCGATGTGCTTGCGGGCGGTACGAACGCCTGTGTATTCGCCATAGAACTGGTAGTGGTCTTCCAGGTGGTCGAGCAGGCAGTGCCTGAGCTCGCCCCAGGTGGGCGGCGCCAATCGGGTTCCCGTGGCCAGGTAATGACTGATTTCGCGAAATATCCATGGCCGGCCCTGTGCCGCGCGACCGATCATGACGGCATCGGCGCCCGTATACTCTAATACCTGCCGAGCCTTTTCGGGACTATCGATATCCCCATTGGCAATCACGGGAATTTCCAGCTCCTGTTTGACCGCTCGTATGGTGTCGTATTCCGCGTCTCCCTGGTAGAGATCGCAGCGGGTGCGGCCATGCAGGGTCAAGGCCGCGATGCCAGTGTCTTGCGCCAGCAGCCCAATGCGCAGGGCGTTGCGCGTGGCCCGATCCCAACCGGTGCGGGTCTTCAAGGTCACGGGAATATTTCTCGGGCGGCACACGGCGACCACACTGCTCAAGATCCGGCTCACCAGCGCTTCGTCGCGAAGCAGTGCCGAGCCTGACGCGACATTACATACCTTCTTTACCGGGCAGCCCATGTTGATGTCGATGATATGCGCGCCTTTCTCTATATTGTAGGCAGCCGCCTCGGCCATCATGTCGGGGTCGGAGCCGGCGATCTGCACCGCGATGGGGTCTGACTCGCCGGCGTGGTCCAGCCGGCGCGAAGTCTTCACGCTGTTCCACAGGCGCGGATTGCTCGCGGCCATTTCGGAAACGGCGTAAGACGCCCCCAAAGCCTTGCACAGGCGTCGATAAGGGCGATCGGTGACCCCCGCCATGGGGGCTGCCAAGACGGGGTGAGAGAGAGACCAGGGGCCGATGCGCATCCAGAGGATTTTACCCTCTTGCGAAAGGGGCCGGCGGCCAGACTCCGCCGTATGGCCGGCTTCGCATGCCGGGTGCCCGGCTGCGATGCAGGGCCGACTCAGTTGCGCAAGCCGTGCAACAGTTGCCGGGCGAGCTGATTGCGTAGCGACGGAAGGATATCCATGGCCAGTAGGGCGGCACCTCCCGCGTGCTCCACGAGGCGGCTCCCGGTTGAAAACGCCCGGGGCAGAAGGTCGGTAATGGCCATTGTGAGCCAGCGATCGGAGCGGCGACGATCGGTGAATTCAGTGCAGTAGGGCTGCGGATCGCTTTCAGGCTGAAGCAGCCAGCGATTCAGGCTATGGGCAAGTTGAGCGACGTCGCGCAGCCCCAGGTTAAGGCCTTGGCCGGCGACTGGATGCAAGGTCTGGGCGGCATTCCCCACTGCGATGCAACGCGCGTTGATGCGGGTCGGACCGGCGTGCAGAGCCAGCGGAAACACGGAGCGCCGACTGACGCTCTCGAAGCGTCCGAGCCGATCACCGAATTGCTCGTGAAGCAGACGATCGAACTCGGCATTGGGCAGGCCGCGCAAGGCTTCGGCCTGTTCTGGCGCGCAGCACCATACGATGCTGTAGAGGTCGGCCCCTTGGGGATGAGGCAGAGCCGCCAGCGGACCCGTGCGCGTAAAGCGTTCGTAGGCCCAGCCGATCTGCGGGCGCGACGCCCGCACATTGGCCAGCACCGCGTACTGCCCGTAGTGGCGCTCCACGCCTTGCGGGCGGGCGCCATCGGATTGCACCGCCAGTCTAGCTGTGACTAAGCCGGAATCGTGGCGGCATTCAATGCGGTGCCCCGCAAGCCGGGGCAAGGCATGCCCGTTGATACGCGTGACGCCGCTGGAGTGCAGGGCGCTCTTCAGGGATTCGAGCAGGTCGTCGTAGCGCAACACATTGCCCAGTCTTGGGACGCCCAGCTCGGTGTGGTTGATCACGACCCTGCCCAAACGATGGCGTTGTGAAACATGCACCTGAAGGATATCGGCCGCGTGAGCAGGCCAGGCGCCCAGTGACTCGAGAAAGACCCGGCTGCCATGATTGAGTGCCAGGCAGCGTGGGTCGACACCCGCCGCCGCGGCGTGCCCGGTGCCCGGCGTCGGAGCGGTATGCTGCTGCGGGCCCAACAATGCAATGCGCGCGGGGTCTCTCGCCTTGCGGGCGAGCGCAAGTGCCAAAGCGCTGCCGGCCGGCCCGGCACCGAGTATGACGATGTCGAAATCGGGCGTGTCCATACGGCGTATTCTACGCGGTCTTTACCGAGGCTTTGCTGGTAGAATGGCGCGTCCCTCGTCATAGGGGAGTAGCTGATGCCGGCGCAAGGCCGGCAGGTCCCGCATCAACATGCTTGGCGCACAACAGTGCCATGGTGTGGGCAGCGCGGCGCCGTCATGTCTTTCTTTCGGCGCCCGCCCGGCAAGACCTTTGACCGGCGGTGTCGCTCATAGCCGGGCGCGCATCTGCCGTGTCATGGTAACTTGCCCGGCCTCTATCATGCTGTATTCGCTGCTGGCCTTTTTCGTTTCCGCGGCCGTCATTTATCTTGCCTGCGAGTTCTTCGTGAACGGGGTGGAATGGGTGGGTTGCCGATTGCGCCTGGGCGCCACCGCCGTAGGGACTCTTCTGGCCGCCTTCGGCACGGCACTGCCGGAAAGTGCGGTCACATTCGTGGCGGTGGTCTTCGGCGAGACGCCCGATCAGAAGGACATCGGTGTGGGCGCGGCGATTGGCGGACCGTTGGTGCTGGCCTCCCTGGCCTATGCCGTGGTGGGCATCATGCTGCTGCTTAGATGGCGTAAGGGTTTCGCCGGGTCGGGCGTCCCGCAGCCGATCGTGCTCGCCGATCAGCGACGGATAGCGCGCGATCAGGCGTGGTTCATGAGTATTTTCGTCGTCAAGATCGCCATCGGCGTGATGGTGTTCGCCTGGAAGCCCTGGTTCGCCGTCGCTTTTCTCGGGGCTTACGCCCTATATGTGGTGCGTGAGCTAAACGCTGACGAGGGCGCCAGCATCATGGAAGAGCTTGAGCCGCTGCGTATCCGGCCCAGTGATCCCAGTATGTTCTGGGCGGTGCTGCAAACGGTGACGGCCCTGCTGGTGATCGCCGGCGCGTCTCATGTGTTCGTGCAGCAGATCGAATTCCTGGGGAAGGCCGCCGGCCTCGCGCCGACGGTCGCGGCCATGCTGCTGGCGCCGATCGCCACGGAACTGCCGGAAGTGCTGAACGCCGTCATCTGGACCCGAAAGGGAAAGGAAAGGCTTGCGCTGGCCAATATCTCCGGGGCCATGATGATACAGGCGACCCTTCCATCGGCCATGGCGGTGTCGATGACGCCCTGGCTGCTCACCACGCCTTTGCTGGCTGCCGCGGCCTTCACAATGCTGGCGATCATCGTGCTGTGGCTGGCACTGAGGCGGCAGGCCTTGAGCCCGGGTCGGCTCGCGGGCGTGTCGCTTTTCTATGGCATGTTTGCCCTCTTCGTGGTGGCTTGGTTCTGGCCGTAAGCCGTTGTGAGATAAGTGAATTTCGGATAGAATCGCAAATGTCGAAACTTTATGGAGCTGTGTGGTGAGTACCGACCCCGGCGAATGTTGTAGTCGATCAGCTATCGGCTCGTTTTTCTCCAGGCACCAGAGCTAAAGGTCTCCCCATTGCTCTTTCCGTGCCCTGGACTTCAGGGCGCGGAGTCTTCTTCGCATGTCTGCATGCGCACTCCCGCCGTTCACAAGAACACTGCCCATACCGTTTTCATATGGGCGTTACCCCTGGCTTTGTCGCCAGGGCAGGAGTCGTCATGCGTCTGTTCCATTTGTTTCTGCGCCGTGCAGGCGTGCAGCCTACCGCCGTTCGCGCGCCGCGCAGTACTTCACGGCTCACGGTGGTGTGCCCGCGCGAACACCTCGCCGCAGTCCGGCGCAGCATCTACCGCGACCTTCATGCCGATGGCATTCAAATCGCCCATGTCAGCATCGATTACGGTCATCCGGCGGGCATGGTCCGGGCAAGCATCACGGTGGACTGTCCGCCGCCCCTGCGCGCCGAGCTCATGTCGCGTGCGCGACGGCTGCAGGCGCACCCGGGCATCCGCGAGATCCACTGGGGAACGGCACGGCGGCATGCATTAAACTAGTCTGAATTGCGCCTGATCCGGATCCCGCCCCATGCACCTGCTTGATTGGCTCATCCCCTGGGAATTTTCCCCCGCGTTCCTGTTTTTCTATCTGACCGGGGCATGGCTCTTCATACGCGGTTCCCGGGCGCACAAGGTTACGGGCTGGCGCAAGGCGCTGTTCTGGTCAGGCATGGTCATTCTTTACCTGACCATGCACACGCGGCTCGATTACTACGCCGAGCGCATGTTCTTCATCCATCGGCTCCAGCACCTGGTGCTGCACCATCTGGGGCCGCTGTTGATCATGGGCGCCTACCCGGGGCAGGTCTTGCGCGCGGGCCTTCCTATGCACTGGCGGGCCCGGTTACGGGATTTCCGTCGCGCACGCGCCGGGCGCTTTACCGAAGCGGTCCTCACGCATCGTGTGCTGGTGCCCTTCCTGTTCGTCGTTCTGGTGATCGGCTTCCTGATTCCTGCGGTGCAGTTCTATTCCATGCTTGACTGGCGCCTGTACCGCCTCATGAACTGGTCGGTGGTGATCAGCGGCTTCATGTATTGGAACCTGATTCTCGACCGGCGGCCCAGTCCCCCGGCTGTGTTGTCTCCCGGGGGCCGCGTCCTGTGCCCCATTATCACCATGGTCCCGCAGATCATTGTCGGGGCGGTCATTACCTTCTCTGAGTCCGATCTCTACCCCATTTTCGATCTATGCGGGCGCGCCATACCCGGCATGACGGCCATCACCGATCAGGCCATCGGCGGGCTGACCATGTGGGTGCTTGCGGGCTTCATCGAGGTCTTTGGTGTCTTGTACGCCCTTTCTACGGTCATGCGCCTCTCTTCGCGCAACCGTCTGCCCCAGCGAAATCGGCGCCGGCAGGGTGCCGGTGTGCCGGTCGCATCCTGAGAGGCGGTTCATGGGGCGTGCTGCATCCATTCTGAACTGGCCGGTGTCTGTACGACGGCGCTGGGCGGCCCGGGCAGTGGCGGCCGCGGTTTTATGCGGAGCCGCCCCGCTGGCTTCGGCGCAGCCCGTCGGTATTCCAAGCATGGGGGTGGCTTCGGCGGCTGAACTTTCGCCGGCGCTGGAACGCACGCTGGGCGATGCCATCATGGAGCAGGGCCGCCGCGACCCCGCTTATCTCGCTGATCCGGACATCCTTCAGTATCTCACCGACATGGGCCGCAAGCTGGCTTCGCACGCCGACACGCCGGTGGACCGCATCAATGTATTTGCGTTGCGCGACCCGCAGATCAACGCCTTCGCCTTGCCGGGAGGTTATATCGGCATCAATAGCGGCCTCGTCGTGGCATCAGGTTCGGAGTCGGAACTGGCGTCGGTCGTGGCGCATGAAATTTCCCACGTGCTTCAACGGCATATTGCCCGCGGCATGACCCAGCGGGCCCAGGCCGGTCCTGCCATGGTTGCCGTCCTGGCGGGCGCCCTGCTGGCCGCACTCTCGGGCAGTCCTGATCTCGCCATGGGGGTGGCGACTTTCGGCCAGGCAGCCGCAGTTGACCGGCAACTGGGCTTCTCCCGTCAGGCCGAACAAGAGGCCGACCGCAGCGGGCTCGCCATGATGACCCGTGCCGGTTACGATCCGGGCGGCATGGCCCGTATGTTCGAACGCCTGGAAAGCGCTTCGCGCCTCAACCAGGGAATGGGCGGAAACGTTTATACGAGCACGCACCCGCTTTCCGTGCAGCGGCTCTCTGACGCACAGAACCGCAGCATGAGTGCGCCCCGCCGCCCGGACGCCGGCAGCGACGCCTTCTGGTATGTTCGAGCCAAGCTCCGGATTGAGCAGGCGCGCGCCGGCCAGGCCCTGCGCGCAGCGGAAGAGGCCCTGCGCGCCGACACGCGACAGGCCAAGGGGGTCCAGCAGTCCGCGGCCTGGTATGGCTTGGCGTATGCGGCATGGAAGCGCAGGAATTTTGAGCAAGCCGGCGAGGCTTTAGCGCAAGCTCAGTCAAACGGGCGGAGCTCGCCCCAGATCGCCGGTCTCGAGGTCAACCTTGCCTTGGGCCGGGGCGACACCCACGCAGCGTTGCAACTGGGGCGGCAGGCGGCGGAACGCTGGCCCGCCAGCCAGGGCGTCGCATTGGCGCAAATAGAAGCCTTGCAGGGGGGCGGAAGTCATGAAGAGGCGGTACGAGCACTCCAGGCGCGTATTGAACAGTGGCCGGATGTCCCCCGACTCTGGCAGCTTTTGGCCCAGAGCCAGGAAAAGCTCGGACGGCGCGCTGATGCACGTCGTTCCATGGCGACTTTCTACGAACTGACCGGCGCCTTGCCGGCAGCGGTGGAACAGTTGCAGCAAGCCAGGTCCATGAGCCGCGACTTCTACGAACAGTCGGAATTGGATGTCCGCATCCGCCAGCTGCGAGAAAGGCTGGAGTCCGACCGCGAGCTCCTGGAGCGCTTCAAGAGTTGAGCGTGTTCCCAGGGCGGGGCGGCCTGTGTTTCATTCACCGCTTTCGAAATAACGAGCCAGTCGAGTGGGCAACCAGTTCAGGTTTCCGGGGAAAGGGCCGGTTACGAAGGCCGCATGGCCGCCTTCTGCCGGCTGGTGCAGGGTGATGTGATCGGAGCAGTCGTGTGAACCGGGCAGCGATGTCTCCGGTACGAACGGGTCGTTTCGCGCGTTCAGGACCAGCGTTGGAACGGCCACTGTCTTGAGCCGCGGCTTGCTTGAAGCTCGGGTCCAGTAATCGAGGGCGTTCCGGTAGCCGTGCATGGGCGCGGTGTAGAGATCATCGAATTCCCGCAATGTGCGCACTTGTCCCAGGCGTAAAACGTCGATGGTGCCTGGGAAGCGGCGGGCTTTGTCCAGGACCTTGGGCCGCATGGTTCGCAGGAAGTGCCGGCAATACAGATGACGGCCGCTTCTGGTTTCCGATAGTGCGCGGCCGCAGGCGACCAGGTCCAAGGGCACCGACACGGCCGCCGCGGCGCGCAGCCAGCCGGCCTCGTGCTCGCGCTCGCCCAGATATTTGAGCATGGCGTTTCCGCCCAGCGATATGCCGGCCGCGTGCCATCGCGCCTGCGGGACCCGTTGCCGCACCGTGTCAAGAATGAATGAGATGTCGGCGGAGTCACCGGAGAAATAGGCGCGTGCCATGCGGTTGGGAAATCCGGAGCACCCTCGGAAATGGGCCATGACCGTGATCCAGCCTCGGGCCCGGAAATACTGGGCGATGGATTGCGCGTAGTGGCTGCGGCTGCTGCCTTCCAGGCCATGGAAAATCACCAGCGCGGGCGTGTCGGGTGTGGCGTGCAATTGCACCCAGTCATCGTCATGGATCCAGCGGCGCGCGGCGGACTTCTGAAGCCGCGGGTCTGAACGGACCGGACTGCCATCAAGGCGGCGGTCGGCAAACAGCCCCGGCCCGGCCCAGTCGAAATCCAGGAAGTCGCCGTCCGGCGTGTCGACGCGATCTCTGATGAAAGAGATATGGTGGTGGCGGACAGCCAATGCCCCATACAGGGTTTGCATATGGCCGCCCGGGAGCCACCACGGTGTCGGACAGGGCGAGGTATCGACGCGCGCAGTCACATACAGCCTTTATCGTGTCAGTGGCCGTGGACTTTCTCACCTTCCTTGAGCTGGTAGGCGGTGCCGCAATAGGGGCAGATCGCCCCGCCGGTCTGCACGATCTCGATGTAGACGCGCGGATGCATGCTCCAGAGCGGCGCATGGGGGCCGGGACAATAGACAGGGAGATCCTTGGCTTCGACGTAAACGGTCTCGCCTTGCTGGACGGTATTCTGCGGCGTGCTGCTCATTTCGTTTCCTGAAAGGGTAGGGTGTGCGGACCCTTCATACGGGGGTCAGCCAATGATGGTATCTGGGATTGCGGCCGTTGGCCGCATCGAAGAAGGCGGTCTGCAGGCGCTCGGTGACGGGTCCACGCGCACCGGCGCCAATGCGCCGGCCGTCGATCTCGCGAATGGGCGTGATTTCAGCGGCCGTGCCGGAGAAAAAGGCCTCGTCGGCGATGTAGAGGTCGTCGCGGGTCAGCCGGCGCGTATGCACCGGGATGCCCAGGTCGGCAGCCAGCGCGTGGACGGTGGCGCGGGTGATGCCGGTGAGTGCCGAGGCGATCTCAGGTTCGTACACCGCTCCGTCTTTCACAATGAAGAGGTTTTCGCCTGCGCCTTCGGCCACGAACCCTTCAGTGTCCAGCAGAATGGCTTCGTCGTAGCCGTGATCCAGGGCTTCGGCATTGGCCAGAATGGAGTTCGCATAAGTGCTGGCGACCTTGGCCCGCGGCATCGTGACGTTGACGTGCTGGCGCGCAAATGATGAAATCTTGACGCGGATGCCGCTCTTGAGGGCTTCTTCGCCCAGATAGGCGCCCCAGGACCACGCCGCAATGGCGACGTGCACGGCCGCGCCCTTGGGAGAGACCCCCATTTTTTCGGAACCGTAGAACACGAGCGGGCGGATATAGCAGGATTTCAGCCCATTGGCGCGTACTGCTTCGCATTGGGCGGCATTGATGGTTTCCGGATCGAACGGAATCGGCATCTGATAGATATGGGCGGAATTGAATAGCCGCCGAGTGTGATCCGCCAGACGGAAAATGGCCGTGCCCAATTCGGTATCGTAGGCGCGCAAGCCCTCGAAGACCGCCAGCCCATAGTGCAGGGAGTGTGTCAGTACGTGGGTATTGGCTTCGCGCCAGGGAACCAGTTTGCCGTCATACCAGATGACTCCGTCGCGATCAGCCATTGACATATTGCTCTCCCGAATAGACGCTTGATTGTACCAAGGGACACAGGCTTACAATGTGCGGCTGCCCGTTCTCTCCAGGGAAGCTTACGTGTCCTTCAGTCGCTTGGTTCCGGTGATGCCGGAGGCGCGGTACCGCGCACAGTTCATGCTCGGTCTGCGGGATGTCTTTCCCGCGCTCATCGCCACCGCGACATGGGGTCTGGTGACCGGTATCGCCATCGTGAAGTCGGGGCTGAGCGAATGGCTCGCCACGCTCATGACGCTGCTGGTCTATGCCGGTTCGGCCCAGCTCACATCCCTGCCGCTCATCAATGACGGTGTGCCCTTGCTGCTGGTTTTCGCCGCCGGCTTCGTCGTGAATATCCGTTTCCTCATCTTCGGGGCGGCCCTTCAGCCTTTCTTCCGTCACCTGAGCTGGCCCAAGCGACTGGGCGTCGGATTCTTCTCCACAGACATCGGTTTCGTGCTTTTCATGGGCCGTTATGGCGAATCGCGCCGCCGAGCAGACCCGCGTCACCTGTGGTACTACCTGGGTGTGATCGGTCCCGGCTGGTTCGCATGGAACGGCAGCTCGCTGATTGGCATTTATCTCGCCGGCGCCATCCCGGCCTCCTGGTCCCTGGAGTTTGCCGCCGTCCTTGCTTTGCTTTCGGTGGTGATCCCGCTCGTTAGTACCCGCCCGGTCGCGATCTGTATGCTGGCCGCAGCCGCTGTCGCCTGGGTGGGGCAAGGGCTGCCCCTGCGCCTGGGCCTGGCGGCGGCCGTGGTGACGGGGATTATCGCCGGGGTGCTGAGCGAACGGTTTGCGAAAAGTGTTAAGGCTGCGAAATGATGCTGGATGACTCGAGTTGGTATGTATTGGGCGCGATCGGCCTTCTGGCATTGTGCAGCCTTATCACGCGTGCGACCTACATTGTCTTTGGCGACTATCTGCCGCTTTCGGAGACGGTGCGGGGCGCCTTGCGCTATGCGCCCACGGCTGCGCTGGCGGGCATCATCATTCCGGAGATCCTTCCGTGGCAACCCGGTACGGTGCCTGCTCTGGATGTGAAGGCAGTCGCCGCCTTGCTTGCCGTTCTGCTGTACTGGAAGACTCGAAGTTCTCTCCTGTTGATCGGCGGCGGCATGGTGGCGTACTGGCTCTTGCGCCCGTGGTGGCCGTTCTGACCCGGTCGGCGCGGCATGTCGCCCGATTCCCGCGCATGCTGCGTATCACAATAGTGTCGCGGCGCAACAGCATGTCTTCCGATTGTCATTGGCCTACTTCGTATCTGCGTTAAAATCAATGCGTTACGGACGCCGCCGCACGGGACCGCCCGGCGGGGCATGCACACTCAATGACAGATACTACTCAAAACCAGCAAGACACCATCGCCACCTTCCCTGATTTCGGGCTGCACCCAGGCTTGTTGCAGGCCATCGCCGACACCGGCTACACCACTCCCACTCCCATTCAGGCTACGGCCATCCCGCTCGTCATGGACGGCCGGGACGTCATGGGCGCCGCTCAGACGGGAACCGGCAAGACGGCGGCTTTTACGCTGCCCATTCTTCATCGGCTCATGCCCTTGGCGAACACCAGTGCCTCGCCCGCCCGGCATCCGGTGCGCGCATTGATTCTGGCGCCCACGCGAGAACTGGCCGATCAGGTCTACAACAGTGTGGTGCAATACAGCAAGAACACGCCCCTGCGTTCCACCGTGGTGTTCGGCGGGGTCGATATCGCGCCGCAACGGGAAGCCCTGCGGCGCGGCTGCGAAATCCTGGTCGCGACGCCCGGCCGCTTGCTCGATCACCTGGAACAGAAGACGCTCAACCTGAGCCAGGTGGGGCTGTTCGTCCTCGACGAAGCCGACCGCATGCTGGACATGGGCTTTCTTCCCGATCTCGATCGCATCGTGCGCCAGTTGCCCGCACGTCGCCAGGGCCTGCTGTTTTCCGCCACTTTCAGCAACGATATCCGCAAGCTGGCACGCAGCTACCTGAACGACCCGGTGGAAGTCGAAGTGGCGGCACGAAATGCCACCGCCGATACCGTCACCCAAATCGTGTATGAGCTTGCCCCCGCTGACAAGCGGGCCGCTGTCGTGCATCTGGTGAAGTCGCGTGGATTGCGCCAAGTCATTGTGTTCTCGAACACCAAGATCGGTTGCAGCCGACTGGCGCGCGAACTCATACGCGACGACGTCAAGGCGGAATCCATTCATGGCGACAAGAGCCAGTCCGACCGCATGAAGGCGCTCGAGGCCTTCAAGGCCGGCGAACTTGAAGTCCTGGTCGCCACCGATGTCGCCGCGCGGGGTCTGGACGTCGCCGGGGTGCCTTGCGTCATCAACTACGATCTTCCGCACAACGCCGAAGACTACGTGCATCGTATCGGCCGCACCGGTCGGGCAGGAGCCAGCGGCGAAGCCATCAGTTTCTTCGTTCCGGAAGAAGAGCGTCTGCTGGCAGACATCGAGAAGCTTATCCGACGAAAGATTCCGCGCGGCGAACTGGCGCTGCCCGTGATGTCGCGCCGCAGCCGTCCGGTGTCCGGGCGTCCCACAACGAGCGCGTACCGTCGCGCTTCGCAGCCGGTGGATGATCTTTTCTATCGCCCGTATGTTCCTTCCGCCACAGCGAGGGAACAGGCGCCGGCCGTCTCGGTCTCCGGGGCAAGCCGCGATTCCGATCGTCGCAAGTCCGTCGGGGTACTGCTGGGTGGTGGCCGCCACTGACGCTGCGTCGCTCGTGCGCGAGCGCGCGGCGTTTCACCGCCGTTCAGTCCAACAGAGTTCTCAGTGCGCCGGGGCCCGCTCCGATGACCGGTGTGTCGGCATCGACGCTTTTCAGCAGGCGATCAAGCTGTTCTGCGTGAGGCGGCATCGGCCCGAAGAAGACATTGCCTCTTGCGGATTGCACTAGCAGCGTGGGGAAGTTGTCGATCTCATCATCACCCAGCAGCACCTCGTTTTCTTCGATGTCGATCCAGACGAAGACATGCTGCGGCCAGCGAGGGGCGAGTGCTTCAAAGCCGCTGCGATAGGCGCCACAGGTATCGCACCAAGCCGCGCAATAACAGGCAACCAACAACTCGTGTTCGGTATCCAGCCGGCGAGTGAAGGCAGGCAGGTCGGCTTGGGCATCAAAAAGGTTCATATGCGCAGACAGTTCCCATGGCTTTCACTATGATAACTGCTGTCTAGCTTGGAAGACTCAAATGGACGAATATCAGGTGGCTTTACGTGATGCACGCTCTGCGCCAACGGGGCTGCTTGCCGTAGCGGCGGCATTCAAACGTGCTCTGGTGTCGCAGCTGCACCCCAAGATGTTGTTCGCCATTGTCCTGCCATTGGTGATCACGCTGCTGGGCGCCATACTTCTGCTGTGGGTGTTCTGGAGCCCGCTTACGGAATGGCTCACTGTGCAGTCGGCAGACTGGGGCGTGCTCAACACTGTAGATGGCTGGCTGCTGGCCATAGGCCTCTTTTCCATCAAGCTGTACCTGATTCCCATCGTGGCGGCCGGGATCCTGCTCCCCATGTCCGGCATCCTGGGTCTTGTGATCGCAGCGGTATTCATCATGCCGATCGTATTGGGGCTTCTCGACAAGACGCACTACCAGGGCCTGCGTCGCAACGGTCAAAATGCCACGGTGTTGAGCGCCTGGAACGCCGTGTGGGTGGGAGTGTTGTTTGTACTGGGGTGGCTGGTGACCATGCCTTTATGGCTGTTTCCTCCTTTCGCGGTCCTGCTCCCCATATTCTGGTGGACCTTCGCCATTACTCGCATGCTCCGTGTAGACGCCATCATCGAACACGCGGCTCCTGCGGAACGCAACCATCTATGGAAGCGCCACAACCGGCAGTGGTGGTTGATCGGCTTTTGCCTCGCCCTTATCAACCTCATTCCACCGGCCTGGCTCATCATGCCTGTGTTTTCTTCGCTGGTATTTGCCCACTTCGGGCTCGAAACCTTGCGTCAGCATCGTCTGTCCGGAGTCGCTGAATGAACAGTGATCTGCCTAAAATCCGCCTGATTCTGATCGGCGATGAAATCCTGTCAGGCCGCCGGCAGGACAAGCACATGGCTCAGCTCATCAAACTGCTGAGCGAACGCGGCATGCAGTTAGGCGGCGTAGAGATCATTTCCGATGCCCAGGACGAAATCGCCGCTGTGCTTGAGCGCAGCTTCGCTACGCGGGATATTGTCTTCTCTTGCGGGGGAATTGGCGCCACGCCGGACGACCGTACGCGCCAGGCCGCCGCCCAGGCGCTGGGTGTGGAGCTGGCCCTGCATCCTGAAGCGGAGCGGCTGATCACCGAGCGTTGCGCGGATAACGAACGGGAAGGGCGCGGCAGCGGCGACATGTCCTTGCCGGAAAACCAGCAACGGCTGGAGATGGGGGTCTTCCCCGTGGGCAGCGACATCGTGCCCAATCCCTATAACAAGATTCCAGGGTTCTTCATCCACGATCACACTTTCATGCCGGGCTTTCCTGTCATGGCCTGGCCCATGATGGAATGGACCCTCGACCAGCGTTATGCGTCTCTGCACCACCAGGTGGAGCGAGTCGAGCATTCCTTCATCGTGTTCGAGATGCCCGAGTCCCGCATCACACCCGCACTAGAGGAGCTCGAACGCCGCTGGCCTAGCGTGCGTGCGTTCAGCTTGCCCAGCATGGGGCAGGGCAGGCCGCATATCGATCTTGGGGTGAAGGGAGAGCCTGCGGCGGCGGCGCGGGCGCTGGCTTACCTGCGCGATGAGGTGCTTCGGTTAGGCGGCGAACTTACGCCTTGAACCTTGGTCGGGAAGGTAACCACTGGGGGCGGGGCCCTGCAGACAGGGTGGGCGACTTCGTGTATATTCCACCATACGGAAATGTTGCGTTGCATCATAAGAACCATGCCCACGTTATCTGCTCGCACTGATACCCTGCCTTCACGCGGCTCGAACGCCCTTCCTGGGATCACCAGCGGACCTGTCGCGATCCAAGTGCTTGATCGCGCGATGAATCTGCTTGACGTACTGGCGCAACATACGAAGCCCGTCTCGCTAAAGGACCTCGCTGCGGCGACCGGCCTCCATGCATCTACCACTCACCGAATTCTGAACGACCTCGTGGTTGGGCGCTATGTCGACCGCGTCGACAGCGGCATGTATCAACTCGGCATGCGGCTGCTGGAGCTCGGCTCCTTGGTGAAGCGGCGGCTCAACGTACGCGAAGTAGCGCTTGAACCTATGCGCGAACTTCATCGCGCAACCGGACAGACGGTCAATCTCTCTTTGCAGCAAGGCGATGAGATCGTCTATATCGAGAGAGCGTGGAGCGAGCGCTCGGGCATGCAGGTGGTCCGGGCAATCGGCGGGCATGCTCCCTTGCATCTGACCTCGACCGGCAAATTGTTTCTTTCGGTGGCCGAACCGCGTCAGGTGCGCGCCTACGCGCTGCGCACGGGGCTGGCCGGCAC
>JAEWFK010000161.1 GCA_023388835.1 Pseudomonadota bacterium | reverse complement strand
GTCAGCGTGGTTTGCTGTTTTGCCCGCATTTCATAAATGAGCTGTGCCAATTGCGTCTCCTTATTCGGGGGTGTTCATCGGCAAGGAGAGATGACGCAATGTCTGTGCCAGTTCTGCGTAACGGATTGTCTTGCAGTGTGTCGAGCCGTGTAAGCCCAATAAATATGCGGCCGCTGACGGCATCGCGGTCGACCCGGAGGGCCGTTCGGGGTCTTATTTCGTGTCAGCAATTAATTTGCCGAGGCCGGGCGGAGCCGGGCTTCCGTGTCGTCTTTACCCGGCAGATGTAAGAACTGCGCCGCAAGAACCGGCGCTTTCAGTCGTCTCTTTTTCACTGGCATAAGGTTTGCTTGCTCTCCGTACCGTGGGACCGTGGTGGGAGGCGCCGACCTTCCGCCGTTGGCGTTCTTCACAGGAGATGAGGCATGCAGAACAATGATAGGGACAAGAAAGAACAGGAAGGCCGCAGACACGCGGGTTACGGTTCCGACAAAGGTATGGAGGAAGCCACCGAGCATCAACGTGACCCGCAGCAGGATGTCCAGCACATGCCGCGTCACTGGCAGGAGCCGGGCACCCGTGGAGAAGTCCCCGGCCAGGCCAACCCCGGGCCGGACCAACGGGAAATGGCACGAGGCAATCAATATGGCGAAGCCGGCCGCGCCGCGAGTGAACAGCTGAATGAGGAACTGACCGAGCACGGACAGGAGCCCACACCGCAGCGTCGCGAAAACGAGCAGCTTCCCAAGCGTTCGGGGGAGCGCGAAAGTGATTTGCCCACCCCCAGCAAGCCGGAGAGACAAAAATGAGCCGGATTGCCATCGTGAGTGAACACGCGTCCCCGGTTGCGCAGGCCGGGGGCGTCGACAGCGGGGGGCAGAATATCTATGTCGCGCAGGTCGCGCGTCGGCTGGCCCGGCTGGGCCACGGTGTGGACGTATTCACGCGCATGGACAGCCCCAATCTGCCGCTGGAAATGGAATGGGACGAGGGCGTGAAGATCGTCCATGTCCCGGCGGGCCCGGCCTGCGAGATGCCCAAAGAAGAGTTGCTGCCTTACATGGATGCATTCTCGGCGTTCATGCATGGCTATTTCAGTGGGCGCGACGAACCTTACCGCCTGATCCACGCCAACTTCTTCATGTCGGCCCATGCGTCCTTGCCCGTCGCCCAGCGATACGGAATCCCGCTCGCGGTGACCTTCCATGCCCTGGGTCGCGTACGTCGTCGGCATCAGGCTGAGGCCGATCGCTTTCCCGACAGCCGCTTCGCCATCGAGGACCACATTGTGCGGCATGCCGACTGCGTGATTGCCGAATGCCCGGAAGATCGCCGCGATCTCCTGGAACTGTACGGCGCCGATCCCACAAAGATACGCACCGTACCTTGCGGCTACGACCCGCAGGAAATGTGGCCCATCGACAAGGCCCAGGCGCGCCGTGCACTGGGATGGCCGCAAGAAGGCTTCCGGATTCTTCAGCTGGGGCGCATGGTGCCCCGCAAGGGCGTAGACAACGTCATTCGTGGCCTGGCGCTGTTGCGGCACCAGCACGGCGTGGACGCCCGGCTGTGCGTCGTAGGGGGAGAATCGGACAAGCCGTCTCCGGAGCATACGCCGGAGCTGGGGCGTCTGATGTCCCTGGCCCAAGAGGCCGGCGTTCGCGAGTTCGTAGAGTTCACGGGCCGCCGGCGGCGAGACCAGCTGCCGCGCTATTACGGCGCATGCGATGTGTTCGTCACCACACCCTGGTATGAGCCCTTCGGCATCACGCCGGTCGAAGCCATGGCTTGCGCCCGCCCGGTAGTCGGATCAGATACCGGGGGAATCCGCCATACGGTGGTCGACGGAAAAACGGGCATGCTCGTTCCGCCGCGCCGGCCGGACGCCCTGGCGGCCGCGCTGGCGCGGTTGGCTCAGGAACCGGGACTCGCCGAAAGCATGGGCCGCGAAGGCGCCAGGCGGGCCGCCCGGTACTTCACCTGGAGTCGGGTGGGACAGCAGCTCGAGGACGTCTTCGAAGAGCTATGCGCGGAACCCATGCAGGAATTGTCAATGCCCGTCATGCAGGCGGTGAGCCGTCTGCCGATCTGAAAGCAGTTCAAGGAAATCAATGACTTCTCAAAATTTTGATACGGTCAAGGACCGTGTGATTCTCGTGACCGGTGCAGGCCGGGGATTGGGCGCTGCGATCAGCGAGCTGTTGGCAGGAGAGGGGGCGGTAGTCGTCGCCGCCGACATCGATGCAGGCACGGCTGACGCAGCGGCCAGGCGTCTGAGTGAAAAAGGCGGCCGGGCGGCCGGCATGAGGCTGGATGTGGGCGAACCGGCTTTGATTGAGACGGCGCTGGATCAGATCGTCTCGGATCACGGACGGCTGGATGCGATCGTGAACAATGCGGGCGTGGATGTGACGCTGCCGATCGAAGAGCTGGCCGTGGAAGACTGGGACAGAGTGCTGCGCACGAACCTGACGGGTCCCTTCCTGATGGCAAAGTACGGGCTGAGCCGGCTGGAGCCGGACGGGCATATCGTGAATATTGCGTCTACAGCGGCCCGCCGCGCCTGGCCCAACGCCAGCGTTTACCATGCGAGCAAATGGGGCCTGATGGGACTGAGCCACGCCTTGCATTCAGAACTTCGCGGTCGCGGCATCAAGGTCTCGGCCATCATTGCAGGCGGCATGCGCACCCCGTTTCTGCTCGATCGATTTCCCGACATCGACGAATCCCTTTTACAGGATCCGGCCAACGTCGCTCGTGCCGTGCGTTTCGTCCTGACGCAGCCTCCCGAGACGGTCATTCCGGAGGTGATGGTGCTGCCCATGCGGGAGACATCGTGGCCCTAGACGAATTTGGTGGGTGGAACAGCGCCGACCGCGTATTGGTCGTGCGGCTGGACAATATGGGAGACGTCCTGATGACGACGCCCGCCATGCGGGCGCTGCGCGAGAGCGGTCCGGCGCACCGGCGTCTTACGCTGCTGGCGTCGCGCTCGGGCGCCGCCCTGGGCCCCTATCTGCCGGACATTGATGACGTCATTGCCCTGGATGCCCCCTGGGTCAAGCATGACCAGGTCGACGCCCATGAGCTGAGACGCACAACGGCGACTCTTCGTCGATGCGCCTTCGACGCGGCGGTGATCTTCACCGTGTACAGCCAGAATCCGCTTCCCGCTGCCCTGCTATGTCATTTCGCCGGCATCCCGCTGGTACTGGCGCATTGCCGCGAGAACCCATACCACCTGCTTAGCCATTGGGTGCGCGAGACCGAGCCGATGAACGGTATTCGGCACGAAGTACAGCGTCAGCTTGACCTCGTTGCTTCGGTCGGCGCGCGGACCCGGGACCCGAGACTGCGCTTCCGTACGCTGTTGAGCGACCGTGTCTCGCTGAGCGAAAAGCTGGCCGGGCAGGGCGTGACGACCCAGAGTGGCTGGATAGTCGTGCACGCCGGCGCCTCCGCGCCCTCGCGACGTTATGGCGAAGAAGGATTTGCCCGTGCACTCAGCCTGATCGAGACGGGCGGCCGCCCGATTCTTTTCACCGGGGGCGACGAAGAACGCGAGCTCGTATCGCGCATTGTCGCGCGCTGCGGTCCGGCCCTTGAACTCGTCAATACAGCGGGCCTGCTTACCCTGGGTGAACTGGCCTGCCTTATCGAAGACGCAGACCTGCTCATCTCGAACAACACCGGTCCTGTGCACCTGGCCGCAGCGTTGCAGACGCCGGTGGTCGACCTGTATGCCCTGACCAATCCGCAGCACACCCCCTGGCTCGTGCAGAGCCGGGTGCTCAGCCACGATGTGCCTTGTAAGTACTGCTATCGCAGCGTGTGTCCGGAAGGGCACAACGCTTGCTTGAACGGCATCCCGCCAGAAGACGTTGCATGCGCTGCCCAGCAGCTCTTGGAGACTGTATGTACACGCTTGGAATCAATGCCGCCTTCCACGATTGCTCCGCCACATTGGTCGCCGATGGCCGGGTGATCGCTGCCGCCGAGGAGGAACGCTT
>JAEWFK010000155.1 GCA_023388835.1 Pseudomonadota bacterium | reverse complement strand
CGCAACTGGCGCGATGTCCTGTCCGTCGACGCTCACCACATCGACCACGCCCCCATCACGCAGACGATCCGTGCCTTCCACCACCACCCGCTGACCGGCCTCGAGCCCTTCGGCCACGGCCGTACGGGAAGCGTCCACTCTGCCCGTCACGATACGTTGGATATGCACGGTGTTCTTGTCATCCACCACATAGACAAAGCTGCCGATCGAGCCGACCTGCACGGCGGCCGACGGCACCGCCAGCGCTTCCTGCCGGGATACCAGCAGGCGCACATTCACGAACTGATTAGGAAAGAGCCGCCCTTCCTTGTTGTCGGCCCTGGCCTTCAGCCGCAAAGTGCCGGTGGCGACATCAATCTGGTTGTCCAGCGACATGAGTTCGCCGCGTGCCAGTTCCTCGGTGTCATTCTGGTCGTACAACAGCACATCCAGCCGGCGCCCGTCACGCAGCTGCGCCAGAACGTCGGCGACTTCCACTTGAGGCAGCGTGAATTCAACCGAGATGGGCTGAGTCTGCGTAATGGTGACCAGACCGTCGGTGTCGGAAGCCGAAACGATATTGCCCGCGTCCACCTTGCGCAGGCCCAGGCGGCCGGAAATGGGAGCAATGATGCGGGTGTAGCTCAGTTGCAGGCCGGCACTGTCGACGGCCGCCTGGTCGCTGGCTCGCGTGCCTTCCAGCTGCTTGACCAAGGCTTCCTGTTGCTCGACTTGCTGGCGCGCAATGGAGTTCTGGCGATACAGCAGCCGGTAGCGCTCCAGATCCTTGCGCGCGCTTTCCAGCTGAGCCGCATTCTGCTGTTGCTGCCCCTTCGCCTGGTCGAGCGCCACCTGAAACTCCCGGGGATCAATCTGAGCCAGAAGGTCGCCCGCTTCCACCATCTGCCCTTCGTCGAAATGCAGTTGCAGCAGTTCTCCCTGGACCCGGCTGCGCACCACCACAGTATTGAATGCGGTCACCGTTCCGATGGCGCGCAAGGTATGCTGCAGGGTCTCGACTTGTGCACTGGCCAGTCGTACCGGCACCGGTGCACCACGGAAAGCCGCGGAGCCAAAGCCGCCCATCGCCGCGGAAGAGGCCTCACCGGAATCCCGAGCGACGAAATACCAGTACGCCGCGGCGCCCGCGACACAGAGCACAAGCAGCCATCCCAATAAGCGCCCGCGGCGGGGGCCCAAAGGGGCGGGATCTCGTAACGACATGCATTTACCTCGGCTCACGACGACAAGTCGCCATTGTCGCGCATCCATGCGGCCCTACGAGGGGTCAATGGACGGTCATGAAACGGAACGCAACAGCAATTTGCATGAGCGCGTACAGCGCAGCGGTTTCAGAGCAAAGATGCGAGACCCGGACGCGGGGCTCAGACGTGGCAACAGGCCATGCGGAAGGGAGTGTCAGTGCCCACGGGATGCGGCTTGAGGTCCTGGCCCTGAGCGGCGAACCGCACCCAGATCACATACTTGTTGGCGCTCATTTCGGGAAAGACGCGCCGGGATCCGTCTATCCACACTCGCAGGAGCTGGTAAGTCTTGCCCCCCAGCATTTCCTGGTAAGCGCCATCGCGGGCCATCATGTCGCGGGCATCGCCGGAGTCGCGCAGCATACGCAAAATCAGTGCAAGCCCGCGGTACAGCGGCATGAAGGGCTCTGCCCACCCCTGGAGATCACGACATCGTTCTTCGAAGGATTTCAGTTGCCAGGAAAAGAAGGACGGCATATCGACAGGAGAAGAGCCGCCCGGAACGGCAAGCCGCCCGCGCAGGCTGGCCAGCCATTCATTGTCGCGCAGGTTCTGCCCGACACGGCCTTGCGCGCTAAGTTCGCCGTTGACGGACTGGATTTCGTCGAGCATGGCGGTCAGCCGCGATTCGTCGACACCGGGGTGCTGGCGCAAGGCGCTCAGCGCACCGCGCTGGCGTTCAAGATCCTGCACGACGGCCCCGCGCAGATCACCGCGCTCGGAGATGTCGAGCAGTTCGAACAGCGTGGCCATGGATATCTGGTGATGACGAACGTCTTCACCCTTCGCGAAAAAGAACAAGCGATCAAAAAGATGCTCGACACGCAAAAGGGAACGGATTCGTTCGTTGCACGGATATTCGTAGAGAATCACGCGACCTACAACCTTTACAGAAGCGCTAGCCAAACAGGCCACTACGTAGCGGGACTCGCTGGCTGCTGTTGCGCCTGCATGCACCAGCTTTCATGCAGCGCCCGGACACGGTGTTCCAGTTCTTCTAGGGAGATGCCCTGACCGTTGTGCACGATATCGTGCGCGGCGGCGAGCCTTTCCTCACGTGAGGCCTGTGCCGACATGATACGCCCAATAGCTTCGCGCGTCAGCCCGCTACGGGCCTGTACGCGGGCCACCTGGACTTCCGGCTCGCAGTCCACCACACACACGCGATCCAGCTGATTGATCCAGCGCCCGGACTCGACCAGCAAGGGCACGACAAAGACGGCATAACAGCCTTGCGCGACCCGGGCACGCGCGGCGGTCCCGGAACGGATCATGGGATGGAGGATGGCCTCGAGCCGCCGCCGCGACTCGGGGCTGAGAAAAACCAGTTGGCGCATGGCCTGACGATCGAGCGCTCCGTTGGCCGCAATGACGTCCGGACCGAAGGCTTGGCGGATAGGTTCGATGGCAGCACCGCCAGGGGCCGTCAGATCGTGCGCGATGACGTCGGTGTCGATCACGGCCGCGCCCCAAGTTGCCAGCATGTCCGCCACCTTGCTTTTGCCCGAGCCGATGCCCCCGGTCAGACCGACCTTGTACATATCGGATTCCCCATGCAAAAAAGAAACTGTACAACAGGGTCTCCTACGAGCTCAAACGCGCCCGCCAGTGCGAGAAACGGCCCGAACGCCAGGGATGCCGTCCACGCTTTCGAGCCGCGAAGGGCGAAGGCAAAGAGCGCGCCACCGATGCCGGCCGCCAGCAGCACGCCCGGCAGGGACGACCAGCCCAGCCACGCGCCCAGGGCGGCGATCAGCTTGATGTCGCCGCCACCCATGCCGGCACGGCCGCGGCATGCCGCGTAGGCCGCGTTCAAGGCGCGCAGGAACAGATAGCCCGTGGCGGCAGCCGCCACTGAATGATGCAAAGGAATGCCGACGCCCGCGCAGGCGAGCAGCATTCCTGCCCAGAGCAGCGGCAGCGTGAGCGCGTCGGGCAGCAGGCCGCAGCGCCCGTCGATCAAGGCAAGCACGAGGAGTATC
Source organism: Pseudomonadota bacterium (assembly GCA_023388835.1). GTDB lineage: Bacteria > Pseudomonadota > Gammaproteobacteria > Burkholderiales > Burkholderiaceae_B > Yanghanlia. Next base: position 3,940 of record JAEWFK010000155.1, on the reverse strand, counting down.
GCGCAGGCCAGGGCGCGCGCCGCAGCCGCCGGCGACGGAAGCAAGATGAAGGGCGCCCACGCTAAAAGAAGCAGGCCGGCGCACACGGCAGCAAGCGTGCGCGGTACCCGCACTGTCGAGCGGCAGCGCAGTACCCCGCATACGGCAGCGCACATCGTTTCGCCATCGACCTGGGCCCCGTGTTCAATACGGCGGACATAGTCCAGCGCAACAGCGGCGCAAAACGGGCCCGCCATTCCCGCAGTCACCGCCCCCACAATCGCGGCCAGCGTCTGGCCGCTCACCGCGACGCCCCCAAAGACAGCGGAAATGCGTAGAATGGATAGACGCGCCCTCGATGGATATTGGTCATGCCCGCATTCGCTCCCGTCAATAACGCCCGCCATCTCAAGATCCTGGGCGCACTCGTCTTGCTGGCTGTTGCCGCAGGCTGCGCACAGCCCCAACAAAGTTCGGTGAACTACGACACATCGCGCGAAAATACCCGCCGCGACGCCGAAAGCCATGCATTGGGCAGCGGCCCGCGTGCGCCTTCGCAAATTCAGCTGGGCTTCGGCACCACCGGGCCGGCAGATACCCAAGCGCCTGCGGCCCAAGAATCCACTGAAGAGGGCGCCGTCGCTCCCACCCCGCGCCCGCTGGCCGAGGCCCGCAGCTTCCTGGGGACCGTACCCTGCCCGGCCGGCATGGCTTGCGAAGCAGCGAGGTTCACCGTGACGCTGGCGCCCAGCGGGGAATGGCGCTCGCGCACAACCATGCTGGTGGGCAATCAGCCCACCCACAATCTGGCTGAGCAAGGCTGCTGGGACATCATCGGCACCACCCCGCTGCGCATCGCGCTTGTCCACGCAAACCAGGGCGGTGCAAAAGCCGACCTGATCTTCGCAAACGACAATATGCTGCGCGTGTATTCGCTCAATGGCGTGCAACCCACGTTGGAGCATCGGCTGACACGCCAGGCCGATATCGACCCCATCGATGAACTCAAGGGCCGGGCCACGCTGAGCTGCCCATGACCGACGCAGCCCGCGCTTGCTAGGTTCCTGGCGGAAACCAGCCATGAAAGCTGGCTGGCTTCCGCTAGTGAAGAGATATATCAGGAGCCAGCAGGCGGTGGGCCAGTTCCACCGCGTTGCGCACTCGCATCTTCTGGAATATGCGCGCCCGATGGGCTTCGATGGTGCGTTGTGACACACCGAGTTCTGCAGCAATGATCTTGTTGGGCTTGCCCATTGCCACATGCCCCATGACATCACGCTCGCGCGGCGTGAGGACTGAAAAACGGGCATCGTCCTGCCCGAGCCGCCTTTTCATGGCCCCCTTCTCCTGGTTGCAGATTAGTTGGGTGCCCATTCTGGCATGCACCCCCGCAAGGGTCGCCTGTCACTTCTTGCGTAGACGCAAGCGCGCGCGGCAGCGTCCGTCAATCAGGCAGCATCGCGAAGGCGCAGGGCAGGCCCGCCGGCGGATGCCGCGACAGGCCATGAACAGCGTCAGCGAACAATCTCCAGGTTGTCGATCAAACGGGTGGCACCCAGCTTGGCGGCCGCAAGCACGACCAGGGGTTCGCCGGCGACGACTTCTTCGCGTGAAGGCGGCACCAGATCGCGCTGGCGGCGGACGCAGAAGTAATCGACCTTCCAGCCGTTGCGATCCAGCTCGGCGGCACCGGCGCCTTCCAGTGCGGCAAGGTCCGACTCGCCGTCGCGCACATGCTGCGCCAGCGCCTGCAGCTGGGCGTACAGGCGCGGCGCCTCGCCGCGTTCTTGCGGGCTCAGATAGACGTTGCGCGAAGAGAGCGCCAGGCCGTCGGTGTCGCGCACCGTCTCATGCGCCATTACGTTCACAGGCAGCTGGAACTGGCGGCACATGGCGCGCACCACCATCAATTGCTGATAGTCCTTCTTGCCGAACACAGCCACGCGCGGCTGCACGCAGGAGAACAGCTTCATCACCACGGTGCTGACGCCATTGAAGAAACCAGGCCGGAATTCCCCCTCCAGGATGTCGCCCAGCGCGGGAGGCGTCTGGATACGGTAATTCTGCGGCTCCGGATACATTTCACGCTCGTCCGGCGCAAACAGCACGTAAACGTTGCGATCGCGCTCCAGTTTCTCGATGTCGGAGGCCAATGAGCGCGGATAACGTTCGAAGTCCTCGTTGGGACCGAACTGCAGGCGGTTGACGAATATGCTGGCCACCACCGGATCGCCGTGCTGGCGGGCCAGCTTCATCAGAGCCAGATGGCCGGGATGCAGATTGCCCATCGTGGGCACAAACGAAACGTTCAACTGTCCACGCAGTTGGTCGCGCAGTTCTTCAATGGTGTGAACGACTTTCAAGAAACTCTCCGAAGGGAAACGCGCCGGCGTCAGGCGGCGGCGCGCACGTAGGACAGCCGCACGTATATCGGCGCGTAGGGCTCGGCCTGGGTGATGTCCAGCAGGGACTCGCGCGCCAGTTCAAGCATTGCCAGGAAATGTACGACGACGACGGCCACCGCCTCGCCCTGGGTCACCCGCTCCATGAAAAGTTCAGTGAACTCCATGAAGCGGACGTCGGCCAGACGGCGCAGAATCAGTGTCATGTGCTCGCGCACGGACAGCTGTTCACGGGTGATGTGATGACGGGCATTAAGGCGGGCCCGGCGAAGGATCTCCTGCCAGGCCTCGCGCAGGTCTTCCGGCCGGACTTCCGGCAACAGTTCTTCGACCTGCAGATTCAGCATGGCGCGACTGCGGTGGAAGTCGCGCCCCAGCTGAGGCAGCCGCTCGAGTTTGCGGGCTGCGAGCTTGATTTGTTCGTATTCGAGCAGGCGGCGCACAAGCTCCGCCCGCGGATCTTCGACTTCTTCGCCGGTATCAGACTTACGCACCGGCAACAACATGCGCGACTTGATCTCGATGAGCAAGGCGGCCATGAGCAGGTACTCGCCGGCCAATTCCAGATTCTGCCGCCGTATCTGTTCGACATAAGACAGGTACTGACGCGTGACATCCGCCATGGGGATGTCCAGCACGTTGAAGTTCTGCTTGCGGATCAGGTAGAGCAGGAGATCGAGCGGCCCTTCGAAGGCTTCCAGGAAAACTTCGAGGGCGTCGGGGGGGATATAGAGGTCTTGCGGCAGACTGAACAGGGGCTCACCGTAGAGACGCGCCAGCGCCACGGAATCGACCGTGTCGGGCGTGCTGTCAGCGGACGGCGACACCAGGGCATCAAACTTGCCCTCGTTCGCATGTTCAGGTGCCATTCCGCCCGGTTCAGTTCGTCTGGTAGACGTACGGCTTTTGCGGCACACGCGCCTGCTTGTAGCCTTCCTGCAGTTCCGAATCGATATTCTTGTCCCACAGACGCGCACGGCCTTCGCGTTGACGCATCTCGGTATCGGGATGCTGCTCCTTGAACTGCCGGATCATCTGTGTGACGTCGGACTCATAATTCTTTGCCATAATGCTGACGTACTCTCGGTTAGCGTAGATACCCCGAGTTTACTTCACTCGCCCCTTTGCATGACACAGCCCCCCGCCGCTCCGCCTCCGCCATCCACCTCCTCCACCCTGTCCGATCGCGAACGGCGCGCCATCCGCATGATCCCTTTCATCGTGGGCTGCGCTTTGTTCATGCAGATGCTCGACGCCACCGTGGTCGCGACCGCGCTTCCGGTCATGGCGCACGCCTTTGATGCCAGCGCAGTCGACATGAACGTCATCATCACGAGCTACCTGCTGGCCGTCGCCGTGTTTGTACCGGTGAGCGGCTGGGCGGCCGACCGTTTCGGGTCGCGCCGCGTCTTCATGGCGGCCATCATGCTGTTCACGCTGAGCTCCATCGCTTGCGCGGTGTCGCAAACGCTGCCGCAGCTGGTCGCCGGCCGCTGGGTGCAGGGCCTGGCCGGGGCGATGATGGTGCCGGTGGGCCGCATCATCCTGCTGCGTAAAGT
>JAEWFK010000133.1 GCA_023388835.1 Pseudomonadota bacterium | reverse complement strand
AGGGTGGGCAGGGGTGTGCGGAAGGACCGTTTCATGCTGCTCGCTACAGTAATGTTGAAAGCTTGAACCTTAGCAATCCGGCCTGTAAACCGCGACGAACAGTTTCCCACTTGCTTATACCGGGAAGTGATTAGAAGGCCGATTGGCTTTTATTCTCCATCCGGTCCATACTGAAGAGGTTATTGTTTTTAAAGGGCTTTTTCAAAGTGACCATCTTCTGTAGCCGCGGGTACGAAACGCGCATGCAACGTGTCGCGATTCCCGGCGGTGAAGATTTGATGATTCGTTCTTTGCGTGATCGTCAGCAGTATTACGACCCCACCGGCGCGGCCGAGCGACTCGGCATATGCTCCGCATCGTGGCCGCTCTTTGGCCTATTGTGGCCCTCCAGCATACATATGGCGCAACGCCTGCTGCTGCGTCCCGTGCGAGAGGGCGAGCGCATTCTCGAAATTGGATGCGGGCTCGCGTTGCCCACCCTGGTGGGCCGCCGTCGCGGGGCGCGCATCACAGCCAGCGATCGCCACCCGCTCGCCCGTGCATTCCTGGAAGCCAACGCCAATATCAACAACGTGTCGCCTATCAAGTATCGCCATGGGCAATGGGGCCTCCCGCGCGAAGTCTGCAAGACCGATACCGGTGCGGATCCATTGTCGGCCCGCTACGATTTTATCCTGGGCAGCGACCTCCTCTATGACCGGGATGCGCCCAAAGCGCTGGCCGATTTCATTGACGATCATGCCGCCGTCGAAGCAGAGGTCTGGATCATCGATCCAAATCGCGGACACCGGCCGGCTTTTACACGCCAGATGGCGGGATTCGGGTTCGAACTGGTGGAAGAAGAGCGCCTGGAAGTGGCCGGCGAAGAGATCGGCGCAGAAAGCTATAGGGGCCGCTGGCTGCGATTTCTGCGCACACGGCGTTTTCAGCTTTCGTGATGGACCATCGGGGCCAATGACTTCCCCTTCCAAGCCATGCTGCTAGCGGAACGAATGACGCTTCAGCGGCTATTTGCGCACTAGCCACGATGCCACGCGGGCGACGCCTCCCCGCCCGCTGGCGGCGCGACCCAGCACGGCCGTGCCTGCCGCCGTGAACAACATGGATTTCAGCGGGCTACGCGAGCGCCCCGCAGCCAGAAGCAACGCGACGCCTGCGGCCGCAACGAGCAAATGCTCGCCGGGAAAATCCGGCCGAGTCTTGTCCCAGTGTCCGATTTCACGTGCGGTGGTGCTCACGCTATTCTTTGCTGCTTGCACCTTATCGATGGCCTTGTTCACAGTCGCCTTCCTTCGACGCCCCTCCGGTGAGAGGCTGTCCATCCGTTTGAGAGAACAGAGGATTGGCAACTGCTATGCCTGGGGCGTGAGGCGCTTTACCAAGCGCCTTTGCCATCATGCATGCGAACGAAGCCGCGCACCAGGCGATACACATACCACACGCCCACGGCAAAAAGGACCACGAAGCCGATGTACAGCCATGTCGTCATGGCGCCCAGGAAGGAAAAGATCAGCGAATACCAAAACGTTCGTATGAGCAGATTCATGTGCTCTTGATAAATGGTGCCGCTGAAGTCGCCGCGCTTCACGTAGGCCATGATCACCCCGATGAGCGTGGGCAAGCCACCCAGGAAAAGCCCCAAGGTGTAGAGCCCGTATACGATCATGCTGTAGGTCTTCATGGACCGTACGGCTTCGGAGTTTGCCGGGTCGATGACCTGAGCATCGATGACTTCCGGATGGTCGTTATTCTCTGAGCGCATGGGAGAGTCGCTGGTTAAAGGAAAAGTCGATTATAAGAAGGCTTCGATGCTTTCTTCTCGCGCCCGGAGGCGCCCATGTTTTTTTCCTTGCTGTTTGCCACCTTCGCCATTGCGCTGGCGGTGTCGCTCCTTGTGGTCCGGGCGTTCAGCCGGCCGGTCCGATCGATACTGGAACGGATTATCGATGATTCGATCAGCGCCGCTTGGCACCGATACATCACGTTCGCCGCTCTGGTCGTGGGGATATCGGGCGGCGTGCGCATCTATTCGCTGGAAAGGTATATACAACCCGAAAGCACGCCCGATGGGAGCGGACCGCCGCTGGCGCTGAACGCCGAACGCTGGACTCTGGAAATTTACCGGACCATCATCGAGTGCTTACAGAGCATGGCGTGGATGTACCTGGTGGTTTTTCTCTTCGCGTTGATCGCCTATGTGATCGTGCGAATTGCCGAGCGGCGTCGGAAGGAGTAGCAGTGGGGCAGGGCGTCCGCCGCGGCAAGCGCAGGCGAACTCCCTTTTTTAACGTACGGCCCGCGATCGGGCAGGCCAAACAGAGCCGTCGTGCATGCCTGGAGGAATCAGTCCAGCTTCACGCCCGCGGCCCGGATCACATCCCCCCAGCGAACGATCTCGCTGGAAATGTATTTTTGGTAATCGGCTGCGCTGGAACCCAGAATCTGAGTGCCCTGCTTGCCGAGCTGATCCTTGACCTCTTGCGACTCCAGGGCTTTCAGCGTCTCTTCATTCAGCCTCGAGATGACGGCCTCGGGCGTGCCGGAGGGCACCACGATGCCTTGCCAGGCGCCGCTCTCGAAGCCGGGCATCACGGTTTCACCCAGAGTCGGCACATCCGGCAGCAAGTCGCTGCGCTTTGCGCTGGTGATGGCCAGTGCCTTGACGCGCCCATCACGCACGAAGGGCAGTGAATCGTTCAGCGTGTTGGTCATGAAGTCGACCTGGCCGCCCACGAGGTCCACCATGCCGGGTGCGCTACCGCGGTAGGGAATGTGCATGGCGTCGATCTTCGCGGACTGCGTGAACAGGAAGGCCGTCAGGTGAGTCACGTTGCCATTGCCGGCGGAAGCGTAGGACAGCTTGCCGGGGTTGGCATGAGCGTAGGCAATGAACTCTTCGACACTGTTTGCGGGCACCGAGGGGTGAACCAGCAGCACCATGGGCACCGTAGCGGTCGAGCTCACCGCGGCGAAGTCCTTCTCGGGATCGAAGTTCAACTTGCTGTACAGGTTGGGGCTCAGTGCGATCGACGAGGTGTTGTAAAGCATGGTGTAGCCGTCGGCCTTTGCATTGGCAGCCGCTTGCATGCCTATCGTGCCATTGGCGCCGCCCTTGTTTTCAACGACGATGCTCTGGCCCATTTGGTCGGCCAATTGCTTGGCAAGAACGCGCGCCACCAGGTCGGTCGGGCCGCCGGGCGGGAAGGGAACGACCATCGTGATGGGCCGGTCAGGATACGTCGCGGCGTGGGCGCTGAAGGCCGGCAACAGGGTGGAAGCGGCCACTAGCAGCGAGGTGATCAGTGTGGATTTGATGCGCATGATATGTCTCCGTTTTTATTGATGGATGTGGGGGCGAAGCAGGGTGAGGATCAGTTCTCGGGCCGCCCGGCCAGCATGCGAACGGCGGTGTATGTCATGACGTCAGTGCCATGCTGGTTCTTGACATCGATGCGCGAGGTCACGACGGCCCGATTGTGTTTCGAGGTAGGGCGGATATCCGTCACCTCGATCTCCGCCCAGACGGTGTCGCCGGCCACCACCGGTGCGAGCGCCTTCTTGTGCACTTCGAGCATGGCCAGACCGGTGCCTTGCACCATGGATTGCATGACGAAGCCTTCGATAATGCCGTAGGTCAGCGCGCCGGGAGCCGGGCGACCTTTCATGGCGCCGTGTTCGAATGTTGTGTCGATGAAGATGGCTTCCAGCATACCCGTGACGCTGATGAAGTTCACGATATCGGTTTCCGTTATGGTCCGGCGAAACGTCTGAAAGCGCTGCCCGATCTCCAGTTCTTGCCAGTAGAAGCCGCGGCCCAGCATGGGGGGCGTGTTGGATTGCATGTCTGTTTTCCTTGTAATGATCAGCGTGCCGCGCCGGCGGCAAACAGGGCTTCGACTTCGGTCGTCGACAAGCCGGCTTCCGACAGCACAGCGCGGGTGTGCTCTCCCAGCCGGGGCGGCAGCTGCATGGGATCGCTGCCGTGCTCCATGCGCACCGGGTTGCGGGTGAATCGATAGCCGCGGGACTGCTCGTCCATCACATCAACGAACATGCCGACGCTCGCCAGATGAGGGTCGGTCTCCAGATCGTCGAGCGTGTTGATGCGTGTGGCGGGGATTTCGATGCGTTCGCACAGTTCCAGCCAGTACTGCGTCGAATGTTCGGCGACGATGTCCTGAGCTAGCGAATACAAGGTGTCGATGTGTTGCGTACGCATGCTGATGTCCGTGAAACGCGGGTCCGCGGCGTACTGAACATGCCCGCTGTGCGTGAAGAAGTTGCGCCAGTGCGCATCGGTGTAAGGCATCATGCAAATATGCCCGTCGGATGTGCGATACGGTTTGCGCCAGGGCGACATCAGACGCGGATAGCCCGTGGGTCCGGGCGCGTCGCGCAGGTGTCTGCCGTAAAAATGCTCCACAAGGTTGAACGAGGCCATGGCTTCGAACATCGGGATTTCTATTGTCTGCCCGGCGCCGCTGCGCTCGCGCTGGAACAGGGCAGCCAATATGGCGTGGGCGGCAATCAGACCGCAGGTCTTGTCTGCGGCGATTGTTGGAAAGTATCGCGGCTCGCCCGTCTGGCGAGCCATGATGTCCGCGATGCCGCTCAGACCTTGTATCGTGTCGTCGTAAGCGGGCCGGCCTTCGTACACGCCGCCGGTCCCAAAACCGAGCAGATTCGCATAGATCAGCTTGGGGTTGCGCCCATGCAGAACATCGGGCGCCAACCCCAGGGCGGCCATTTTCTGTGGCCGTATGCTGTGCATGAAGACATCGGCTGATTCCGCCAACTTGAGCAGCGCATCGCGTGCGGCCGGCTGTTTGAGATCGAGCACCGCGCTGCGCTTGTTGCGGTTGACGCTCAAGAACATCGCGGCCAGGCCCGGCTCATAGCCAGGTCCGGTATTGCGGGTGGAGTCACCCTGTGGGGATTCCACCTTGATGACGTCGGCGCCGTAGTCCGCAAGAACTTGCGAAGCATACGGCCCGAAGATCACGGACGTGAGGTCGAGGATCCGGATGCCCGACAGGGCGCCGGCCGGCAAAGTGCTTATGCTCATGAAATCGGAAACCTGCGAATGTTTCTGACGAGTTTATTCACCGCATCCATAATCGTCTAATATTAGATACGTATTATGTGATCGTCGATCGTTATCGCCATGAAGTTCCGCCAGCTCCAGCAGTTCGTGACCATTGCCGAAGTCGGCAGCTACCGTCGGGCGGCGGAAGCCCTTTTCATCGCGCAGCCTGCTTTGTCCGTTTCCATCCAGAAGCTCGAACACGAAATGGGTGCCCAGCTCTTCGAGCGCAGTGCGCGCGGAGTGGAATTGACGGAAGCCGGAAAAGCGTTGCTGGCGGATGCCCGACGCGCGCTCTTCCATGCGGAGCAGGCGCAGCGTTCGGTGCGTTTGGTGGCGCACGGTGAATGGGGCGGTCTGCGCCTGGGCTTTGTGGGCTCGGCTACGTATGCTTTGTTGCCGCGCGCCATTCCGGCTTTTCGCCAGCGCTATCCCGACATCGAGATCACCCTGCGCGAAGACCGTAGCGTTGGGCTCATGGATATGTTGCGCGCCAACGCGATCGACGCCGCGCTGGTGCGCGGCCCCGTTGTGACGGACGAACACCTGGAGAGCTGGGTCGTCGAGCGCGACGACTTGGTTCTTGCGATCAACCACGTACACAGGCTGGCCCGCCGGCAACGCATCGCCTTGAGCGCGTGCAGTTCGGACCCCTTCATCATGTATTCAGCGCGTGAAGTGCCCGGCTTGAACAGCGTGGCCTTGAGTCTGTGCACCAAGGCCGGCTTTGCTCCCATTGTGCGCCAGGAAGCGGTCCAGGTTCAGACCCTGGTCAGCCTGGTGGCGAGCGGGCTCGGCGTGGCGCTCGTTCCGGGGGTCGCACGGGCTTATTCCAATCCCCATGTACGATTCCTGACACTGAGCGACCCGGAGTCCCGTCATGCGATTTCCCTTTCCCTGGCGACGCACCGCGATACGCGCTGCATGCCTGTGATCCGTCTGCGCGAAAGCATGTGTCAGGACGCGCCCGGGGAAGCCTTGGCGCCGTCGGGGAAGACTTCTTTCGCGACTGCCTGAAAGTTCCGTATGGTGGTTGTTTCGCTTTGCTGGCGCCATGCGACCGAAATGCCGATCGTGGCGCTTTCGGGAAAGTCTTCGACGTTCTTCCAGGACAGGAGATCGCTGTGCGCGCGGCTGACTGAAGGGAGCAGCGCGATGCCAAGACCCGCTTCCACCAAGCTGATGAGCGTGGCCACCTGCACGGCTTCCTGAGCGATGCGAGGGGTGAAACCATGCGTTTCACAGGCATGCAGCGCCGCCACGCGTAGACCCGGCGCATCTTCCGTATAAAAGATGAAGTCTTCTTCGACCAGATCGGCCATGCTCACCTTGGCGGCTTTTGCGAGGCGGTGGCTGCGGGGTACGGCCAGCAGCAGGCTTTCGGTTTGCAAGGTCTGCATTTTCAGCGCCGTGCGGGTTGGCACGGGTATGCGCACAATGCCGATGTCCAGCCCGCCTGTTTCCAGCGCGTCGACGATCTGTGTCGATCGGGATTCGCGCAATATCAGTTGCACGCCGGGGTAGCGTTGGCGGAAGACCGGCACGATGGCCGGCAGTATGCTTCGAGTCGCAGAGCCGACGAAGCCGATGCGCAGCAGGCCCCGCTCGCCCCGAGCGGCAGCCCGCGCCGCATGGACGAATTCGTCGGCATGGAAGAGGGCGCGCTTGGCTTCTTCGAGGGCGGCCTCACCGCTTTTGGTCAGTTGCACACCGTCTTTCCCCCGATGGAAGAGATCCACGCCCAACTCGGTTTCGAGCTTGCGGATCGAAACAGACAGGGGAGGCTGGGACATATGCAGTCTTTCTGCGGCCTTGCGGAAGTTCAGGGTCTCGGAAAGAACGACGAATTGGCGCAGATGGCGAAAGTCCATGCGGTTGGCTATACAAAAAAGGTATCACGGTTTAGCGAAATAATATTAGACGTTTATAGCCGGATCGTAAACACTGAAGGGGCGCCGCGCGGGGCGGTGGCACCTTCCCGCGACCTATTTCATGCAGAGACAGCACCGGAGGAGAACCATGCTGAAAAAAACACTACACCTGATCATGGCCGCAGGGCTTGCGGCGGGCTTTGCGGCCAGCATGCCAGCGCATGCCGCCTATCCAGAGCAGCCCATCAAGATGATTGTGTCCTTCCCGCCGGGCAGCGGAACGGATACCAACGCGCGCTACGCGGCGATGAAGCTGCAGGAACGTATAGGCGTACCGGTCATCGTAGAAAATCGCCCGGGTGCGAACAGCTTCATTGCGGCGGAAGCGGTGGTGAATGCCAAACCGGACGGCTACACCTTGCTGCTCGCCAGCAACTCACCGGTCACCACCAATGTGGTGATGTTCAAGGATCTTCGCTACGACCCGGTCAAGCAACTGGCGCCCATTGCGAAGTTGGCCTATGGGCCGATGGCGTTGACCGTCAAGGCGGATTCGCCCTTCCAGACGGTAGATGACCTGATCGAGCATTCGAAAAAGGAAGCGGGCTCGTTGAACTATGGGGCCGGCAGCGCTTCCTATCGTATCGCCACCGAACTCTTCCTGACCTTGGCGGGCATCCGCGCCGAACACATTCCCTACAAGGGCGCTGCACCGGCGCTGACCGACCTGGCGGGCGGTCATGTGGACTTCGTGTTCGCCGATCTGGGCGCGGTGCTGCCTTTCATCGAATCCGGCGCCATGCGCATTCTTGCGGTCACCAGCAACGAGCGCGTGCAGGCCGTTCCTGATGTCCCGACCCTTCAAGAGAAAGGCGTGAAGGACTACTACATGATCAACTTCACGGCGGCGTTCGCGCCGGCCGGTACGCCGCAGGAAATCATCGACCTGCTCTCCAAGCATCTCGTGGAGATCTATAAAGAGCCGGAGGCCCAGGAATTCCTGGACCGCACCCGATGGATTGCTTTCCCCGACGGGCCGCAAGCCTTGCGTGATTTCCAGCGCAGTGAGATTGAACGCTGGGGCGCCGCCGCGCGGGCGGCCAACATCCCCCAGCAGTAGGCTATCCCTTGCGTTTTGCCGCCATGAATTCTGCAACGGCCTGAGCGTGCTGGGGCGATTTATGGGCAATCGCCTGGAAGGCGGCGCACAGCTCAAGATGGGTATCAAGACGGGTGTGCTGGCCTTCGCGCATCAGACGCTTGGCCATGCGCACGCTCTCGGGCGGGTTGGCTGCGATACGGGCCGCCAGGGCCCGGGCTTCGTCCAGGAGCGTAGCGCTGGGAACGACGCGCGACACCACGCCCCACTCCAGTGCTTCCTGCGCACTGAAGGTGTCGCCGGTGAAGGCCAGCTCGGCCGCGCGGGAGAGCCCGACGAGCCGGGGCAGGAACCAGGCGCCGCCATCCCCGGGCACGATGCCCAGTTTCACGAAGCTTTCCGCCATCTTCGCACCTTCGGCGGCGATACGTATATCGCACATGCATGCCAGGTCGAAGCCCGCGCCGATCGCGTGGCCGTTGATGGCGGCAATGGTGGGCACTTCGAGCTGGTGCAACGCCAAGGGCAGCCGCTGGATACCCTCGCGATATTCGTGACGCAGATCGGCGCTACTGTATTCGGGGCGTAGCTGACGTTCCATTTCATCGATGCTGCCCCCGGAGGAAAATACCGAGCCGGTGGCCGTGATGATCACGACCCGGGCGGTATGTTCTGTCTGAATGCGGTGAAAGGCCGCCAGGAACGCATCGACCAGGCCGCTGCCGGTAAGGGCGTTACGGGTGGGGGGGTAATCCATCGTCAGGATGACGATACCTTGCTCATCCTGTTCAAAATGAAGAACTTCGCTCATGTCTTCCTCGGGTAGTAAATCAACAGCGAGCATAGGGGCGCGGGCCGATTCCGACAAATATTATTTATTGGACTCTTGATAGGCTTTCGGTATGGGTGCGAGGCGAGCGGGCTGTAGCGATATGCGGCGGATATCGGGAGGGAAACTAATAATATTAGACGCGCATGTCGCTTTTATTGGATAGTGCGGATTCAGTTTACCGACGGACATGACCAAATGACCATAGACGTTCTGGATCTCACAGCGATCCCTGAAGACGACGAGGCCTTGCGCGGGCCGGTACGTACCTTCCTGAAAGAGTCCGTTTTCGACCTGCCGGCTGATCGTCGCGCGCGCTCGTGGATGGGTCTCGATGCCGATTTCAGCCGTGCACTGGCCGAAAGGGGCTGGCTTGGCCTGACGCTGCCCAAGGAATACGGCGGCGCCGAGCGCGGCCCCTTCGCACGTTTCGTGATTTCTGAAGAGCTGCTCGCAGCCGGAGCTCCGGTTTCCGCACACTGGATTGCGGACCGCCAGAGCGGCCCCCTGATTCTCAAGTACGGAACCGAAGCTCAGAAGCACTTCTATCTGCCGCGCATCAGCAAGGCCGAGGCGTTCTTCTGTATTGGAATGAGCGAGCCCGGTTCGGGCTCCGACCTGGCGAGCATACGCAGCCGTGCGACACGTACGTCAAACGGTTGGCGGCTGAACGGCAGCAAGATCTGGACGACCAATGCGCAACACTCGCATTACATGATCGCCCTGGTGCGCACCTCCGGCGAACCGCAGGACCGCTACAAGGGGTTGTCGCAGCTGATTGTGGATCTGTCCCTGCCCGGCGTGACCATACGGCCGATCGAAGACATGTCGGGTGACGCCCACTTCTCGGAAGTTTTCTTCGATAACGTGGAATGCCCGGAAGATGCCTTGATTGGCGAAGAGGGCAATGGCTGGGCGCAAGTGAATGCCGAACTGGCCTTCGAGCGCAGCGGCCCGGAGCGGCTCTATTCGAGCATGGTGCTGGTGGAAAGCTGGCTGCGGCATTGCCGCGATCACGCTTCCGACAGCAGCGTGCGCTACGAGACCATGGGGCATGTCGTTTCGTGGCTCACCGTCCTGCGCTCGCTTTCGCTGGCGCTCACGGCAAAGCTCGCGCACGGGGAAAGTCCGGCCATCGAGGCATCGCTGGTGAAGGACATGGGTACCGAGATCGAACAGCTGATCCCCCGCTGGATCGGGGATGTGATCGGCGCCGAGCCGGACATTGCCTCCGGCCCCGAGTTGCGGCGCACCGTGTCCTATCTCGAGCAGTTGGCCCCTTCGTTCTCCCTGCGTGGCGGTACACGCGAAATCATGCGCGGCATCATCGCCCGCGGTCTCAATCTGCGATAGGAGTCGCTTTATGGATATGCTGACGGAAGCACTGGAACGCCTGTTCCGTGAAAAGGCGACTCCGGCGACGGTTCGCGAGATCGAGGCCGGCGGCTCGGCTTCGGAGCTATGGACGGAAATCGCCTCGAGCGGTTTTCTGGATATTCTTCTGCCCGAGGACAAGGACGGAGCGGGCGTATCGCTAAGCGACGCCTTTGGCTCGTTCATGCTGGCGGGTCGGCACGCGCTACCGCTGCCCTTTGTTCAGACCGTCATGGCCAAGGGCTGGCTGGACGCGCTCGGACACCAGGCCCCTAAAGGGTCGATCGCCATTGCAGGGCCGGATACACAGCGTACGGATAGCGGTACATGGTGTGCACAGGCGGTGGCCTTCGGCAAGGTGGCTGACTGGATACTGGCGGAGTTCGGAGAGCTGTGGGTTTTGTTGCCCACCGCCGACGCGAAGATAATCGGGGATGAGACCCGCGGCAGCCAGAGCGCCGACCTGCATTGGGAATCCCTGCCTCAGACCGCGCGCATCATTGCGGAAGCCGCGCAGGCGGCTTGCTCGCCGGCCCAGCTTGGGGCCGCCGCGTTGGCGCCCCTGTTGGCCGGTGCGGCCAGCCAGGCGCTGGACATGACTCTTGCGCATGTGGCGGAGCGCCAGCAATTCGGCCGGCCCATCGCGCAGTTCCAGGCGGTGCAGAACCAGATCAGCGTCATGGCTGAGCGGGTATGGGCGATGCGCATGGCGGCCCGGATTGCGCTGCAGGCGTCCGGCGCCATGCCGGCCCCCCGGCTGGCGGCGATCGGGAAGGCCCGCTGCAGCGAAGCGGCCGTGACCGTGGCCGACGGCGCGCACGCCCTGCATGGCGCGATCGGTATCACCGAAGAGTACGATTTACAGCTGTACACCCGGCGGCTTCGTGAATGGCGCCGCGCCGGCGGCACTGAAGCGTGGTGGGCGCGCCACCTGGGACGTGACGTGATTCTTCGCAGCGATGGAACGGCCCTGGACTTCGTTATCGCGAGCATTCAATGATGACTGAAACGACTAATCCGCCGGCGAGCGCCGGCCCCATGCCCGCACTCGAGGGCATCAAAGTCCTGGATCTGAGCCGCGTGCTTGCGGGGCCATGGAGCACGCAGACGTTCGCCGATCTGGGCGCGGAAGTCTGGAAAGTGGAAATGCCCGGCGGCGGCGACGATACCCGCAGCTGGCTGCCGCCGGAGATCAACGGCGAGTCCACCTATTTCCTTTGCGCCAATCGCTCGAAAGAATCGCTGGCCATCAATATGTCCACTCCGGCAGGGCAGGCGCTCATCCGTGAGCTGGCAGTTCAGGCGGATGTTCTGGTCGAGAACTACAAACTGGGCGGCTTGAAGAAGTACGGCTTGGACTACGAAAGTTTGCGGGCCTTGAACCCTCGGCTCGTCTACTGTTCCATCTCCGGTTACGGCCGGACCGGACCGCGCGCGGCCGAACCGGGTTATGACTTCGTTATTCAAGCCGAAAGCGGCCTCATGTCCATCACCGGCGCGGAAGACGGCGAACCCATGAAGCTGGGAGTGGCGATCACCGATATCGTCACCGGCATGAACGCCGTACAGGCGATACTCGCCGCCCTGTTCGCGCGCGAACGGACCGGCCAAGGCCAGCTGATCGATCTGTCGCTGTTGGACGGTGCAGTCAGCGTCCTGGCGAACGTGGGTTCAGGCTACCTGGCCGCCGGCGCCGAGCCGCGCCGTTACGGCAACGGGCATCCCACCGTGGTGCCTTATCAGATCGTCTCCACCGCCGACGGGCGCTTTGCGCTGGCCGTGGGGAACGACAAGCAGTTCGCAGCGCTGTGCGCAGTGATCGGCCGGCCGGAACTGGCAGAAGATGACCGCTACCGGACCAACCGTGCCCGAGTAATGAATCGCGCTTCGTTGATTTCCATTTTGGAAGAGGCCCTGTCCCGTCAAGGCAATGACTATTGGTTAAAGAAGATACGGGCGGCCGGAATTCCGGCCGGTCCTGTACGCAGCGTGCCCGAAGCGCTGGAAGCGCCCGAAATCGCGGCGCGGGGAATGGTGGGCTTTACACCCGACTCCCGCCATGGCCGGTTGCGGTTGATGCGTTCACCGCTGCATTTGCGCGGCACCCCGCCACGCGAACCCATCGCGCCGCCTCGGTTGGGCGAGCACACGGACCTGGTCCTGGAGCGCGTGCTGGGGCGAGGGCGCGATGAACTCCGGAAGCTGCGCGAGGCAGGGGTGATTCAGTAAGATTTACTGCACCGTGATGTTCGCGTTCTTGGCGACTTCCGCCCAGCGGTTCACCTCATCCAAGGTCAATGTCTTGAGCTGATCGGGTGAACCGCCTCCAGCATCCGCGCCCAGCGCCACCCACTTGTCCGAGAACGCCCTGTCCGCGAATGCGGTATTGATGGCCTCGTTGAGCCGCTTGACTGCGTGTTCGGGCGTGTTGGCGGGCGCAAAGATGCCATACCAGCTGGTTGCGTCGTAGTTGGGGGCGCCGCTTTCTGCCACAGTGGGGACGTCGGGCAGGTGGGGCGAGCGGGTGCTTGAGGTCACCGCCAATACCCGGACATTGCCGGCCTTGATGTGTTGCAGGGCGGAAGGCATGGTTTCGAACATGACATGCACGTTGCCCGCGATTACATCCACGATGGCGGGCGCCGACCCGCGATAGGGAATCATCATCATCTGGGTGCCTGTCTCGCTCATGAAGTATTCCGTCATGAGGTGCTGCATAGTCCCCGATCCCGGCGTGGCATAACTGTATTTGTCAGGATTGGCCTTCAGCAGAGCGATCAGCTCGGCAATATTGTTTGCGGGCAGGTCCTTGTTCACGATCACCGCGTGATTTACGCGGCCCAGGAAACCGACGGGCGTCATTTCGCGTATATCGTAATTGAGCTTCTTGTAGACCGACTGCGCGATGGCATGGTGCACAGCGCCGAAAAGTACGGTATAGCCGTCAGGCTGAGCCTTGGAGGCGTGGTCAGCGCCGATGGTGCCGCCCGCCCCGCCGCGGTTTTCCACAACAATGCTTTGGCCAAGATCGCGGCCAAGCTGATCGCCCAGCGTCCGTGAAAGAATGTCCACGGTGCCGCCAGGCGCATACGGCGCAACGAGGCGGACCGCCTGAGCGGGATACGCGGCTTGCGCGCTGACCCCGGAAGCTGTGAAGAGCGCCGCGAGCGACGTGGCGACAGCAACAATTTGATGGCGCATGGTTTTGTCTCCGTATTTCTTATTGCCGGGCCGTTGATCAGGCTGGATCGCCTGGAGCACCGTGGTTTAGGTGAACCTCTTCAAGCCTTATGCTTGATTCTTGAAGAGTTTAGGGTTCACGTAATTCATCAGCAATTGAGTTTGTTTTCAATTGCTCGGTGCAGGACGGACGGCTTAAGACGGAAGACTTATTTCTTCACGCCGAAGCAATTCTCCAGGGCGGGGAAACTCCCGTCTCGAACATCATGGGCGTATTGGGCGACAGCCTCATTGATGACGGCGCCCACATCGGCGAACTGTTTCGCGAACTTGGGAATACGCGATCCGCTCAGGCCCAAGATATCTTCCGTCACGAGTATCTGCCCGTCGCAGGCGGGCGATGCACCGATCCCGATGGTGGGGATGGAGAGCGATTCCGTGATCCGGCGGCCCAGGGATTCGGTCACGCCTTCCAGCACCACCGCAAAGGCGCCGGCTTCCTGATGCGCTATGGCATCCTGGAGTATCCGTTCGGCCACTTCATCGCTGAAGCCCTGAGCTTTGAACCCGCCCATCACGTTCACGTACTGCGGCATCAGGCCCACATGGGCCAGTACTGGTACGCCGCGCTCAACCATGAACCGCGTCGTCGGGGCGAGGACATCCGACCCTTCTATCTTGACGGCTTGCGCTCCGCTTCCGGAAAGCATCTGCGCAGCGTGGCGAAAGGCCCGTTCGGGGGATTCCTGGTAACTGCCAAAGGGCATGTCGACCACGACACATACGCGTCGAGTGGCGCCGACCACGGCGCGCGCGTGAGCGGTCATCATCCGCGGCGTGATGGACAAGGTGTCGGGCATGCCATATCCGACCATGGCAGTGGAGTCGCCGACCAATATCATGTCCAGATGTCCGTCCAGCAATCGGGCGAAGGGGACACTGTAGGACGTCAACGCGACGATCTTCTGTTTTCCTTTATATTCGGACAATTGGGGGACGCTGATGCGTCGGACTTCTGCGTGTACACTCACTTGCTTCCTCCGAAAAGGCGTGCTGCTGCAATGCAGCAGAAAACGGCTCTGCTGGCGTTATAGCATGCAGCGAAAATCGCGCCGTGTTCCGTTGCCGCACACCGCCTCATCCTTGTCCTTCATGAAAATTTTTTCTCCGCTCTATACCCGCGCCATGGCGTGGTCGCGACATCCGAAGGCGCCCTGGTACCTGGCGGTGCTCAGTTTCTCCGAGTCCGTTTTCTTTCCCGTTCCTCCGGATGTCATGCTGGGGCCCATGTGTCTGGCCAATCCCCGGCGCGCATGGTGGCTGGCCCTGTTGACCACGCTGACATCCGTCCTGGGCGGGTTTTTCGGCTACCTGATCGGCTATTTCGCCATTGACGCCCTCGTGCCATGGCTGAAAGAAAGCAGCTACTGGCCCGCTTATTCCACAGCCATGCAGTGGTTCAGGGACTATGGCTTCTGGGCGATTTTCATCGCCGGGTTCTCGCCCGTTCCTTACAAGGTTTTCACGATTGCCGGCGGGGCGCTGTCCATGCATCTGGTGCCGTTCATGCTGGGCTCATTGATCGGGCGCGGCATGCGCTTCTTCATGGTGGCAGGCCTGCTCGCCTGGGGCGGGCCGCGCATGGAGGCCTTGCTGCATCGTTATGTTGATCGTATCGGCTGGGCGACGGTCGCGCTGGTCGCGCTTGGCGGTCTGTGGCTGGTGCTTTCTTGAAGCGCTGCGGCGCCCGCTACGCCTGAAGTCTGATGTCCGATACGAAAATTGCCCGGCGCTCTGCACGCCGGGCAAGCTCCAAGGCTCGCCATGAAGCCTCGCTTCGTTGTCAGCGTGCTTCTTGCTGAATTTTCTCTCCGCCGCGCTCAATGTCCTGACCCATGCCTTCCATGGTGTTGCAGCCGGCGGTAAAGGCAGCGATTGCCAGTGCGAGAGGGATCCACAGATGCTTTTTCATTCGACTTCTCCCGTTGCTAAAAGGTGGTAACCAGCGAGGCCCCAGCAATAACGGTTCCTGACTGTCAGCTTGCGCCATCGGTCAGGTAAGATGGGCCGATATGCCCGATGCATCCATGTTCAGGAGGAAACCCATGACCACACCGTTCATGCAGGCGGTCGACACCCGTAGCGCCGAGGCGATATCCGCCGGCGCGCTTCTGCCAGTGGAATCACACGAGGTCACGCTCGAGAGCGGCGGGCTGGCATTTCGGGTGCGGCACGTGAAAGCGCTGGAAAAGAAGCAAGCGTTGCCCGGCGGGCCCCGTGATCCGAACTTCAATCCTTTCCTTCCTCCTGACCCGGCGCTGATGGTCGGTCCGGTCGGAAGCGGGCACGTCGCCATTCTCAATAAGTATCCGGTGAGCGAACGCCACCTGGTGCTGGCAAGAAAGGAATTCGCGGAGCAGCTCACCGCTCTGGAGCAGGAAGACTTCCACGCGCTTGCGCAAATCATGGCGGCGTCCGGCGGCCTGGGTTTCCATAACGGCGGCGCGGCGGCAGGCGCCAGCCAGCGGCATAAGCACGTGCAATGGGTGCCGGCGGCACCGGGCAACGCGAGCCTGAAGATGTTTCGTCCGGTGCTCGACCCCGATGTGCGCGAGCTCACCGTCTTTATCCACCTTCAGCTGCCCATGCGGCACTGCTTCGTCCGGGTGCAGGCAGGCAAAGGCGTGGATGAAGAAGCCTCCACGCGCAGCATGCTGAAAGGCTACGAACGGGCGCTTGAAACCCTGCAGCTCGCGCCCAATGAAGACGGCTTCCTGCCGCCTGCCAACATGCTGGTGGAAGACGGCTGGATGCTGGTCGTGCCGCGCAGCCGGGAGCATTTTGACAACGTTTCGCTTAATGCGCTGTCCTTCGGCGGGGTGTTGTACGTGAGCCTGTCCGAACAGATCGATGCCATTCGCCGAGCCGGTCCGCTGACCGTTCTGGCGTCGGTCGCCTGTCCGGTCTAGCCGCGGACGACCCGGGATGTTCCGGTGGCTGATGGGCAAAGGCGCGCGTCCCTCTCGCGTGGAACGCGAACTGGCAGCGATCGAACCCGCGTCGTGGTCGCGGGCCATGTCACAGCACCGCTTTCTTCGCGGGCTGGACTCAGAGGAACAGGAATCCTTGCGCCGGCGCGTGGCGTGGCTGTTGGCGAGTAAAGGGTTTAGCGGAGCTCACGAGCTGGTCGTGACGCAGGAGATGATGCTGTCCATTGCGATACAGGCGGCGCTTCCCATTCTCAATCTCGATCCCGACGTCTATGAGGGCTGGACCGAGATCATCGTCTACCCCGGGGGCTTTCTGGTTCCGCGCACGGAAGTCGATGAAAGCGGCGTGGTACACGAATACATTGAAGAAGCCGCGGGCGAAGCCTGGGAAGGCGGCCCCGTCATCCTGTCATGGGAGGACTGTGGGCCGGATTTCAATCACGAAGTCAATGTGGTGATTCACGAGTTCGCCCACAAACTCGACCTTTATCAGGGGGATGCCGACGGTGTGCCGTGGCTCGGCCGGCACGCGCCCCAGCTTACGTCGCGCACCTGGCAACGCGTGCTGGATGCCTGCTTCCACGACTTCTGCCTGAGACTTGAACACATTGAAGCCGCGATTCCGGCCGACGTGGACCCCGAGTCCGACGACGCCGTACCCTGGTACCAGACCTTGCCGCTGGATCCTTACGCTGCCACGGACCCTGCCGAGTTCTTCGCCGTCAGCGCGGAAACCTTCTTTGTGAATCCCGCGCCACTGGCGAGCGCCTACCCTGACTGGTACGCCGTGCTCACGCAGTATTTCCGGCAGGACCCACTGCTCAGGCTGGAAGGAGTCCGGGGCCGGCCAGGCGATCATGATGAGATCGTGGCCTGAGCCGGATTTTCCGGATTTTCCGATGAAATCGTGTTCTGACCCTGATTTTCAGAACCCGTTGCGCAGCAGCACGTAGAGGGCGGTGCCCGCTACGATGCTCAGGAGAGGGTTGCGACTGCGCCACTGCAATAGGCAGGTGAGCGCGACGGCCAGAAGCTCCGGCCAGGGGCCTGTGGCATGTTCCCGCGCGGCGCCCGCGGCGGAGTGCACCAGCAGCAAGGCCATGATGGCCAAAGGCAGGAAGCGGCCCAAGTGCTGGACGACGGGCGAACGCCGAAGCCAGTGCGCGCTCAGAAATGGCAGCGCCCGCAAGCCGAAGGTGACGGCGCCCATGGCGATGATCACTGCCAGAAGATAGCCGTTATCCATCTCAGCGTTTCTCCTTCTTGTGCACGACGACGCCCACGGCGATGCTCAGCAATATGGCGACTACCAGTGCGTGGGCTGGAACCAAAGCGGAGGCCAAGGCATAGGCGAAGACAGCCGTCCACAGCGGCAGCGGGCTGCTGCGAACCCGCCATTGTTCCACCGTCAATACCGCGAACAAGGCACAGAGCACGAAATCCAGTCCTTCCAGTGGAATCTGGGCCTGTGAGCCAATGATGGCCCCCACAAGGGTGCCGAGTACCCACCAGCCATGGTTCAACAGCGCGAGCAGCGCCATGCGTTCCGGACGCGTGCCCTTGGGCAATGTGGTGAGCACCGAATAGGTTTCGTCGGTCAGCGCGAAGGCGGTGTACCAGCGCAGCAAGGGGCTGCGCGGAAATGTTTCCAGCAAGGACAGGCCATAGAAGAGATGACGCATGTTCACCAGCAACGTGGCCAGGGCGATCGCGCCGATGGGTATGCCGGCGGCAACCATGGGAATCATCATGTATTGTGCGGCGCCGGCATAGACGACAAGACTGACGAGCAGGGCCATGAGCCAGCTTGCGCCGGCCTGCACGAACAAGAACCCGAACACCATGCCTAGCGGGATATAGCCCATGGCGACCGGTGTGGTGAGGGAGAAAACGGACAAAGGTGCGGGAGGCTCCCGCCTTGCGTGCTGCGAGGACATGATAAGAAAACTGGAAAATGGCCGCGGCGGCGTCGGTCAGACACCGACTACGCAGTTGCGGGTCGTCTTCTTGGCTTCGTAGAGCCGGTTGTCGGCCCGCATGGCCGCCGTATGGAACTGCTCGCCCGGGTGCATGGAAGCGACACCGATGCTGACGGTGTAGTTTACCGGGACCCCATCATAGTCGGTCAGAGCGGCGGATTCGGTGAGCTGCCGAACCCGCTCGGCGACCGCCATCGCGGCTTCCTTGTCGGTGTCCAGCAATACCGCCACGAACTCTTCGCCGCCGTAGCGGGCGGCCAGGTCGGTGCTGCGTAGCGCCTTTCGTAGAATGCCTGCGAAGTTGCGCAGAACATCGTCGCCGAAGGCGTGGCCATAGGTGTCGTTCAGTCGCTTGAAGTGGTCCAGGTCCATCATCAGCAGTGCCGTGCGCGGAGCCGAGTCCCAGACGGGGAATTGCTCCACGGCACGCGCCAGCGCGCCCCTGTTCAGCAGGCCGGTGAGTGGATCGTGCGTGGCTTCGCGATACAGCCGGAGCATGAGGCCCAGCTGAAAGTAGTTCGCCGTGATCGCAATCACGAGCAGCGCGCCCAATAGCCACACGGCCTGCACGCCGACCGCCGTCATCAGGTTGCCGGCGACATGCAGGGCATAGAGCTGCAGCACGATCAGCGCCGCTCCCAGTGCCGCGGACTCCAATAGCGTGAAGGGGAAGATCGCCAGCATGGTGACGAGCATGTACGGTATGAAGCTATAGCCGATGAGTGTGGCTTCGCCTGGTGGCAGTGCTGTCAGCACCAACCCGTAAAAGGCCGCGGGGGTGGCCAGCGCCAGCCCGGCCGAGAGGCGCGCCCATTGCAGACGGGTCTTGCTATGGCGTGCCAGGAGGAAGGTGAGCACCAGCGCGGCAAGCATGGCAATACGGCCGGCAAAGGAATGGCCCAGCGTTTCTTCCGGGAGCATCACGCGGTCAAGCAGGCTCCAGAAGGGCAGCAAGACGAGAAACACGACACACACCACCATGACTCGATTGCGCAGGTAATCGCCTCGCGCATACGCAAAGTCTTTTGAGTGGGAACGGCTGGTCAGCGTATCGCGAAGCGAACTGATGCTCATTGCTTTGAGGGAGGCCAGGCTAGCGATTCCGGAGTGCGGAGAAGGAGGATTCATGACATCTTGGCACGAGGAGCCGCATATGCTCGCATGGCATGCGACATGCTGGGTTGATCTTGATCATCTACTTGAGCCATGGACATTCAGAAGGAGCCAAAGCAATGAAAAAGTCTTACATGCTGCTGCTTGCCGGCGTCGCGGTGGCCGGCCTTGCCGGTTGCGCCGGGTCGCCGGACAGTCAGCAGCTTTCGCAGAAGACCGTCGAATACGGTTGCGGGCCGGGCGGCGAGCAGCCGCTGACTGTGCAGTATACGTTCCGGGGTGATGAAGCGCTTTCCGCAAGAGTTCTGCACATGAACCAGGCGGTCGACATGACGCGTGTGACGAGCAGCAATGCCGACATGGTGGGCAATACATTCAGGGGCGGCGGTTACACCTGGGTCACCGGCAAGTTCGATCGCGACGACGTCGACGAAGTCGACGGCGACATGCTGACGCAGGACAGCCCCGCCGGTGCCGCGGCAGCGGGCGCCGCCGTCGGCAACACCGGCATGGTGGGCACCGTACTGCTGCGCAACTGCCGGGTCGGCTAAGTCCTTATCAGCCGGAATTCCGCAAGCCGGCGGCGATGCCGTTGATGGTCATGTGAATGGCACGCTGGCTGCGGCTTTCGGCATCACGCTCGGTGAACTCGCTGGGGCCGCTCTTGCGATGGCGCCTCAGCAGTTCCACCTGCAGGTGATTCAGCGGGTCGATGTAGGCGAAGCGCTCCAGAAGCGCTGCGGCCAGCTGCGGATCGTGTTCCAGCAGATCGTGTCCACATACCTGGCGGAACATCGACAGGGTGATATGGAATTCCTCTTCGATGCGGCTGAATACGCGCTCGCGCAGTCTCTTGTTAGCGACCAGGCCGGCGTAGCGTCGCGCGATGGTTAGGTCCGTCTTGGCCAGCACCTGCTCCATATTGGACAGCAGAGTCCTGAAGAACGGCCATTCCTGAGCCATCTCCTGAAGATGGCGCAGCCGTGCTTCAGGCGTGGCAGGAGTGCCTTCGCAGTCGCAGCCGTCTTCCACGTAGCGCTTCAATGCCGTGCCCATGCCATACCATCCTGTCAGCATCAGGCGGCATTGCGCCCATGAGAACCCCCATGGAATGGCGCGCAGGTCCTCGATGCGCTGCAGACTCTTGCGCGCGGCGGGACGAGAGCCGATATTCAGCTCCGCGATCTCCTGGATGGGAGTTGCCGCGAAGAAATAATCGGTGAAGCCCTTGGTGCCATAGACCAGCTCCCGATAGACGGTCTGGGCTTGATCCGACATCCAGCGCATGGCGGCGAAGTACTTCTGGACGCGTTCGTCCTCAATGCGCTCGGCCTGCGCCGGCGGCGTCAGACTGGCTTCCAGCGTGGCGGCCACGATGTTTTCAAGATGCCAGCGGCCGACCTCCGCGTCCTTGTACTTGCCCTGGATCACTTCGCCCTGCTCGGTCAGCCGTATCTGGCCGTTCACCGTACCGGGCGGCTGGGCGACGATGGCCTCGAAGCTCGGCCCGCCGCCGCGCGCCACGGATCCGCCTCGCCCGTGGAAAAGCCTGAGTCGCGTCCTGCGTTTCTGAAAGACCTTCACCAGTTCGCGTTCCGCGCAATAGAGCGACCAGTTCGAGGTGAGATAGCCGCCGTCCTTGTTGCTGTCGGAATAGCCAAGCATGACTTCCTGCATGCCCTCTTGCGGACCGCGTACACGTTGCCGGACTTCGGGCAGATCGAGCCAGGCCGCCATGATGTCGGGGGCGCGTTCCAGGTCTGGAATGGTTTCGAAGAGGGGAACGACCATCACGCCGGCGGCAAGGCGGGCGTCCCGATCCGCGCGGCGTTCTTCCGCACTGGAGCCGCGCGCGCGCCTTGCGGGCCGCTGCGAGGCATCGGGCCGCAGCAGGCCGGTCTCCTGTTGGAGCACCAGGACTTCGAGCAGATCGCTCAGTGTCTCGGTATGCGAGACGATGCTCTGTTCAATGGCGCGCGGACCGAAGCGGCTACGGCATTGGGCCGCCATTTGCAGAACGGCGAGTTCCTTCTTCGTTTCGTCGGAATACTGCAGCCACGGCGAGTAGAGCGGCCGGGCCTGGGCCAGTTCGCTGCGCAGCAGCTCGACGCGCTGCTCTTCATTGAGCTTCAGGTACTGCACCGGCCGGTCGTTGAATTTGACGTCCGCGGCGGTGAACAGCTCGTCGAGCAACCGTTCATGCACATCGGAGCTCTGGCGCAGATCGACGGTGGCCAGATGGAAGCCGAATACCCGCACGGCCTGCTGCAGATCACCCAAACGTAAGCGGGCGATGGCCGTGCCGTGGTGGGCTTCCAGGGAACCGGCGATGATGGAGAGGTCGGCTTCGAACTCGGCGGGATCCGTGTAGGCCTCGGCAGCATAGGTGGGCCGGGTGGCCAGGGGGCGCCCCACAATGGTTTCGGCGGTGGCCGCCAGCCGGGCATACAGGTGAATGCAGGCACGGCGATAGGGTTCGTCGATCCGGTGCAGCGAGGTGTCGCGGCTTTCCGTTGCCAGTTCCAGAAGCTCCGGACCGGCATCGATCAGCGTATGGGACATGGACAGCTCGGTGCCCAGCGCCTTGATCTCTTCCAGGTAATGACGGAACACATGCACCGCCTGGCGCAGCAGCGCCTGCTCGAGCGTGCTCGCATCCACGTTGGGATTGCCATCGCGGTCGCCGCCTATCCAGCTGCCGGTCTTCAGAAATGGCGGCAACAGGACAGGGCGGCTGCGTAGCGGCTCGGTGTGCCGCGGTTCGAGCAGCGTGGCGAGATCCTGGTAGAGCCGGGGAATGGCACGCAGAAAGGTGTGCTCGTAGTAGCCCAGTGCATTGTCGATTTCATCGAGTACCGTCAGCTTTTGCTGGCGCAGCATGCGGGTCTGCCACAGCGTGGCGATCAGGCCGGTCAGGCGTTGCTGCGCAAGCGTTCTTTCCCATGGCGTCAACGTGTCGTCGTTGTGCAGCAGTTGCCGGGCAATTTCACGGTGCAGGTCCAGCGTGCTCTTGCGCTGGACTTCAGTCGGGTGGGCGGTGAGCACGGGCACGATGCTCATCTCCTCTAGCTCGCGCACAATGCGCCGGCCCCGGACCCCCTGTTTATCAAGCTGTGCCAGTACGCTGCGCAGGCTGCCGCGCATGGGCTCCCCGCCGCTGAGTTCGTGGTCTCGCTGGCGGCGGTTCTGTTCGCGGTCTTCGGCGATGTTCGACAGATGCAAGAAGTAGCTGAAGGCTCGTCCCACGGCATTCACCTGGTCGTCGCCCAGCTTGCGGATCGAGCGCTCCAGCACCGCTTCTTGCGAGGTATCCCCTTCCCGGCGAAATTGCACGGCGGCCCGGCGCAGTTTCTCGATGGTGTCGTAGATCGCGCGTCCATCGCTGTCGCGAATCACTTCGCCCAGGGTCTTTCCGAGCAGGCGGATGTCCTGCCGAAGGGGACTGCGGGGGGATTTCGGCTGCTGCGTCACGCTCACTATTGCTCCTCGTATTCTTTGATGTCAGGGGTGCATGGCCCTACGCCGTAGCGGGCCGGGAAGGAAATCTTCCCCAATGAAGATTATCATTGTGTGCTTCCCAGTGTTCACCCTTCAGAGAGAGAAATGCCTCAATATCGATCACGCACCTCCACGCACGGCCGCAATATGGCCGGCGCCCGCGCGCTGTGGCGCGCCACGGGCATGAATGACGACGACTTCAACAAGCCCATCATTGCAGTGGTGAACTCCTTCACCCAGTTCGTGCCAGGCCACGTGCATCTGAAGGACATGGGGCAGTTGGTGGCGCGCCAGATCGAAGCGGCCGGCGGTGTGGCCAAGGAATTCAACACCATCGCCATCGACGACGGCATCGCCATGGGGCATGGCGGCATGCTGTACTCGCTGCCTTCGCGTGAACTGATCGCGGATTCCGTGGAATACATGGTGAATGGACATTGCGCCGACGCCATGGTGTGCATCTCGAACTGCGACAAGATCACGCCGGGAATGCTGATGGCCGCCATGCGGCTGAATATCCCGGTGGTGTTCGTTTCCGGCGGCCCCATGGAGGCGGGCAAGATCTACGACCCCAACACCCGCATGGTGGTGCAGAAGCTGGACCTGGTCGACGCCATGATCAAGGCGGCGGACCCCAATGTGTCCGACGAAGAGGCGGCCGAAGCCGAGCGCAATGCCTGTCCGACTTGCGGTTCCTGTTCGGGCATGTTCACGGCGAATTCCATGAACTGCCTGACCGAAGCCTTGGGCCTTGCCTTGCCCGGCAATGGCACCATCGTGGCCACGCACGCCCGGCGCAAGACCTTGTTCGAAGACGCCGGCAAACTGGTCGTCGACCTGTGCCGGCGCTATTACGAGCAGGACGACGCGTCCGTGCTGCCGCGCAATATCGCCTCCTTCAAGGCATTCGAAAACGCCATGACGCTGGACATCGCCATGGGGGGATCCACCAATACGGTGCTGCACCTGCTGGCCGCCGCCCAGGAAGCAGGCGTGAATTTCACCATGTCGGACATTGATCGCCTGTCTCGCGGCGTGCCCTGCCTGTGCAAGGTGGCGCCTGCAACAGACAAGTACCACATCGAAGACGTTCATCGCGCCGGCGGCATCATGGGCATTCTGGCGGAGCTGGGCCGTGCCGGCCTGCTGCATCTGGACGTCGGCAACGCCGCGTGCGGGACGCTGGGCCAGGCTATCGAGGCATGGGACGTCATGAACGCCAATGCCTCGCAGGACGTACAGGCCTTTTTCAAGACGGCGCCGGGCAATGTGCGCAGCAAGGAAGCCTTCAGCCAGAACACCTATTACGCCGAACTGGACCTGGACCGCGAGAACGGCTGCATCCGCACGAAGGAACACGCCTATTCGCAAGACGGCGGCCTGGCGGTTCTGTACGGCAACCTGGCGATCAATGGCTGCATCGTCAAGACGGCCGGCGTTGACGAAAGCATTCTGAAGTTCACTGGGCGCGCTCGCGTCTTCGAGAGCCAGGAAGACGCCGTGGACGGCATTCTGGGCGACACGGTGAAGGCCGGCGATGTGGTCATCATCCGCTACGAAGGTCCCAAGGGCGGGCCCGGCATGCAGGAGATGCTCTATCCCACGTCCTACCTGAAATCCAAGGGGCTGGGCGCGTCTTCCGCCTTGCTGACGGACGGCCGCTTTTCGGGCGGTTCTTCGGGGCTGGTGATCGGCCACGCGTCGCCCGAAGCGGCCGAGGGCGGCAATATCGCGCTGGTTCAGGACGGCGATACCATCGAAATCGATATCCCGAACCGCCGCATTCATTTGGCCATCACCGACGAAGAACTGGCTGACCGCCGCGCCGAGATGGAAGCGCGCGGCGAACAGGCCTGGAAGCCGGTGTCGCGCGAACGCATCGTGTCGCAGGCACTGTTGGCCTATGCGGCGCTGGCGACTTCCGCCGACAGGGGTGCGGTGCGTGATCTTTCGCAGTTGCGCCCGGCAAGCACGGTCGCGGTTCGCGAGACCGCCGACAGCCAGGTGTAAACGGCCTTCTGTTTAAAGCCCGCCCGCGCAGTGCACCACCGTCCCGGTGAGGTACGACGCGGCGGGCGAGAGCAGCCAGGTGATGGTTTCGGCGATCTCTTCCGGCTGCGCCAGGCGGCCCAGGGGTATCCTTGGTGCGACCCTTTGAGGGCGCTCAGGTTCCCCCGCCGTGGCATGGATATCGGTCAGCGTGGAGCCCGGCGCCACGGCGCAGACGCGTATGCGCTGCCCGGCGACTTCTCGCGCCAGCCCCAGCGTAAAGGTTTCCACCGCAGCTTTGCTTGCCGCGTAGTGCACGTATTCCTGGGGGCTGCCGGTGCGTGCGGCGACGGACGACACGTTGACGATGACGCCTGGTATGCCGTGGCGCAGAAAGCTGTCGACGGCTTGGCGGCAGCATTGCATGGTGCCGAATACGTTCACGCGAAAGACCTGCTCTATGGTCTCGGGGGTGGCTTGGGCGAAGGGACCGATGGGGCCTGTGATTCCGCTGTTGTTCACCAGCGCCGTGATGGGGCCGAGCTGTTCTTCGGCCTGGACGAACATGCGAGTGATATCAGGGAATTCGGCGACATTGCCCTGAATGACGGCGGCTCTCCGGCCGCGTCGCCGCACGGCTTCGGCCACCTGCTGGGCGGCGGCGTCGTGTTTCACATAGCCGATGGCGACATCGAAGCCGTCGCGCGCAGCCAGCGTGGCGGTTGCGGCGCCTATGCCTCGGCTCGCGCCGGTGATAAGGACTACAGGATTCTGGGCTGCCATGCTGTCTCCTTCAAGATCGCCGCGCTCGGCCTGGCCGTGGAATGGCAAGACCCGGACCCGGTAAGGGTCGTCCGGATTCATTATGAACCATACGCGTGCGCCACGAGACGCCGGCCTGGGCGCGGCGGCTCGTTCGTGTCGCGCGGAATCCGTGACGACCGTGTCAGCCCACGTAGAACATCAGCTTGGCCAGCAGCACGATCACGACCACATGGATGAAGACGCTGACATGGATGCGTTGCGATGCACGTGAACGCAGCCGGCCCAGCCGGTGCAGGACCATGGCCGCGAGAAAGTGGCCGAAGACACTGAGCGCCAGCACGATCTTGATCGTAAGCAGCAGGCCGAATCCCGAGCCACCGGGGGCGGCCAGGGCGGCGCGGTGGAACCACGCCAGACCGAATCCGGCGCCAAACAAAAATAACAGCACCCAGGGCATGATGCGGCGCGCTCGCGCCCCGATGGCGCCTTCCATGGAGCGCATGACCTCTTTGGGGACATGCTTGCGCACGCCTTCCAGCATGAGGACTTCGAAGAACACCGTACCCACGAACATGATGGCGGCGAAAAGGTGAATAACGAGCAGCAGCGGATATGACATGGCGGGAGCGGTGTGTGTCGCGGTATGTTCGCATCATTGTGGACCCAAAATCCTTGATGTGTCTTAACATCCCTGAAGGGGCGCCGCATTGAGGCGGGTTCCGCCACAGGAGAGATTTCATGACCACTTCGAGACGCCGGCGTTCAGCGAACATCGTGGAAGGGCCGGAGCGGGCGCCGAACCGTTCCATGTACTACGCACTGGGTTACACCGACGCCGATTTCTCCAAGCCCATGGTCGGTATTGCAAACGGCCACAGCACCATCACCCCCTGCAACAGCGGGCTGCAGAAGCTGGCCGATGCTGCGGCCGACGCGATTCAGGCGGGGGGCGGAAACCCGCAAGTATTCGGTACACCCACCATATCCGACGGCATGTCGATGGGCACCGAAGGCATGAAGTACTCGCTCGTGTCGCGAGAAGTCATTGCCGATTGCGTCGAGACCTGCGTACAGGGCCAGTGGATGGACGGGGTGCTGGTGATCGGCGGCTGCGACAAGAACATGCCCGGGGGCATGATGGGCATCCTGCGCGCAAACGTACCGGCCATCTATGTCTATGGCGGCACCATCATGCCGGGGCGCCTGGGCGGCAAAGATCTCAACATCGTAAGCGTGTTCGAAGCCGTCGGCGAGCACGCCGCCGGCCGTCTCAGCGACAGCGGCCTGAAGGACATCGAGCGCCACGCGATCCCCGGGCCGGGCTCCTGCGGCGGCATGTATTCCGCCAACACCATGAGCGCCGTGTTCGAGGCCATGGGCATGAGCCTGCCCTATTCGTCTAGCATGGCAAACATTCATGAAGAGAAGACCGCCTCGGCGGCCGAATCGGCCCGCGTGCTGCTGCAGGCCATCGAACAGGACATCAAACCCAGCGACATCATTACGCGGGAATCCATTGAGAACGCCGTGGCGGTCGTCATGGCGGTGGGTGGCTCCACCAACGCCGTGCTGCACATTCTGGCGATCGCGCATGCGGCGGGCGTCGAATGGTCCATCGATGATTTCGAGCGGGTGCGGCATAGAGTGCCAGTGTTCTGCGACCTCAAGCCCAGCGGCCGCTACCTGACGGTCGACTTCCACCGGGCCGGCGGTGTCCCGCAAGTCATGAAACTGTTGCTCGATGCCGGTCTATTGCATGGCGAGTGCATGACGATTACCGGCCGTACGATTGCCGAAACCCTGCGCGATGTTCCTTCCGAGCCGCCGCAGGGCCAGGAGGTGATCCGTCCGCTCGACAGGGCGTTGTATGCAGAAGGGCATCTCGCCATCCTGAAGGGCAATCTGGCGCCGGAAGGCTCCGTGGCCAAGATCACCGGGCTGAAGAATCCGGTCATGTCCGGGCCGGCGCGCGTGTTCGATGACGAACAATCGGCCCTTGCGGCGATTCTCGACGGCCGCGTCAAGGCAGGCGACATTCTGGTGCTGCGCTACCTGGGTCCGCGTGGCGGACCGGGCATGCCCGAGATGCTGGCCCCGACCAGCGCCCTTATCGGCGCGGGCCTGGGCGATTCGGTGGGGCTGATCACCGATGGCCGCTTCTCGGGCGGCACCTGGGGAATGGTGGTCGGCCATGTCACACCAGAGGCGGCGGAAGGTGGATGCATCGCTTTGGTGCAGGAAGGCGATCAGATCACCATCGACGCGCATCGGCAGGCCCTGGAGCTGCACGTTTCCGACGACGAGCTCACGCGCCGCCGTGCCGCATGGTCGGCGCCGCCACCGCGTTATACGCGGGGCGTGCAGGCGAAGTTCGCTTTCAATGTCTCCACGGCCAGCACGGGCGCGGTGCTCGACCGCTATTGAACCGAGCCGAGTCGACCGGCATCCTTTTTGCTTTGTTCTTGTCAGACCCCGGCCGGCATCTTCTATGATGTCGGCCTCATCTGTTTTGCAACATTTGGCGAGGACTACTCGTGGCGACACCCGAACAGCGCGCGCTGCAGCGCGACATCATTGCCCAGCTCTGCGTCAGTCCGACCTTCGACGCCGAGCTCGAAGTCGAGCGGCGCAGCGACTTCCTGGCGAACTATCTGCAGTCCACCGGCATGCGCACTCTGGTACTGGGCATCAGCGGCGGTGTGGATTCGCTGGTGGGAGGTTGCCTGTCCCAGCGCGCCGTCGAACTATGCCGCGCGCGGGGCTATGAAGCATCGTTCGTCGCGATGCGCCTTCCTTATGGCGAACAGCGCGACGAGGCGGATGCTCAGCTGAGCCTGAAGGTTATACAGCCTGACGAAACCCTGGTGGTGGACGTCAAGGCAGCCAGCGATGCCATTCTCGACCAGAGTCTGGCGGCCGGGCTGGTATTTCGCGATGCCGCGCAAAGAGACTTCGTGCATGGCAACATCAAGGCCCGTCAGCGCATGATCGCTCAATACACGGTGGCGGGGGCGCGCGAAGGTTTGGTGGTCGGCACCGATCAGGCGGCCGAGTCGCTGATGGGCTTCTTTACGAAGTACGGAGACGGCGGCGCCGACATCACGCCTCTGACGGGTCTGAACAAACGCAGGGTGCGGGCGCTCGCACAAGCCATGGGCGCTCCGCCCGAACAGGTTCACAAGGTCCCCACCGCCGATCTGGAATCGCTTACCCCGTTGAAGCCAGATGAAGTCGCCATGGGCGTACGCTACGAGGAGATCGATGATTTCCTGGAAGGAAAAATCGTCTCTGACGAAGCCTATGAAGTGATTTTTTCAACCTTTCGGCGGACGGGGCATAAACGCGCACTCCCCATATTTCCCTGCTTTAACTGATAGGCGCCGCGGAATCGGGCGATCTGCTTCGCTGCAAATGCTCGCAATAGTCCTACTATTGCTGCGCTTCTGGGCCTCGCATCTCGTCCCGATCCGCAGCGCCTAGGGTCTCACCCGATCCGCAGCGCTTGGTGTCAGCCCGTGATTTGCATCGGCGGGCTTTAGGCACTCTGCGTCGCTGCGAATCGTTGCAGTGAGCGGGCACTTACATGCGCGAAGGGCGCGGCGTGTCCCGGGTGCTGGCCGGGAGTATCGGATATTCCACCGTGGGCTGCTCGCCGGTGAGCGTGTGCAGGAAGGCCGTGATGGCTTTCACTTCAGACTCGTTGAGCTCCGTGCCGAGCTGGCTGGTGCCCATGAGCGCCACGGCTTCTTCCAGTCTCCAGACTTCGCCGCTATGGAAGTAGGGCGCGGTCAGGGCGATATTGCGCAGCGGGCCGGCACGGAAAACGTACTCGTCCGATGCCGTCTTGGTTACATCGAAGCGGCCGCGGTCGCCTTCGGGCAGAACGTCGGCGCCTGGGCGCTTGACCAAGCCGAAGGGGAAGTAGTTCTGGCCGCCGAAGTTGACGCCGGCGTGACAGGCGACGCAGCCCTTGTCGATGAAGAGCTTCAGGCCGGTGATCTCTTCCGCATTCAGCGTATCTTTGCCCAGCATGAACTGATCCATGCGCGAGTTCGGGGTCACCAATGTGGACTCGAAGGCTTCGATGGCCTTGGCCATGTTATCGAAACTCACCGCGTCTTTCTGGCCCGGGAAGGCAGTGGCGAATTTTTCCACGTACTCGGGAATGCTGCGCAGGGTGTCCTCCACGTGTTCTGGCGTGGCATTCATTTCGACGCTGGCCTGTACGGGACCCTTGGCCTGCTCGGCAAGGTCGGCGGCACGGCCGTCCCAGAACTGCGCGATGTTGAATACCGCATTGAGCACGGTGGGCGAATTGCGGGGGCCATGCTGCCAGCCATGACCAACTGATGTGGGGATGTTGTCGGCACCGCCTGTCCCTACGCTATGACAGGTATTACAGGTGATGATGTGGCTTTTCGACAGCCGCGGTTCGAAGAACAGCCATTGACCCAGTTCGATTTGTTCGGGCGTCAGGCCCTTTTCCTTGATGATGACTTCTGCAGTGGGGATGGGCTTGAACAAATTGTTGGACAAGGTGCGAAGCTCTTCTATGTTCGGTTCAGCCGCCATGGCGGACGAGCCGAGCGCGAATGCGGAGAGCACAGCTAAAGTGACGCGTTTGTACATGAAAATTCCCCTATGAAGGAAAAGGTTATAGCTCTATGACACCATGGCCGACCCCTTCAGGGTTTGACGGGAATCAAATCAGTGTGAGACATCGACAATATATTTCTGAATGTCACGGCAGGCCGACAGGGTAGTGGGAGGTGATATCCCGCCTGACATCCTGCTCGCTTCGTTGCAGGGGAGAGCACGTCCGAGGCACCTAACTGTGTGGTGTGTGCCGCAACGGAATCTGGGCCAACGCATACTCGGCACTCCGTTGCCTGATGGTGACCCGATCCCCGTCAAAACGGCAGGTCGTCGAAAAAATCGCGATGCCTTCTGGAACACTGATCGAGCGGAA
This sequence comes from Pseudomonadota bacterium, assembly GCA_023388835.1. GTDB lineage: Bacteria > Pseudomonadota > Gammaproteobacteria > Burkholderiales > Burkholderiaceae_B > Yanghanlia. The sequence goes on along the minus strand of JAEWFK010000133.1, from coordinate 7,445 downwards.
TGCCCATGCGAAGCATTGGGTTCCGGCGGGGATGTCCTTGTCGGTGTCGTCCACGACTCCGGTGTTCGAGATCGAAAGATTGGCCCGGCTCCGGTTCAGTGCGCCCAAAGCCATTTCGCGCGCCACCGCTTCGCTGGTCAAGTTGTTCTGCTCGATGGTCTCTTGCTTAACCCCCAGGCATCGCTGTTTGGCTTCCACGGAGTACGTCACGAAGGCGCAGTCCAGCAACTGGCCGGCTCCGGGTACATCAGCCAGCGTCGCGGCGATCAGGCCGGAGGTGCAGGATTCCGCCGTCACAAGCAGCAGCTTGTGCTCGCGCATATAGTCGGCCACGCGTTCGATGTCATTCATCGTAGTTCTCCAGAATTGGAGTCACTGGGCAGGTTTCATGCCCGTGCCGGCGCAGGCGGCAGCGGCGGCATGGAGCTTGCTCATGGCAGACTCGTGAAAGGAGGGCAACCATGAACACCATTAACCGGTTCTACGCGCTGAGTGCCGTATATCTTGGCCTCGCTTCTGCGGTCGGCGCTCAGGGAACCGCCACGCAGACACCGACGCCCGGCTCGGGCGTCGTTGAAGACGCCCGGCAGGACCGCTTCCAGCATCCCATGCTGGAGCAGCCGAGCAGTACGGACTTACGATCGAGCTCACAGGACGAACCGCGGATCCAGCGTCGCGGCCTGCAGGGCACGCAGCGGGACGGCGATATCCGCCGAAATGTCGAGCCGAGCGCAACGCAGGCGGATCGGGCACTGAAGCCGGAACGCCGGGAGGAAGACCGCCATCCGCGGAAAACTCAGTAGATATACCGTGGCAACTCACGGCGGTTTTACGCACACTTGAGCTTTTCGAAGGGGAGGTCGCTCGATAATGGACATGATCGGCATGCAAGGCGGCAATGTGGAACTCGACGGAGAAGTCGCCAACACGTGGGAAGCTCCCGAGTGGGTGCGCCATGAAGGCTTGAAGCGCTGGGTGGCTCAGATCGCCGAGCTCACCCAGCCCAATGCCGTCCATTGGTGCGACGGCTCGGCAGAAGAATCCCAGCGCCTGTGTGAACAACTCGAAGCCGCCGGTACCCTGCGCCGTCTTGATCCGCAGAAGCGCCCGAATGCCTGGCTCGCGTGGTCTGATCCCGACGACGTGGCTCGTGTTGAAGACCGCACCTTCATTTGCAGCGAGCGCGAACAGGACGCCGGTCCCACCAACAACTGGGTGGCGCCCAATGAGATGCGCACCACCCTGCAAGGGCTTTTCCTGGGCTGCATGCGCGGCCGCACTTTGTATGTCGTGCCCTTTTCCATGGGCCCGCTGGGTTCGCCCATTGCCCATATCGGTGTCGAGCTAACCGATTCCCCCTATGTGGTCGTGAACATGCGGCTGATGACGCGCATGGGGCGACGCGTCTACGATGTGCTGGGCGAAGACGGATTCTTCGTACCGTGCGTGCATTCGGTGGGAAAGCCGCTGCGTACCGGACGGGCCGATGTGGCCTGGCCCTGCAACACCACTAAATACATCGTCCACTATCCCGAAACGCGAGAGATCTGGTCGTTTGGTTCAGGCTACGGCGGCAACGCACTATTGGGCAAGAAGTGCCTGGCGCTACGCATTGCTTCGACCATGGGCCGTGACGAAGGCTGGCTGGCCGAGCATATGCTCATTCTTGGCGTCACGTCTCCCGAAGGCCGCAAGATGCACGTGGCGGCGGCATTCCCCTCGGCCTGCGGCAAGACGAATTTCGCCATGCTGATTCCGCCGGCAGGCATGTCAGGGTGGAAGGTCTCGACCATCGGCGATGACATCGCCTGGATCAAACCCGGGCGCGACGGCCGGCTGTACGCCATCAACCCTGAAGCCGGCTACTTCGGCGTCGCGCCCGGAACGAGCGAAGAAACCAACACCCATTGCATGGCGGCCCTGCGCGAGAACGTCATCTTCACCAATGTAGCCCTTACGGACGACGGCGATGTCTGGTGGGAGGGCATGGGGCCGGAACCGGAGCACTGCATCGATTGGCAAGGGCGCGACTGGACGCCGGGCTGCGGCCGCAAGGCGGCTCATCCCAATGCGCGCTTCACGGTCGCAGCCGGCCAGAATCCCGTGATCGATGCCAAGTGGGATGATCCGGCCGGCGTGCCCATCGATGCTTTTGTGTTTGGCGGGCGGCGTTCCGATACGGTGCCCTTGGTGACCGAAGCCCGCAACTGGGTGGAAGGCGTCTACATGGCGGCCACCATGGGTTCGGAGACCACGGCAGCCGCTGCCGGGGCCCAGGGCGTGGTGCGCCGCGACCCCTTTGCCATGCTGCCCTTTTGCGGCTACGACATGAGCCGTTACTTCGCCCACTGGTTGGCGCTGGGCGAGCGGCTTGAGCAGTCGGGTGCTGAATTGCCGGCCATCTACTGCGTGAACTGGTTTCAGACGGACGATGACGGTCGCTTTATCTGGCCCGGCTTCGGAGAGAACATGCGCGTTCTCGAATGGATGTTCCGACGTGCGGAGGGCAAGGCCGCGGGGCAGGACAGCTTGTTCGGAATCGTGCCGTCCTATTCAGATCTCAACTGGGAAGGCCTGGGTTTCAGTCCCGCCTTGTATGAGCAAATCACCAGAATCGACCCGCACGCATGGCGGCGCGAGCTCGATCTGCATTCCGAGCTGTTCGACCGGCTGGGCGAACAGCTGCCCCCGGCGTTGAAGAAGGTTCATGCCAGGCTGGCATCGAGTCTGGCCGGCGCTTGAAAACGATCCACACAGCCCTGGACCCCAGGGCGCAAACGGAGGCACACCGTATGAGCAATCATGTGTACAAGAGCATTGAGCTGACGGGCTCTTCCAGTATCGGCATTGAAGACGCCGTCAATACCGCCATTGCGCGCGCTAGCGACACCATGCGCAATATTCAATGGTTCGAAGTGGTTGAAACGCGCGGCCACGTCAGCGACGGCAAGGTCGCCTACTGGCAGGTCACGGTCAAAATCGGCTTCACCCTCGACCAGTAACAGCGAAAAATCGAGGCCAGGCCACGATTTCACGGCGTGAAGTCGTGGCCTGGCCCAATATGATTCAAGCGTCGGCGAAGCTGCCGTCGTGCATCCAGCGGGCGTGCTGGGGGGCGCGTTTGGTTTCCGCCCATTCGTTAAGCATGTCCCATTTCACTTCGTCGAGCTTCTGATGCATTTCGGGCGTGCCGGTGTTGTAGGCCAGCTCCATGCGATGACCCGAAGGATCAAAAAAGTAAATCGACTTGAAGATGGTATGGTCGACGGGGCCGATCACTTTGTGGCCGTCTGCCTCGAGCTTGGCCTTGGTTTCCATCAAGGCGTCCATCGAATCGACTTCCAGTGCCAGATGCTGAGTCCAGGTCGGCGTGTTGGGGTCGCGGCCCATCTCTGGCTTGGTAGGCAACTCAAAGAAGGCCAGTACATTGCCGCCGCCCGCATCCAGAAAAATATGCATGTAGGGATCCGGCTCTTTGGTGGAGGGCACTTCGTTCTCGGCAATCGCCAGGATGAAGCCCATGTTGAGGTACTTCGTGTACCACTCGACCGTTTCCTTCGCGTCTTTGCAGCGATACGCAACGTGGTGAATTCTCTTGATCTTCATGCGGGCCTCCCGGAAGTCTGTGGATTCGGCGGGACCTCACGCTGCGCCGCGTGCGTCCCGTGCAGGGCATGGAGCTATTAGACGCCAAGCTGATTTATCATACAAACAGTCTTTTATAATCAAGTTATCGGCTAATCTAATGAATGTCACCCTGCGTCAGCTCCGCGCCTTCGTGGCTGTGGGGCGCACCGGCAGCTTCACCTTGGCTGCTGAAAGTCTGTTCGTGACGCAGTCGGCACTCAGCGGGCTGATCAAGGAGTTAGAGCAGGCGCTGGGACTCAGGGTAGTCGACCGCAGCACGCGGCGCACCCGCCTGTCAGACGTCGGCCGCGATCTCTACCCTTTGGTGGAGAAGATTCTGAACGATCTCGACCGGGTGATGGACGAGGTCGCCGAGCGCCAGGCGCTCAAGACGGGGGTGGTGCGTGTGGCGGCCCCCCAGCTCATGGCTTCCACGCTGCTTCCCGAGATCGTTGCGGCTTACGCCGCGGAACGGCCTGCCATTCGAATCAAGGTGGTGGACTGCGCCGTGGAAAGCGTGATGTCGCGGGTGTTCTCGGGTGAAGTGGACTTCGGTATCGGGCCGGAACGAGAGCCCAATTCGGATATTGTCGCGACCACCCTGTTCAAGGGGCCCTTCATGGTGGTGTATCCCAAGGGCCACCCCTTGAGCGAACTTCACGATATCCATTGGCGGGATGTCGTGCGCTACCCGCTCACCACGCTGCAGGGCCAGTTCACGGAGCGACTTGCGCTGGACTTGCGAGCCGCCGTTCGTGACCTGAATTTCTCGCCGACCCATGAAGTCGCCTTCATGTCCACGGCGCTCGCGATGGTCAATGCCGGCCTGGGCATCACCGTTTGTGTGAGCTATGCCGCGTCGCTCGTGAAGCTGTACCAGCTGGAAATGAGCGCCCTGCATGAGCCGGAGGTCTTCCGTAACTTCTATGTATTTACGCGCCAGGGCCGCTCATTATCCCCGGCGGCCGCAGACTTTCAGCGCTTCCTGTTCTCTTACGTGGAAGAGCGCCCGATGCTGGGCTAGACGGGTCGGCCGACCCGGACATCGGACTGCACCCGAACAGTCTCTTGGGCCGCGGCATGAAGCAGCCAGTCGCGGAATGCCGTCAGCGCGGGGTGATGATCATGACGTTCGGGGCTACATAACATATATCCATGGCGCAATGAGACCGACTGATCGAAGGGTACGGCCACTTGCCCGCTTTCGATTTCTTCCTCCACCAGACAGCGCTGGAGCACTGCAATACCCATGTCGGCAATCACCGCCCGCACGATGATGGATACTTGATCCATGCGCTGAGCAGTGGGTGGATCGCAGTCCAGTCCCACGGTGCGGAACCATTGCCGCCAGTTCTCCGGAGCGTTGGCGTGACTCAACAGAGGTTCCTTCAGCAGATCGGTGGGCGTTTGCCAATGGCCTGCAGCACGGCGTGTCTTCAGCCGATCGGGATGGCAGATCACCACCACTTCGCGACCGATGATGTAATCGCACCGCTGCCCCGTTCGATCGCAAGGAACGCCGCTGAGTATGGCTGCATGGGGAAGGTCGCCCGAAAAGTCCTCGTCGCGCCGATAGGGCGCAAATTCCAGCGCCAGGCCGGGATGCCGCTTATGGAAGTCCGGCAGTCGGGGCATGAGCCAGACGCTGGCGAGCGTGGGCACCACAGACACGTACAGGGTGTCGATCGCTGCCGGGCGGCGTAATTCGCGCGAGATGGCTTCAATGCTTTCCAGCGGCCCGGCGACGGCCGCGAGCAATCGTTCCCCTGCCGGTGTGGGCGAAATACCGCTCGTGCTGCGCGCAAGCAAAGGCTGACCGAAGTGGCCTTCCAAACGGGCGATGGCGCGGCTGACGGCTCCCTGCGTAACGCAAAGACGATCGGCGGCGCGCGTGAAGCTGCCGAGTCTGACGGCGGTCAGGAACGCGTGTAGTTCCGACATGGAAGGAGAATGGATTTTCATTTCTCGAAAGGGTGGCGCTCCGGGTTTGTCTGGACATGATCTTCGGTCATGACCGCGTGAAATATAGTCGTTTGTCGGTCCTGGGTAAATTGCTGATACTCGCGTTCATCACTCAATTCGTCATGGGGTTTTCACATGTCTGTGTTTGCTTCGAAGCTTCTGCGTCGTGCTGTTGCCGGCGCTGCCACGTTCCTGATCGGCTCCACGGGTGTTGTCGTCGCGCAGGACAGCTATCCGACCGGCCCCATTCGCCTGGTCGTTCCCTTCGCTGCCGGCGGTTCGACCGACCTGGTGGGTCGCCTGATCGCCGAGTACCTGAGCAAAGGCCTGGGTCAGAGCGTTGTGGTCGAGAACAAGGGCGGTGCAGGCGGCGCCCTGGGCGCCGAACAGATCGCCCGCGCCAAACCCGACGGCTACACGCTGGGTATGGCAACGGTCAGCACGCATGGTTCGAATCCCGCCATCTATTCCAACTTGAAGTACGATGCTCGCAAGGACTTCGCTCCGATTTCCAACGTGATGGGCGTTCCAAGCGTCTTTGCCGTGCATCCCAAGGTACCGGCGAAGGACATGCAGGAATTCATCGCTCTGGCGAAGGCGGATCCGGGCAAGTACACCTTCGCGTCGCCCGGCGTCGCCTCGCTGGGCCATGCGAACATCGAAAACTTCATGATGTTGTCCGAAATCCAGTTGCTCCACGTTCCCTACCGCGGCGCAGGCCCTGCGCTGAATGACGCGCTCGCCGGGCAGGTCGATGCCATCACCGACAATCTTTCTTCCACGCTGCCCCACTTGCTGGAAGGCCGCCTGCGCCCTCTGGCCGTCCTGGGTGCTGAACGCTCCGAAATGCTTCCCGATGTGCCCACCTACATTGAAATGGGTTTTCCCGCGATGGGTACAGGCGGTTGGTTCGGCGTGGTTGCGCCTGCCGGCACACCCAAGGAAGTCGTCGATCGGGTGAATGCCGCGATTCATGAAGCAGCGAAAGACCCGGTCTTCCAGGAGCGGGCCCGCAAGCTGGGTGGGACGATCATGGTCAACAGCCCCGAAGAGTTTGTCCAACAGATCGATGCGGCGATCGAACGCTACACTCGCGTGGCCAAGGCCGCCAACATCCAGTCGAACTGATGACGTTCCCATCGACAAACATTCCTTCGTTTGTGCGTCGCGACCCTTCGGTCGCGGCCGTCCCGCTGGTATGCGATTCGCCGCATAGCGGAACGTCCTATCCGGCAGACTTCGGCCACGTGGTTCCCCTGGCGCAGCTGCGCCAGGGCGAAGACACGCATGTGGACGCACTGTGGCAGGCGGCTCCCGAAGTGGGCGCGACGCTGATCGCCGCCTGCTTCCCGCGCACCTATATCGACCCGAACCGCACCCTGGCCGATCTCGACCCCGGCATGATAGAAGGCGACTGGCCGGCGCCGCTTGATCCCGGCGAGAAAACCCGGCTCGGCAAAGGCCTGATCTGGTCGCGCATGGATCCCTGCACGCCGATCTATGATCGGCTGCTCAGCGTGGCCGAAGTGCAGAGCCGCATCGATCGTTACTACCGCCCCTATCACCAGGCGCTGGATCATGCTGTGCAAGAACGCTACCAGGAGTTCGGGGCGCTGTGGCATCTGAACCTGCATTCCATGCCCAACGATGCCTACGCGCGGCTGGGTCTGGACCCCGCCCGCCAACTGGCGGATTTTGTTCTCGGCGACCGGGATGGCACGACGTGTGAGCCCGCCTTCATCGATCTGATCGAAGCGTATTTGCTAGACCATGGATACACGGTCGCGCGTAACGACCCCTACAAAGGGGTGCAGTTGATTGCGCGCATCGGGCAGCCGGCGCAGAACCGGCACAGC
>JAEWFK010000037.1 GCA_023388835.1 Pseudomonadota bacterium | reverse complement strand
ATTGGTGCCGGCTAAAGGAGTCGAACCCTTGACCTTCGCATTACAAGTGCGCTGCTCTACCAACTGAGCTAAGCCGGCCAAAGAAGCGACATTCTACCCTATTTTTTTCCTTGCTACTTGACCACCGTCAGCCGCGGTTTGGTCGGTGGACTGTCGTCCGGCGAGGAATCGCCGGAGGGGCTTCCGGGTGCCGGACTTTCGCTCGTGCCGGCGTCGGACCCCGGGTAGGGCTTCGACGTAGCGACCTCGAAGCCCATACCGGCTCCGGTCTCGCGGGCGTAGATGGCGGACACCGCCGCAACGGGTACGTAGATCTGTTCCGTGACACCGCCGAAGCGGGTCTGGAACTCGATGTACTCGTTGCCCAGCACCAGGCGATTGGTGGCCAGGGTGCCGATGTTGAGAGTGATCTGGCCATCGCGCACGTGGGCGGGCGGCACGGTCGTGTTCTCGTCGACGGTGACCACGATGTGCGGCGTGTACCCGTTATCGGTACACCATTCATGCAGCGCGCGAATCAGGTAGGGTTTCGTGGACGATTCTTGCATGGCGGGCTCAGCGACGCATGACTTTCTCGGAAGGCGTCAGCGCTTCGATATACGCCGGTCGGGAGAAGATGCGTTCCGCGTACTTCTGCAGAGGTGCGGCATTCTTCGGAAGCTCGATGCCGTAGTGATCGAGGCGCCACAGCAGAGGAGCGATCGCGACGTCGAGCATGGAGAATTCTTCCCCGAGCATGAACTTGTTCTTCAGCAGCACGGGCGCGAGCTGGGCGAGTCGGTCGCGGATGCTCTGGCGTGCAGCGTCCTGCGCACGAGCGTCGGCACTCCCGCGCTCTTCGAGCACGGAAACGTGCACGAACAGTTCTTTCTCGAAGTTGTACAAGAAGAGCCGCGTGCGGGCGCGCATGACCGGGTCGGCCGGCATGAGCTGCGGATGCGGGAAGCGCTCGTCGATGTATTCGTTGATGATATTGGACTCGTACAGCACCAGGTCACGCTCAACGAGGATGGGCACCTGCCCGTACGGGTTCATGACGGCAATGTCTTCTGGCTTGTTGTACAGGTCGATGTCACGGATCTCGAAATCCATGCCCTTCTCGAACAGAACAAAGCGGCAGCGTTGGGAGAACGGGCAAGTCGTTCCGGAATAGAGCACCATCATGTCGCGGTTTCCAATCGTAGAGGTATGAATAAAGGTACGCCTTTTGGGCGGCCCAGAAAAGGGAAAAGGCGTAATCGACTACGCCTCATCCTCTTGCCTGCAGTATTTCCGCGGCGGCGCCGCGGAAATGGTGGGCATCAGCCTGCAGAACTTACTTGATGTCCTTCCAGTAGGTGGCGTTCAGGCGCCATGCCACCGCGAAGAACAGGAACAGGAAGAGCAGCACCCACACGCCAAGGCGCTTGCGCTCGAGTTGAACCGGTTCGGCCATCCAGCCCAGGAAGTTGGCGAGGTCGGCCACTTGGCTGTCGAACCGAGCGGATGCCTTGGCATCAACGGGAGTAAAGGTCACCTTGTCGGAAGCGCTTCCGTTGTAGCCCTGCAGGATCTCGGTAGAGACCTGCGAAAAGCCCTGAGCATCGTACTTGGCGACGGTGCGCTGCCATTGAGTGCCGTTGTCGGTTTCGACGTGGGCTACGGTGTTGCGCTCCATGCTGCGTGGGCCCTGCAGTTGCCACAATGCGTGCGGCATGCCGACGCTCGGGAATACCAGGTTGTCCCAGCCGGTGGGCCGGGATGCATCGCGGTAGTAGGTACGCAGGAAAGTGTAGATGTAGTCGACGCCGCTGGGCCCCAGGTTGACCGACTTGGCACGTGCGATCACGGACAGGTCGGGCGGTGCCGCGCCGAACCACTTCTTGGAATCCGCGGGGCGCATGGCGATCTGCATGAGGTCGCCCACCTTCTCTCCGGTGAAAAGCAGGTTCTTCTTGATTTGTTCATCGGTCAGGCCGATGTCGGTGAGACGGTTGTACCGCATGGAGTTTGCGCTATGGCAGCCCAGGCAGTAGTTGACGAACAGCTTGGCACCGTTCTGCAGAGAGGCCATGTCGTTGATGCGATTGGGGGCCTCTTCCAGAGAGTATCCACCCGATGCAGCGAACGAGACCGCGCAGGTCAGAGACAGTGCTATGGTTCCTATCAGCTTTTTGATCATGATCGTTCCGTTACGTATGGGGTGACTCAGTGGGCCTTGAAGTTGATGCGTTCAGGCACTTGCTTGAACGTACCGAGACGGCCCCAGACGGGCATCAGGAAGAAGAATGCCAGGTAGATCACCGTGCCGATCTGACTCATCAAGTTGAACACCGGGCTCGGAGCCTGAGTACCCAGGTAACCCAGGATCAGGAAGTTCACGATGAACACGGCGTACAGGTACTTGTGCCAGGTCGGGCGATAACGGATTGATTTCACCGGAGAGGAATCCAGCCACGGCAGGAAGCCCAGCAGGACCACGGAACCGCCCATGACCACCACGCCCCAGAACTTGGCGTCGATGACGCGGAACAGGATGGCAACAATGATCAAGACGGCGGGGATGGCGATGCGCCAGATGCCCTTCAGCTTGCCATTGGCGAACAGCACCACCCCTGCAAGCAGCGACGCACCGGCGAGAACCCATGTGAAGTCGGCCGTGGTGGCGCGCAGCATGGAGTAGAACGGCGTGAAGTACCAGACCGGCGCGATATGCGGGGGGGTCTTGAGCGGATCGGCCGGGATGAAGTTGTTGAACTCCAGGAAGTAGCCGCCCATTTCCGGGGCAAAGAACACGATGGCCGCAAAGACGATCAGGAAGCCCGCCACACCGACGATGTCGTGCACCGAGTAGTAGGGGTGGAAGGGAATGCCGTCGACCGGGTGGCCCTTGGCGTCCTTGGGACCTTGCTTAATCTCGACACCGTCGGGGTTGTTCGAGCCGACTTCGTGCAGCGCGATGATGTGTGCGACGACCAGGCCGATCAGGACCAGCGGGACAGCGATGACGTGCAGGGCGAAGAAGCGATTCAGCGTGGCGTCGGACACGACATAGTCGCCGCGGATCCAGACGGCCAGCTCAGGGCCGATGAATGGAATGGCGGAGAACAGATTCACGATCACCTGCGCGCCCCAGTACGACATCTGGCCCCAGGGCAACAGATAGCCCATGAAGGCTTCGGCCATGAGACAGAGGAAGATGGCGACGCCGAAGATCCACACCAGTTCGCGCGGCTTGCGGTACGAACCATAGAACAGGCCCCGCAACATGTGCAGGTAGACCACCACGAAGAACATGGAGGCGCCCGTGGAGTGCATGTAGCGAATCAGCCAGCCCCACGGGACTTCGCGCATGATGTATTCGACAGAATCGAATGCCAGCTTTGCGTCAGGCTTGTAGTTCATTACCAGGAAGATCCCGGTGACGATCTGGATGACCAGCACCAGCAGTGCCAGTGAGCCGAAGAAATACCAAAAATTGAAATTCTTGGGCGCGTAGTATTCCGACATGTGTTCCTTGAACAGGGATGTCAGCGGAAAGCGCCTATCGATCCAGCCCAAGAGTCCTGTCGTTTCGACGGTTTTTTCGCCAGCCATGAAACGGCTCCTTTTCTAACTATACGTGGCGTATTTAGGGATTCGTGCGAAGGGCGCCGGGGCGCCCCATTGCGGTATCAGGCCGGGTTGTTTTCGTCGACGCCGACGGTGATGCGACCGCCGTCAGCCGAGAACGTGTAAGGGGGGACCTCGAGATTGTCAGGCGCCGGCACGTTGGCGAACACGCGGCCGGCGAGGTCGAACGCGGAACCGTGGCAAGGGCAGAAAAAGCCGCCCTGCCAACCTGCGGGAAGGCCAGGGCCGGCGCCCGAAGCGAGCTGGGGAGTGGGGGAACAGCCCAGGTGGGTGCAGATGCCCACCGCAACGAAATATTCCGGATTGCGCGAACGGTATTCGTTTTTGGCGTATTCAGGGGTGAAGCCCGGGCGATCGGATTCCGGGTCGGCGAGCGCTGAATCCAGCGAGGGCAGAGCAGCGAGCTGGGCTTCGGTGCGGCGGAGGATCCAGACCGGCTTGCCGCGCCATTCGACGGTGATCATCTGGCCCGGCTGCAGCCCGGTGATGTCGACTTCGACCGGTGCGCCCGCGGCACGGGCCCGCTCGGACGGAGCGAATGAGCTTACGAAAGGTACGGCAGTGGCAGCGCCCGCCACGCCGCCGAACGCACAGGCAACCCCAACCCAGGTGCGCCGGGAAGGGTCGGTGGGTTGGTTGGGGTCAACCATGCCGGAATCATCGAGCTGTGTCGAAATCTGACTCATTCTAGTATCCTTGTTCATGCCCGGATCCCAGGCATACCGTTCGCATTTTGTAGCTATGTACTTACGTATCAACCGCGTATTATAGCGTCTGCCCGATTCAGGGGTATACGCAAGGAGAGCAGGCACATGAGCAAGGTACGGGGCTTTTTGCACGAGTTCAAGGAATTCGCGGTCAAGGGCAACATGATCGATCTGGCAGTCGGCGTCATCATCGGCGCGGCGTTCAGCAAGATCATTGATTCTCTCGTGGCAGATGTCATCATGCCGCTCATCGCCTTCATCGTGCGCGGCGAAGTCGACTTCACAAACCAGTTCTGGGTGCTGCGACTGCCTGAAGGCTATACCGGCGAGCGCACCTACGAAGCCCTGACATCCGCTGGCGCAGTGGTGTTGTCATGGGGCAACTTCCTGACCATTTTCATCAACTTCCTGCTTCTGGCTTTCGTGGTGTTCTGCTTGGTGAAGGCGGTCAATGCGGCGCGCCGCAGCGTGCACCACGAGCAGGAAGCGGCCCCCGCCGCTGAGCCGGCGCCCCCGCCCGAAGACGTCGCGCTGTTGCGCGAAATTCGCGACCTGCTTCGAAAACAGTAAGTCTGCTGGCGGGCGGCAGCCCGCCTTTCAGATCGGGTTGTCCAGATCGACGAAGTCAACCCTGATGCCGAACTGTTCGGCAATGGCCCGGCCTAGCGCCTGAACGCCATAACGCTCGGTGGCATGGTGGCCCGCCGCGATGTAGGCGGTGCCGCTTTCGTTCGCCATGTGGAAATTCTGTTCCGAGGCCTCGCCGCTGATATAGACGTCGATGCCGGCGTCGATCGCCGCGTCCATCATGTTTTGAGCACCGCCTGTACACCAGGCGACGCTGCGTATCATCTTCGCAGGATCCCCCAGGGCAAGCGCCTGCCTGCCCAACACATCGCCGATCCGGCGTGCCAGCGTTTCGAGCGAGCACGGTTCGCAACGGCCACGCCACATCAGGTCGCCCGGGCCAAAAGTCACGGGCGCCCCGTCTGCATCGCGATCAGCTTCCAGTCCCAGCCGTATGCCTAATTGAGCGTTGTTGCCCCATTCGGGATGGGCATCGAGCGGTAGATGGAAACCGAAAACGTTCAGGTCGTGTTGCAATGCAGTGGCGATGCGACGGCGCTTCGCGCCACGCAGCACGGGGCTCTCGTTCTTCCAGAACCAGCCATGGTGGACCAGCACGGCATCGGCGTTCTGTTGCACCGCGACATCAAGCAGCGCCTGTGAGGCCGTTACTCCGGTAATAATATGTCGTATGGTGTTCCTGCCTTCCACCTGCAGCCCGTTGGGGCAGTAGTCCTTATAGCGGTGGGTTTGCAGGGTGCTGTCGAGCCATTCGGCCAATTGCCGGGTGGGAACCTGGTTCATTATTCCTTCCTCAGGGATCTATGCATCGTTTGTGGTTGGTCTTCGCCCAGACCGTGACGGTATGCCTGGGTATTTTATTCATCGTCACGACCCTGCGGCCGGACTGGCTGCGCAATGGCTCGCAGGTCGCGCCTCGTAGCGAGTCGCCCTCTCCGGATACGGTGACGGCGCTCGCTACACAGCGCCCCTCGTATGCAGAGGCGGTCGCGCGCGCTACGCCGGCCGTGGTGAACATCTACACGACTAAAGTGGTCGATGTGCCCCTTGTGCCCTTGCCCGCCGACCCCGAACTCAGCCGTCTCCTCCGGGGCCTTCCGGGCTTCAGTCAGCGACGCCAGTCCGGCAGCCTGGGTTCGGGCGTGATCGTGCGCGCAGATGGGTATATTCTGACCAATCAGCACGTGATCGAAGCGGCCGACTCGATCCGGGTCGCGCTGAACGATGGGCGGGAAGCGGATGCGCGGGTCGTGGGCGCCGATCCCGAGACCGACCTCGCCGTGTTGAAGATCGGCCTGCCCAAGCTCACGGCCATTGAGTTCGACCACGATGAGCGCTTGCGGGTAGGCGACGTCGTGCTGGCAATAGGAAATCCTTTCGGCGTGGGTCAGACTACGACCTTGGGGATCGTGTCGGCCCTGGGTCGCAATCGGCTGGGAATCAATATCTACGAAAACTTCATCCAGACCGACGCTGCGATCAATCCAGGCAATTCAGGCGGAGCGCTGGTCGACGCCGACGGGCGGCTGGTGGGAATCAATACCGCCATCTATTCCGAGACGGGCGGTTCGCTGGGTATTGGCTTTGCGATACCCGCCAAGACGGCCGAGACGATACTGGAAGAGATCGTGAAGTCGGGCAAGGTCACACGCGGTTGGCTCGGGGTGGAGCCCCAGGACATCACGCCGGAATT
>JAEWFK010000040.1 GCA_023388835.1 Pseudomonadota bacterium | reverse complement strand
GGACTGAAGATCCTCGAGAACCTGGATCACCGGGGCGCGGTGGGGGCGGACGAGCTCATGGGCGACGGCGCCGGCATATTGATCCAGATTCCCGACATCCTCTATCGCGAGGAGATGGCCAAGCAGGGCGTGGCGCTGCCCCCTCCGGACGAATACGGCGTGGCCATGGTCTTCCTGCCCAAGGAAACGGCGTCCCGACTCGCTTGTGAGCACGAACTGGAACGCGCGGTCCGCGACGAAGGGCAAGTCGTGCTCGGCTGGCGCGACGTCGCGGTCGACCGCGACATGCCCATGTCGCCCACCGTACAGGCCTGCGAGCCAGTCATCCGCCAGCTCTTCATCGGCCGGGGGCCAGGCATCTCCGTGCCGGACGCCCTGGAGCGGAAGCTCTACGTCATCCGCAAGACAGCCAGCCACGCCATCCAGCAGATGAAGCTCGCCCACGGCCGCGAGTATTTCGTCCCGTCGATTTCCGTGCGCACGGTGGTGTACAAAGGCCTGCTTCTCGCCAACCAGGTGGGCCGCTACTATCGCGACCTCGCCGACGCCCGCGCCGTCTCGGCGCTGGCCCTGGTTCATCAACGGTTCTCGACCAATACCTTCCCTGCATGGCCTCTCGCCCACCCCTACCGGATGATCGCCCACAATGGCGAGATCAACACCGTGAAAGGGAACTTCAACTGGCTGCGGGCGCGAGAGGGCGCCATGGAATCGGCGGTGCTGGGCGCGGACCTGCAGAAGCTCTACCCCATCGTGTACGAGGGACAATCCGACACCGCCACCTTTGACAACTGTCTGGAGTTGCTGGTGATGTCGGGCTATTCGCTGGCGCACGCCATGATGCTCATGATTCCTGAAGCCTGGGAACAGCATGCCGACATGGACGAGAATCGCCGGGCCTTCTACGAGTACCACGCGGCCATGATGGAACCATGGGATGGCCCCGCAGCGGTCGCTTTCACCGACGGCCGCCAGATCGGGGCCACGCTCGATCGCAACGGCCTGCGCCCCGCCCGTTACATCGTCACCGACGACGACATGGTCGTCATGGCATCGGAAGCCGGCACCCTGCCCATTCCCGAGCACCGCATCGTCAAGAAGTGGCGTTTGCAACCGGGCAAGATGTTCCTGATCGACCTGCAGCAGGGCCGCATCATCAATGACGAAGAGATCAAGTCCCAACTGGCGAACATGCGCCCGTATCGGCAATGGATCGAACGGCTGAGCCTGAAGCTTGAAACTCTGCCCGCCCCTGCGGACGCTCCCGCTCTCAAACCGGCTGCTTCCCTGCTCGATCGGCAGCAAGCCTTCGGCTGGACCCAGGAAGATCTGCGGGTGATCCTGGAGCCCATGGCCCGCAGTGGCGAAGAAGCGACCGGCTCCATGGGCAACGACGCGCCACCGGCCGTGCTGTCCGACCATTCCAAGCCCTTCTACAACTATTTCCGGCAGCTCTTCGCCCAGGTCACCAACCCGCCCATCGATCCCATTCGCGAGCAGCTGGTCATGTCGCTGGTGTCCTTCATCGGACCCAAACCCAATCTGCTGGACATCAACAACGTCAATCCACCCCAGCGCATCGAGGTCTCGCAGCCCGTGCTGGATCTCGCGGCGATGGCGCAGATCCGCAACATCGAGAAGATCACGAGCGAGAAATTCCGCTGCTGTGAACTGGATATCACGTATCCCGCGGTATGGGGCCCCCAGGGCATCGAAGCCTACCTCGCTTCGCTGTGTTCCAGCGCGGCCGACGCGGTGCTGAGCGGCTATAACATCCTGCTGCTCACCGATCGCAAGGTCAACGCCGACCGCGTTGCCGTTCCTGCGCTGCTCGCGACCTCGGCCATCCATCATCATCTGATTCGTGCCGGCTTGCGCACCCGCACCGGCCTGGTGGTGGAAACCGGCTCTGCTCGAGAGGTGCATCACTTCGCCCTGCTCGGCGGCTACGGCGCCGAGGCCGTCCACCCCTATCTGGCTCTGGAAACGCTCGCCCGGCTGACCGACCCGGACACCGCGATCGCAAACTACATCAAGGCCATCGGAAAAGGGCTGAACAAAGTGATGTCCAAGATGGGCATCTCGACCTATATGTCCTACACCGGCGCGCAGATCTTCGAAGCCGTCGGACTCAGCACCGAATTCGTGGACAAGTATTTCACAGGCACACCCAGCCACATCGAAGGTGTGGGCATCTTCCAGCTAGCGGAGGAAGCCTTGCGCACCCACGCTGCCGCCTTCAGCGACGATCCGGTTCTGAGCGATGATCTCGAAGCCGGAGGCGAATATGCCTGGCGAGTCCGCGGTGAAGCCCACATGTGGACGCCCGACGCCATTGCCCGGCTTCAGCATGCCGCGCGCGGAAAAGACTACACCACCTACAAGGAATACGCGCAGCTGGTCAATGACCAATCCCGGCGCCTCATGACGCTGCGCGGCCTGTTCGAGTTCAAGGTGGATCCCGCCCGCGCCATTGCGCTGAACGAAGTGGAGCCCGCCAAGGAGATCGTCAAGCGCTTCGCCACCGGGGCCATGTCCCTCGGATCGATTTCCACGGAAGCCCATGCGGTCCTGGCCGTGGCCATGAATCGGCTCGGCGGCAAATCGAACACTGGCGAAGGCGGCGAGGATGAGCTGCGCTACCGCGCCGAACTGCGCCAGGGGAAAAGCCCCATCAAGAAGGGCGACACGCTCGCGTCCTTCCTGGGCGCCGACCGCGTGGAAGCCGACATACCGCTGCTCTCCGGCGACTCGCTGCGTTCGCGCATCAAGCAGGTCGCGTCCGGGCGCTTCGGCGTCTCGGCCGAATACCTGGGCAGCGCCGACCAGATTCAGATCAAGATGGCACAGGGCGCAAAGCCGGGCGAAGGCGGCCAATTGCCGGGGCACAAGGTGTCGGAATATATCGCCAAGCTGCGTCATTCCGTACCGGGTGTGGGGCTGATATCGCCGCCCCCGCACCATGACATCTATTCCATCGAAGACCTGGCCCAGCTGATCCACGACCTGAAGAACGTCAACCCGCGTGCATCGATTTCCGTGAAGCTGGTGTCGGAAGTGGGCGTGGGCACGGTCGCGACAGGCGTGGCCAAGGCCAAGGCGGACCATGTGGTCATCGCCGGCCACGATGGCGGCACCGGCGCATCCCCCGTCTCGTCGATCAAACATGCCGGCACGCCATGGGAGCTCGGCCTGGCCGAGACACAGCAGACGCTCGTTCTTAACAATCTGCGTTCACGGATTCGCGTGCAGGCCGACGGCCAGATGAAGACAGGGCGCGACGTCGTGATCGCCGCATTGCTTGGCGCGGACGAATTCGGCTTCGCCACCGCCCCGCTGGTCGTCGAAGGCTGCATCATGATGCGCAAATGCCATCTGAACACCTGCCCCGTTGGGGTGGCCACCCAGGATTCGTTCTTGCGGCGCAAGTTCCAGGGCAGGCCCGAGCACGTTGTGAACTATTTCTTCTTCGTCGCCGAGGAAGTGCGCGAAATCATGGCCCAGCTGGGCGTACGCAGCTTCGATGAGTTGATCGGCCGGGTCGAGCTCCTGGACACTCGCCGCGGCATCGATCACTGGAAGGCCCGCGGCCTGAACTTCAGCAAGCTGTTTCACGTCGTACCGTCCGAAGAGCCGCCGCGCCAGGTGCACGCGCAGAATCACAACCTGGACAAATCGCTGGACCATGAGTTGATTGCCCGCAGCCACCCGGCCCTGGAGCGGGGCGAAAAGGTCTCCTTCATCGTCCCGGTTCGCAATCGCAATCGCAGTGTCGGCGCCATGTTATCGGGGGAATTGGCCGGCCGCCACGGACATGAGGGGCTGCCGGACGACACCATCCATATCCAGCTGAACGGATCGGCCGGCCAGAGCTTCGGCGCCTTTCTGGCCCACGGCATCACGCTGGACCTGGTGGGCGAAGCCAACGACTATGTCGGCAAGGGCCTTTCCGGAGGCCGCGTCATCGTACGCTCGCCGAATGATTTCCGCGGTTTTGGTCCCGATCACATCATCGCGGGCAATACCGTGCTTTACGGGGCCCTGGCGGGGGAGGCCTACTTCAACGGCGTGGTGGGGGAACGATTCGCCGTGCGGAATTCCGGCAGCACGGCCGTGGTGGAGGGCACCGGCGACCATGGCTGCGAATACATGACGGGCGGGACCGTCGTGGTGCTGGGCGCAACCGGCCGCAACTTCGCCGCCGGCATGTCCGGGGGCGTGGCGTATGTATGGGACCCGGAAGGCAGCTTCCACCGCCGCTGCAACACCGCCATGGTCGTGCTCGAGGCCGTGTCCTCGCATGCCGAACAAATCGAACACGCCGACTCGCACGGCTGGCACACCCAGGGGCATGCCGGCGAACGCGAAACCGACGAAACCATACTGCGCCGGCTGATCGAGAACCACTACCGCTACACCGGCAGCTTCCGCGCCCGCGACATGCTGGACCATTGGGAGCGCAGCCGGCGAGAATTCGTGAAGGTCATGCCCATTGAGTACCGCCGCGCGCTGGCCGAACTGTGGCGCGCCGCCAACCCTGAACAAATCGCCGCCTGAGGAAAAAAGATGGGCAAGATCACTGGATTCCTTGAACTCCAACGCCTTGAAGAAAGCCACGAAGCGCCGCAGACGCGTGTTCGCCACTGGAACGAGTTCGTACACGCCCTGGACGATGCCGCCGCCGGAAAACAGGCCGCACGCTGCATGGATTGCGGCATTCCTTTCTGCCATAACGGCTGTCCCGTCAACAACATCATCCCCGACTGGAACGACCTGGTGTACCGCCAGGAGTGGCGCCGCGCTCTCGACGTACTGCACTCCACCAATAATTTTCCGGAGTTCACCGGGCGCATCTGCCCTGCCCCCTGCGAAGCTGCCTGTACCCTCAATATCAATGATGACGCCGTAGGCATCAAGTCGATCGAGCATGCCATCATCGACAGAGGCTGGGAACGCGGCTGGGTAGTGCCGCAGGCACCCCAGCGCCGCAGCGGCAAACGTGTTGCGGTGGTCGGCTCGGGACCCGCCGGCCTGGCCTGCGCGCAGCAGCTCGCCCGCGCGGGCCACACCGTCACCGTGTTTGAAAAGAGCAATCGCATGGGCGGGCTGCTGCGCTACGGCATCCCGGATTTTAAGCTCGACAAATCCCTGATCAATCGCCGCCTTGCCCAAATGGAAGCTGAAGGCGTGGAGTTCTGTGCTTCCACCTACATCGGGGACAACCGGCATGCCCCCGAAGGCGTGGCCGTGCGCACGCCCGATTCTCTGAATGCAGAATTCGATGCCATCGTGCTGACCGGCGGCGCCGAGACCCCGCGCGATCTGCCGGTGCCGGGCCGAGAGCTGGGCGGCGTGCACTTCGCCATGGATTTCCTTCGTCAGCAGAATCTGGTGAACGCGGGTGACCGCGTATCACGCCAGATCTCGGCCAAGGACAAACATGTCATCGTCATCGGCGGAGGCGACACCGGCTCCGACTGTGTAGGAACCAGCAACCGGCAGGGAGCGGCCTCGGTCACCCAGTTCGAGCTCATGCCGCGCCTGCCGGAGGTAGAAGACAGACCCCTGACTTGGCCGTATTGGCCGGCCCGGTTGCGCAGCTCGTCTTCGCACGAAGAAGGCTGCGAACGTGATTGGGCGGTGGGAACCAAGGCGTTCGAAGGCAGGAACGGCAAAGTGGAGAAGTTCGTGGCGGCTCGCGTAGAGTGGTTCCGCGACAAGGCCACAGGCCGGATGAAGATGCGTGAGGTGGAAGGCTCGCAGTTCGAACTCAAGGCCGACCTGGTGCTGCTGGCCATGGGCTTCACTTCACCCATGAAGAACGTGCTGGACGCCTTCGGCGTGGAGCCCGACATGCGCGGCAACGCCCGGGCCGACACGCAGCGCTACCGCTGCAATGTGGACAAGGTGTTCGCGGCCGGGGACATGCGGCGGGGGCAATCGCTGGTGGTGTGGGCCATACGGGAAGGCCGACAATGCGCCCGCGCCGTGGACGAATTCCTGATGGGCGCAAGCACGCTGCCGCGCTAACTGGCGGCGTGCCGGTCGCGGTCCGCGAGCCTGATCGGTGGCCTGGCAGGTAAGATATTCGAAGCAATGAATCATTCGCTCGAACACCTTCTCTGCTGCGCCCGATCCATGCTGCCCGGCTGGCCGCTCGCCATTGCACCGCGCATCGATTCTGGCTGGTCCCGCATATCGGAAGCAGAGGTCCGGCAGCTCGCTGCCGACCTCGCGCGAACCTATCCTGAAGCAGGTCGCCACTATTGGGCGTTCCGGACGTGGGGCCTTCTGGTATGGCAGCCGGTTTACTTGACGATGGCGGGCGTGCATCTCGCCGGCACCGTCCCGCATCAGGACTGCATCGGCCAGCGAGCCGGCGATTGCATGGTGTGGGGCAGTGTCATTGCCGATCACACTCCCATCGCGGGTCGGAACGACCGTCTTCTGCAGGCGGCAGCCAGTCCCTTGCGTCAATGCCTCGCTGCTGTGCTGGACACCTGTTGTTCAGTGGTCGAGCTGCATCCGAAGGCCGCGGGCCGTCTCGTCGCGGACTGCGTGACATCAGCCACCTTGCGGATCATGTCGCGGCGTCCCGACTGGTGCGCGCAGACGGCTGCAGATTGGGGCGAATGCTGGCTGCATGCTCTGGGCCTCGACGGCGCCGGCGGATTCCTGAAATATCAGGACGACCGCGGCGGCGAGCACTTGGCCATGGAACGTAAAGTGTGCTGCCTGGTCTACAAGCGCCGCGATGGCGAACTCTGCGACACTTGTCCGCGGATTCCGCTGCAGGAACGCTTGGCGCAGCTACGACGTTCAGCCTCGGCCCTCGACCCTCCTTGCCCATAGAGAGCACCCAACCCCAACAAGCCGGGAGCTCGCGGCATCGCACGATACAATGGAGGGAAGATCAATCACGAGGCGCCATGACCACTGCCCCGCTCCCCGACACCATCCTGAAGTTCACCGATGTTGCGCTCGGCTACGGCGACTTCACCGTGCTCAGCGACATCAGTATCGAGGCTTGCAAAGGCCAGGTCGTCGCGCTGATGGGAGGCTCCGGCTCCGGCAAGACGACACTCCTGCGTGCCGCCACCGGCCAGATCTTTGCTCAGCGCGGCCGCGTCACGGTGTTCGGCGAGGATATCGCCGGCGTCCCACCAGAAGCCTTGCGCAAGTTGCGCCAGCGCATGGGGGTGCTGTTCCAGCAAGGCGCGCTGTTTACCGACCTGAACGTCTTCGAGAACGTCGCGTTTCCCTTGCGCGAACATACGCGCATTTCAGAAGGACAGATACAGGAACGGGTTCTGGAAAAGCTTGACGCCGTCGGCCTGCAAGCTGCGGCCCACTTGCGTATCTCCGAAATATCCGGAGGCATGGCGCGGCGCGTGGCATTGGCACGGGCCATCGTCCTGGAGCCGGAACTCATTCTTTATGATGAGCCCTTCGCCGGCCTGGATCCCATTTCCCTGGGGATCACCGCGCGGTTGATCCGCGACCTGACCGACAAGCTCAACTGCGCGTCTGTCCTGATCACCCACGATGTCATCGAATCGTTCGCCATCGCCGACCAGGTATACATGGTCGGACAGGGAAAAATGATCGCACAGGGCACCCCCGCACAGTTGGCGGACTCACAAAACCCCTACGTACGCCAATTTCTGGATGGCCAGCCCGACGGCCCCATCGCCTTCCATTACCCCGTCTCCCCTGCCTATACGCGGTGGCTGGAACAGCGTCCGGGGCGCCGCTCATGACGACACCCTACAAAGCCATTGCCAGACTGGGAGGCCGTGTACGCACCGCCATCACCGGCCTGGGCGACTTCGTTCGGCTGGGCGGCGCCATCCTCGCGCGCAGCGCTACCGCGCTACACCGCGCGCGCCTGGTATCCCAGCAGATCCACTTCATCGGCAACCATTCCCTGCTGATCATCGCCGTATCGGGCCTCTTCGTCGGCTTCGTGCTAGGCCTGCAGGGCTATTACACGCTCAGCCGCTATGGGTCCGAAGAAGCGCTGGGCCTGTTGGTGGCCCTTTCGCTGACCCGAGAGCTGGGCCCGGTCGTCACGGCGCTGCTGTTTGCCGGGCGGGCGGGCACATCGCTGACGGCGGAAATCGGGCTGATGAAGGCAGGGGAACAGCTGGCCGCCATGGAAGTCATGGCGGTGGACCCCATCCGCCGCGTGCTCGTGCCCCGCTTCTGGGGCGGCGTCATTGCCATGCCGGTGTTGGCCGCGGTTTTCTCGATGGTGGGCGTGATCGGCGGCTGGGTGGTGGGCGTGCTGCTCATCGGCATCGATCCCGGCGCGTTCTGGTCCCAGATGCAGGAAGGGGTGGATGTCATCAACGACATCCTGAACGGTTTCATCAAGAGCGTGGTGTTCGGCGTGGCCGTCACACTGGTGGCGCTGCATGCGGGCTGGACGGCCCGCGCCACACCGGAAGGCGTCTCGCGCGCAACCACCCGCACCGTCGTCCATAGTTCACTGCTCGTGCTCGGGCTGGACTTCGTGATGACGGCTCTGATGTTCGGCAACTGACTTTGATGGATGACACACAATGACCCGTGAAAAGACCGATTTCTGGGTGGGGCTTTTTGTCTTGCTGGGGGCGATCGCCCTCATCTTCCTGGCTTTGCGAGCGGGAAACATGAGCTCGTTCTCGTTTGCGCCGACGTATCAGGTGCAGGCCCACTTCGATAACCTGGGGGGGCTCAAGGTGCGCGCACCCGTCAAGAGCAGCGGCGTGGTGGTCGGCCGAGTATCGGGCATCTCATTCGACAACGAGCGCTTTCAGGCCGTCGTCACGCTGGATCTCGAGTCGAAATACGAGTTTCCGAGCGACTCGTCGGTGTCGATCCTGACTTCCGGACTGTTGGGCGAACAATACATCGGCGTAACTCCCGGCGGTGAGGATAAAATGCTGGTCCAGGGAAGCACTGTTCAATATACGCAAAGCGCCGTCGTGCTCGAGGAACTGATCAGCAAGTTCCTTTACAACTCGGCGAGCAGCCAGGATCAACAATGAAGAATAACGACCGTTCACCCATGGTTCGCCGTACCGGATTGGCGGCCGCCGTCGCTGCCGCGCTGTTGGCGGGCGGCTGCGCCACCGTGGAATCTCCCAGCGCACGCGACCCTTGGGAAGGCTACAACCGCAGCATGTTCGCCTTCAACGAAGCCGTGGACGGTGCAATCCTCAAGCCGGTCGCCTACGCCTATCGCGACCTCACTCCCGAGCCGGCGCGCTCCTGTGTGCGCAACATATTCGGCAACATCGAAGACGTCTGGTCCGCCTTCAACAGCATGCTGCAGGCGCGCGGCCACGACTTCTTCAATACCTTGGGCCGGGTGCTGTTCAACACGACCATGGGCCTGGGCGGCTGTATCGATGTCGCTTCCATGAACGGTGCTGAAAAAATCCGGAACGATCTGGGTACCACACTGGGCGTATGGGGCTTCGGCTCGGGGCCCTACGTGGTGCTGCCCTTCCTGGGCTCCAGCACGGTGCGCGACGGCACCGCCTCGATAGGCGGACTGGCCGCCGACGTGTCGCCGCTGACCCCGGTATTCGAAATCGACAACATCCCTGTACGGAATTCCATCCTGGGCCTGTACGCCGTGGACAAGCGTGAAAGCCTGCTCGACGCCGAGGAGCTGGTCAACCAGACCGCTCTCGACCGCTACAGCTTCATCCGCGACGCTTACCTGCAGCGCCGGGACGCCATGGTGAACCTGCGCAGGTCCGATGGCGGCGCATTGCCGGATTACTCCGACGACGATCTGCCCGATTATTCCGATGACTCCGCGCCGGCTCCCTCCGCCCAGTAGCGGGCACACGAACTGCAGGCACTGCGCTCATACGGAACACAAGGATACCCATGCTCTATCGGACTCGCTTTTCATTCTTCGACCCCCACATGCTGCGCCGGATGGCGGCCGGGCTTCTGCTGGCGGCATCGGGACTGCTCGCCTGCGTGGGCGCGCATGCCGCCACCGCCGTCGACCCCAAGGCGGCTCCAAATGATTTCGTGCAGGCCGTCGCCAACAATGCACTGGAAGCCGTCAAGCAAGACGAAGCCGTCAAGCAAGGCGATCTCAAGCGCATCAACCAGCTCGTCGACGAACTGATCCTGCCCTACGTCAACTTCGAGAAGACGACCCGCCTTGCGGCCGGCCGCCATTGGCGTCAGGCCAGCGCGGCCCAGCAGCAGGCACTGGTAGAAGCCTTCCGAGGCACCCTCATTCGGACCTACAGCGGCGCGCTGGCGAACGTCGATCAAGTGTCGCGCATCAATATCCAGCCCTTCCGTGGCGACGCCAACGCCGACGACGTCGTCGTGCGGTCGCTCATCACCCAGAGCAATGGTCCGGCCGTCACGGTGGACTACCGCCTGGAAAAGACGGGTGAAGGCTGGAAGGTCTACGACATCAACATCGAGAACATCTGGCTCATTCAGAACTATCGCAATCAGTTTGCGCAGCAGATTCAGCAATCCGGCGTCGACGGTCTGATCGCGGCTTTGAAAAAGAGCAATCTGAAGTAAAGCCGCCGCCTGGCATGGCGGCCGAGCCTCCGGGACGACGGCACCGGTGAGCCGGCGTTCCGGGGCGGATCCTCCCCCCGGCCTATAATGGATGGCTTGGTCCATATATCGGGCTTTTCATTGCCAACATGTCCGCGCTCAAGCTAGAGAACATCTCCAAAATCTACACCCCTCGGTCCCGGCGGCTCTCCGAAGTCCTGGCCGGGCGGCCCCGCAAACAGGGTTTTCAGGCCCTGGACGACGTCAGCCTGACGGTCGAGCATGGCGAGTTCTTCGGCCTGCTGGGCCCCAACGGCGCCGGCAAGACCACCCTCATTTCCATACTGGCCGGCCTTGCCCGTGCCACGCACGGCACGGCCCGCGTCTGCGGGCACGATGTGGTGACCGAATTCCGCGAGGCTCGCCAGTCGCTGGGGGTCGTACCTCAGGAGATCGTCTACGACCCCTTCTTCACAGTACGCGAAACTCTGCGCCTGCAGTCAGGTTACTTCGGGCTGCGCAACAACGACGACTGGATAGACGAAATCCTGGCCAACCTCGGCCTGAGCGACAAAGCCGAGACCAACATGCGCGCCCTGTCTGGCGGCATGAAACGGCGCGTTCTTGTGGCCCAGGCCCTCGTGCATCGCCCGCCCGTCATCATCCTTGACGAACCCACCGCCGGGGTGGACGTCGACCTGCGGCGCACACTTTGGGAATTCATTTCCCGCCTGAACAAGGACGGCCACACCATCCTGCTCACCACTCACTACCTGGAAGAGGCCGAGGCGCTTTGCGGCCGCATCGCCATGCTCAAGCAGGGCCGCGTGATTGCGCTGGACACGACCGACGCCCTGCTCGCTCAGGTGGGCGGGAGCGACCTGGAAGACGCCTTCGTGCGCTTCATGCATGGTCAGACGCTGGAGGAAGTGGCATGAGCGACGCGCCGATCATTCACCGCCGCCGCGACATGGGCTCGGGCTTTCCCACTCTGTTGCGCAAGGAGCTTCAACGCTTCTGGAAGGTGGGCTTTCAGACCATCGCCGCGCCGGTGCTCACCTCCCTGCTCTATCTGCTCATCTTCGCGCATGTGCTCGAAGATCGGGTCCAGGTTTACGAGGGCGTTCCGTATACGTCCTTCCTGATTCCGGGCCTCATGATGATGAGCATGCTTCAGAACGCCTTTGCCAATCCGTCTTCATCGCTCATACAGAGCCGGATCACCGGCAACCTAGTGTTCATCCTGCTGCCGCCGCTCTCTCACCGCGAAATCTACGGCGCCTACCTGCTGGCTGCCGTGGCGCGGGGTCTGTGCTGCGGCCTCGGCGTATGGCTGGTGGCGCTGCTGTTCATCGATCTGCCCGTGCACAATGCCGGCTGGCTGCTCGTGTTCTCGGTACTGTCTTGCGGCGTCATGGGTAATCTGGGCATGATTGCGGGCCTTTGGTCCGAGAAATTCGACCAGCTGGCGGCCTTTCAGAACTTCCTTATTCTGCCGGCCACCTTCCTGTCCGGCGTCTTCTACTCCATTCACAGCTTGCCTGCGTTCTGGCAGGCCGTTTCGCACTGGAACCCGGTCTTCTACATGATCGACGGCTTCCGCCACGGATTCTTCGACGCGTCCGACGTGTCGCCGTGGCACAGCCTTGCCGTGGTGGCCGCAGTGTTCGCCGTGCTCTCCCTTCATACCCTTCGCCTGCTGGCAAAGGGCTACAAACTTCGGAACTGATCTATGCTGCCCACTCCCGAAATCGTACGCCAGTACATTGCAGACAACCTCGAGTGCGAGGTGCTCCAGGTCGTCGGCGACGGCTCGCATTTCGAAGCGCTGATCGTGAGCCCTGCCTTCGAAGGCAAGCGCATGATCGCCCGCCATCAACTCGTGTACGCCGCCCTGGGCGAACGGATGAAGGCCGAGATCCATGCGCTGTCCATGCGCACGCTCACCCCCGCCGAGTACCAGGCGCAAGCCAATGGATAAGCTGCTCATACGCGGCGGCAAGCGGCTCCAGGGCGAAGTTTCCATCTCGGGCGCAAAGAACGCCGCCCTTCCCATACTTTGCGCCGGCCTGCTTACGGCCGACACGCTGACACTCGAGAACGTTCCCGAGCTCCGGGACATCGGCACCAGCCTGCGCCTGCTCGAACGCCTGGGCGTGAAGTACCGCAACGGCAGCGGCCATCGCGTGGAACTGGACGCCTCTCAGGTAAACAGCCTCGAGGCGCCCTACGAGCTGGTCAAAACCATGCGCGCATCGATTCTGGTGCTGGGCCCCTTGCTGGCCCGCTTCGGAGAAGCGCGCGTCAGTCTGCCGGGCGGCTGCGCCATCGGCCAGCGTCCCGTGGACCAGCACATCAAAGGGCTGGCGGCCATGGGTGCGGAAATCCGCATCGAACACGGCTACGTGGTGGCCAAGGCCAAGCGCCTGCGGGGCACGACCATTCGCACCGACATGGTGACCGTCACGGGCACTGAAAATCTGATGATGGCCGCCGTGCTGGCCGAAGGCCGCAGTGTTCTCGAGAATGCGGCCCGCGAACCGGAAGTCGTGGATCTCGCGGAACTGCTCCTCAAGATGGGCGCCCGCATCGAAGGCCACGGCAGCGACCGCATCATCATCGACGGGGTGGAACGTCTGCGCGGCGCGCACCATCGCATCGTCCCGGATCGCATCGAGGCCGGTACTTTCCTGTGCGCAGTCGGCGCGGTCGGCGGCGACATCATCCTGCGCGACACGGCCGCCCACACCATGGGCGCGATTCTGGACAAGCTGCGCGAGGCCGGCGTCCAGATCGAAGAAGGCGACGGATGGATCCGCGCTCGCATGGACCGCCGGCCCAAGGCCACGGGCTTCCGAACGCTGGAATACCCCGGCTTTCCCACCGACATGCAGGCCCAGCTCATGGCCCTGAACACCCTGGCGGACGGCACATCGGTCATCGTCGAGAATATCTTCGAAAACCGCTACATGCACGCGCCGGAACTCTCGCGCATGGGAGCGCAGATCGAGGTCGAGGGCGATACCGCCGTGGTCAAGGGCGTTGAATCGCTCTCCGGCGCCACAGTCATGGCGACCGATCTTCGCGCCTCGGCCAGCCTGGTCATTGCCGGCCTGGCAGCGGAAGGGGAGACCATCGTCGACCGCATTTATCACCTGGACCGCGGCTACGAACGCATGGAAGAAAAACTGCGCGCGCTTGGCGCCGACATCCAACGCCTTTCCGGAAACGCCTCATGAGCCTGGCCACGCCCCTGACCCTTGCCCTGTCCAAGGGCCGCATCTTCGAAGAAACCCTGCCCCTGCTCGAAGCCGCCGGTGTCGAAGTAAAAGACGACCCCGAGCGTTCGCGCAAACTGATTCTTGAGACCAGCCGCCCAGACCTGCGCATCATCATCGTCCGGGCCTCCGACGTTCCGACCTATGTGCAGTATGGCGCCGCGGATTTCGGAATCGCCGGCCGCGATGTACTGAATGAGCACACCGCATCGCATCCTGGCGGGCTGTACCAGCCTATCGATCTGAATATCGCCCGCTGCCGCCTATGCGTGGCCGTGCGCGAGGGCTTCGACTATGAAGCAGCCGTCCATCAGGGGTCGCGGCTGCGTGTCGCCACGAAGTACATACGCGCCGCGCGTGAGCACTTCGCCGGCAAAGGCGTGCACGTGGATCTCATCAAGCTCTATGGCTCGATGGAGCTCGCGCCGCTGGTGGGCCTGGCCGACGCCATCGTCGACCTCGTGTCCACGGGCAACACCCTGAAGGCCAACCACCTGGTGGCGGTCGAGGATGTCGCCGAGATTTCATCCCGTCTGATCGTGAACCGCGCCGCGCTCAAGACACGCGGCCAGGCGTTGCGTCCATTGCTGGACACCTTTGCCGCAGCTTCGGGCTCATAGCGGGCGGCCAGCACGGTAGCGCTGCGCAATACCGGATACACTAGAAGATTGCAAGGGCGTGCGCCGCCTGCCCGCCGCTTCCCTACAGAATATTTTCATGGCTTCCATCAACCGCCTCGATACCGCTGATTCCGGCTTTCAATCGGGACTCCGTCGCCTGCTGGCCTACGATGCTTCGCAGGACGAATCCATAGAACGTGCCACCGCTGAAATCCTGGCCCGGGTGCAGCATGAAGGCGACGCCGCTCTGCTGGAATATACGCAGCGCTTCGACCACACCGACGCGCAGTCCGTCGCGGCGCTTGAAATCAGCCGTGCGGAATGGCAGGCCGCCCTTGATTCCCTGCCGCACGAGCAACGCAACGCTCTGGAAGCCGCCGCGGAACGCATCCGCCGTTATCACGAACACCAGATCACCCAAAGCTGGTCCTACACCGAGGAAGACGGCACCATCCTCGGCCAGAAGATCACACCGCTGGACCGTGTCGGGCTTTACGTGCCGGGCGGCAAGGCCGCCTATCCCTCGTCGGTCCTGATGAACGCCGTGCCGGCCAAGGTGGCCGGCGTCCCTGAAGTCGTCATGGTGACGCCCACGCCCGGCGGCGTGCGCAATCCCATCGTGCTGGCCGCGGCAGCGATCGGTGGCGTGGATCGTGTCTGGGGCATCGGCGGCGCCCAGGCCGTTGCTGCGCTGGCCTACGGAACACAGACGATTTCCCCGGTGGACAAAATCGTCGGCCCCGGCAACGCCTATGTGGCCGCCGCCAAGCGCCGCGTTTTCGGCACAGTCGGCATCGACATGATCGCCGGTCCCAGCGAGATCCTGGTGATCTGCGACGGAAGCACCCCGGCGGACTGGGTGGCGATGGATCTCTTCTCCCAGGCCGAACACGACGAAATGGCCCAGGCCATCCTGTTGTGCCCCGACCCCGCCTACCTCGAAGCCGTACAGCAGGCCATCGAGCGCCTGCTGCCCACCATGCCCCGCGCGGATATCCTGCGCACCAGCCTGTCGAACCGAGGCGCCCTCATCCAGGTGCGCAGCCTCGAAGAAGCCTGCGACATCGCGAACGAAATCGCTCCGGAACACCTGGAGATCTCCACCGCTGATCCGCAACGCTGGGCGGAACGGATCCGCCACGCAGGCGCCATCTTTCTGGGCCCCTATACTTCGGAATCTCTGGGCGACTACTGCGCCGGACCCAACCATGTTCTGCCCACGGCCCGCACGGCACGGTTTTCCTCGCCCTTGGGGGTATACGACTTCCAGAAGCGTTCCAGCCTGATACAGGTGTCGCAGGCCGGCGCCCAGACATTGGGACGCATCGCTTCGGTGCTCGCCCGCGGCGAAGGCCTGCAGGCGCATGCCGCCAGTGCCGAGTACCGTCTTGAACCCACCAACTCAGAATCTTGACATGCGTACCGCCGACATTACCCGCAACACCCAGGAAACCCGCGTCCGCGCGGCCATCAACCTCGACGGAACCGGTCGCCAGACGATCAACACGGGCGTGCCCTTTCTGGATCACATGCTCGACCAGATCGCCCGCCACGGCCTGATCGACCTCGACATCCATTGCGACGGAGACGTCCACATCGACGACCATCATTCGGTCGAGGACGTCGGCATCACGCTGGGCCAGGCGTTCGCCGCCGCCGTGGGCAACAAGGCCGGCATGCGTCGTTACGGCCACGCCTATGTGCCCTTGGACGAAGCGCTTTCACGCGTTGTGATCGATTTTTCCGGCCGCCCGGGGCTGTTTTACGATATCCCCTTCACGCGCTCGCACATTGGCCGCTTCGATGTCGACCTGACACGCGAATTCTTCCAGGGTTTTGTCAACCATGCCCAGGCGACCGTGCATATCGACAACCTGAAGGGCGAGAACGCGCACCATCAATGCGAGACCGTCTTCAAGGCATTCGGGCGCGCGCTGCGCATGGCCATCGAACTCGATCCCCGCAGCGAAGGCGTCATTCCTTCGACCAAGGGCGTACTGTAAACCTTCACCACGCCGGGCCCACCGTGAACACCATTGCCATCGTCGACTACGGGATGGGCAACTTCCACTCTGTGGCGCGCGCTTTACGCGCTGCGGCACCGGAAGCCGACATCCGGATCTGCAACACACCCGAACAGATACTGAAGGCATCCAGGGTGGTTTTTCCCGGCCAGGGCGCGATGCCCGACTGCATGCGCACGCTGGAAGAGTCCGGGTTGCGGGAAGCCGTCATGCGCGCCGCGCAAGAAAAGCCTCTGCTCGGCGTGTGCGTGGGCGAACAAATGCTGTTTTCCCGCAGCGAAGAAGGCGGGGTGCGCAGCCTGGATATCTTTCCCGGGACGGTGAAGCGCTTTTCGGGCCCGCAATACGCCGCGCAAGGCCCGGGACTGAAGGTGCCTCACATGGGCTGGAATGCTGTCTCACAGATACGTGAGCATCCCCTCTGGGCGGGGATCCCGGACCACACGCACTTCTACTTCGTGCACAGCTATTTCGTCGTTCCCGAAAATACCGAGCTCACTGTTGGGGTTAGTCACTACGGGCAGTGCTTTACCTGCGCCATCGCAGCAGATAACATTTTCGCAGTGCAGTTCCACCCAGAGAAAAGCGCCGAGCATGGCTTACGGCTCTATCGCAACTTCGTAGAATGGCAACCTTGATCCTTTCCCTCGACGCCACACCGGCCAATGTGGCAGCGGACATCTGAAACCCTTCCCACGCTTCTTTATCTGCTGATCCATCATGTTATTGATTCCCGCCATCGACCTCCAAGACGGGCGTTGCGTGCGCCTGCGCCAGGGCGACCTGAATGACTCGACCATTTTTTCCGAATCGCCGGCCGACATGGCTGAACAGTGGCTCGACCAAGGCGCACGCCGGCTGCATCTGGTCGACTTGAACGGGGCCGTCGCAGGCAAGCCCAAGAACGAAGCCGCCATCAAGGCCATCGTCGCAGCCGTGGCTGCCGACATCCCCGTGCAAATCGGCGGGGGCATCCGCGACCTTGACACCATCGAACGGTATCTGGACAACGGCATCTCTTATGTGATCATCGGCACCGCCGCAGTCAAGGACCCGGGCTTCCTGCGAGACGCCTGCAGCGCCTTTCCGGGCAACATCATCGTCGGACTGGACGCACGCGACGGGAAGGTGGCCACTGACGGCTGGAGCAAGCTCACCCGCCACGATGTACAGGATCTCGCGCGCAAGTTCGAGGACTACGGCGTGGAATCCATCATCTACACCGATATCGGCCGCGACGGCATGCTCAGCGGCGTCAACATCGAAGCGACCGTGCGCCTGGCCCAAAGCGTCAGCATCCCCGTCATTGCCTCGGGCGGCGTGACAGACCTGCGCGACATCGAAGCCCTGTGCGCCGTGGCGAGCGAAGGCGTCGAAGGCGCCATTCTGGGCCGCAGCATCTACGAGGGCACGCTGGACTTTGCGGCCGCACAAGAACGCGCAGACGAACTCACATCATGAACCCTACACTCGGCAACGAAACACAAAGCGACCTGTGCTGCCGCATCATCCCCTGTCTGGATGTCACTGCCGGACGGGTGGTGAAAGGCGTGAACTTCGTCGACCTCGTCGATGCCGGCGATCCGGTCGAGATCGCGCGGCGCTACAACGAACAGGGCGCCGATGAACTCACCTTCCTCGACATCACGGCCACCAGTGAAGACCGCGACCTCATCCTGCCCATCATCGAAGCGGTGGCCGGTGAGATCTTCATTCCACTGACGGTCGGCGGGGGCGTGCGGCAAGTGTCAGATATCCAGCGCTTGCTCAACGCAGGCGCAGACAAGGTGTCCATCAACAGCGCCGCGGTATCGAATCCGGAACTCGTTCGGCAGGCAGCCGACCACCACGGTTCGCAATGCATCGTCGTGGCCATTGACGCACGTCGCATGTCCGCCGAAGGCGAGCCTGCGCGGTGGGAAGTACACACTCATGGCGGGCGCCGCGCCACCGGGCTCGACGTCATCGAATGGGCACGCAAAATGGCGGAATACGGCGCAGGCGAGCTTTTGCTGACCAGCATGGACCGCGACGGCACGAAGTCCGGCTTTGATCTGGAACTGACTCGCGCAGTGTCCGACGCCGTGCCCGTACCGGTCATTGCCTCCGGCGGCGTGGGCAATCTGCAGCATCTGGCTGACGGCGCCATACTCGGAGGGGCCAGTGCCGTGCTCGCGGCCAGCATCTTCCACTATGGCGAATACACCGTGCGCCAGGCCAAGGAATTCCTGGCCGCGCAAGGTGTCAAAGTAAGACTGCGGGCATGAACGCGCTTCCCGACTGGCTGCAGCAAGTTCGCTTCGACGAGCAAGGCCTGATTCCGGCCATCGCCCAGGACGCCGCCGACGGTGCGATCTTGATGGTGGCCTGGATGAACGCCGATGCCTTGGCCGAAACGGCGGCCACGGGACGTGCAGTGTACTGGTCCCGCTCACGCAAGCGCCTATGGCGCAAGGGCGAGGAATCCGGCCATCGCCAGCGGGTACGTGAACTTCGCCTGGATTGCGATGCCGACGTGATCCTGCTGAAGGTTGAACAGGAAGGCGGCATTGCCTGCCACACGGGACGCCGCAGCTGCTTTTTCCTGCGGCTGGAAACAGAAGGCGAACCGAATTGGGTCACCGTAGACCCCGTACTGAAGGACCCGGAGCACATCTACAAGTGAGCACGACAGAATCGATCCTGGCCAGGCTGGCCGACACACTGGAAAGCCGCCTGCCTGCCCGCGGCGGCGACCCGGGCGGCTCGTATGTCGCCAAGCTGTACCAACGCGGACCGGACGCCTTCCTGAAAAAGATCGGCGAAGAGGCCACCGAACTCGTGATGGCCTCCAAAGATCAAGACGCGGAACGCATCGTGGCGGAAACCGCAGATTTATGGTTTCACAGCATGGTCGCGCTGGCCTATTATGGGATACGTCCTGAACAAATCCTGAATGAACTGGAACGGCGCGAAGGCGTTTCGGGCCTGGCTGAAAAGGCCGCCCGGGCCGAGAACTGAGACTGATCAAGGCAAATGAGCGAGAACTGTATTTTCTGCAAGATTTCGGCGGGTGAGATCCCGGCCACGAAGGTCTACGAAGACGACGACTTCATCGCCTTCCATGACATCAATCCGGCCGCGCCCATACACCTTCTTCTTGTCCCCCGGCAACATGTCAGATCGCTTGCCGATGTCACGGCAGACGATGCCGCCTGGTTGGGTAGAATGATGATACTCGTGCAAAAACTAGCCTTTGACAACGGCTGCACGCCCGGCCATGATGGCGGCTTTCGCCTCGTGGTGAACACAGGCACAGAAGGCGGCCAGGAAGTCGACCACCTGCATTTACACATCCTCGGGGGCCCGCGCCCCTGGAACAAACGCGCGGCACCTGCCGCCTGACGGAGATAGACATGGGTAGCTTCAGCATCTGGCATTGGTTGATCGTCCTGGTCATCATTGCACTCGTTTTCGGAACAAAGAAACTTCGCAACGTGGGTGAAGACCTCGGCGGCGCGGTACGCGGCTTCAAGAAGGGCATGGGCGAAGGCGCACAGGAAGCGGCCAAGCCCGAAGCCGTCACACAACGCCGCAGCAACGAAGAAACCATCGACGTGCAGGCCAAAGAAAAAACTGACGCCTGATCATGTTTGACGTCAGCTTCACCGAGCTTATGCTGATCGGCGTCGTGGCGCTGGTCGTCATTGGCCCCGAACGGCTCCCAAAGGTGGCCCGCACGGTCGGGCACCTGCTTGGGCGCGCCCAGCGCTACGTCACCGATGTCAAGAGCGACATCCAGCGGGAAATCGACCTGGATGAAATGAACAAGCTCAAGAAACAGATGGACGACGCCGCGCAATCGCTTAAGTCATCCATG
>JAEWFK010000165.1 GCA_023388835.1 Pseudomonadota bacterium | reverse complement strand
GGTCATCGCCGACGTGATGACCGACAAGGCCACGGTGCAGGTTCCATCGCCCGTGCACGGAAAGGTGCTTGCACTGGGCGGGCGCGTTGGCGAAGTGATGGCGGTCGGTTCAGTGCTCATTCGGCTGGAAGTCGAGGGCGCGGGCAATGCGAGCGAGCCGAGCGCCCAAGCAAGCGCATCGTCTCAGAAAGTATCGCCGGAGCGTCCGACGCAGACGCAAAAGGAAACTTCGAAGGAGACGCCAGAGGCGGCATCGAAGGAAACGTCCGCGCAGCCGGCTGGCCCCAGCGCGGTGTCCTCTTCGGTGTCCTCTCCGGCCTCCTCTTCGGCTTCCTCTTCGGCTTCCTCTTCGGCTTCCTCTTCGGTGTCCTCTTCGGTGTCCTCTTCGGCCTCCTCTTCGAACGAGTGGCCACCCATTGGGGTTCGCCGTTCCCGGCCTCTGGCTTCGCCGGCAGTGCGGCGCCGCGCACAGGACGAAGGCATAGATCTACGGGCGGTGACGGCGACGGGGCCGGCCGGCCAGATCACTCATGATGATTTGGACCGCTGGACGCAGCTTGGCACTACGTTTCCGGCCGTGGGCGCTGCGAGCGCAATGGGCACATCACCGGGATGGGCTCGCCGCGAGGGCGTGGAAGAAGTGCCGGTGGTCGGACTGCGACGCAAAATCGCCCAGAAGATGCAGGAATCCAAGCGGCATATTCCGCATTTCACCTATGTCGAGGAGATCGACGTCACGGAACTCGAGACCCTGCGCCGGCGCCTGAACGAGCGTTGGGGCGAAGCGCGTGGCAAGCTTACGCTGCTGCCTTTCCTTGCGCGTGCCATGGTGTTGGCGATCCGCGACTTTCCCCAGATGAACGCTCGCTATGACGACGACAGGGGGATGGTGTTGCGCCACGCGGCTGTCCATCTGGGTGTCGCTGCGCAGACCGACGCCGGGCTCATGGTGCCGGTACTCCGCCACGCGGAAGCCCATGATCTTTGGGCGTGCGCGCGCGAAATTCGTCGGCTTGCCGACGCAGTACGCGCGGGCTCAGCTCAACGCGACGAGCTTTCCGGCTCCACCATTACGCTCACGAGCCTGGGCGCGCTGGGGGGCATCGTGTCCACGCCGGTGATCAATTACCCGGAAGTGGCCATCGTGGGCGTAAACCGAGTCGTGGAACGGCCGGTCGTTATGGAAGGCGGCATCGTGGTCCGCAAGATGATGAATCTGTCGTCTTCCTTTGATCATCGTGTGGTGGACGGCATGCACGCGGCCGAGTTCATCCAGTGCATCCGGGGCCTGCTGGAGTGCCCCTCCATGCTCTTTGTGGAGTAAGCATCCATGCAATCGACGAACGTATTGATACTCGGCGGAGGCCCCGCCGGCTACGTGGCCGCTATTCGCACGGCGCAGGCCGGCCTGGACACAGTGCTGGTAGAACGGTCCCGGCCGGGCGGCACCTGCCTGAACATAGGCTGCATTCCGTCCAAGGCGCTGATCCATGCCTCGGAAGAGTTTCATCGGCTGGGCGCCGGCGGCCAGGTGGCAAGGTTGGGAATCGTCTCCCAGACTCCCGCGCTGGATCTCGCACGCCTGAACGAATGGAAGCAGGGCATCGTGAAACAACTGACGGGCGGAGTCGAAGCCTTGCTCAAGCGCGCCGGGGTGCGCGTCATATACGGCGACGCCGTGGTGCTCGATGGCAAGACCGTGGAGATCGACACAGCCGGATCGAGCGACGATTCCCTCGAGCGCCAGCGCATCGTCTGCCAGCATCTGGTGTTGGCCACGGGTTCCGTCCCCGCCTCCCTGCCTATGCTGCCTTTTGGCGGCAGGGTGGTTTCCTCTACCGAGGCCCTCGCCCTTGATACTTTGCCTGCCACGCTTGCGGTCGTCGGCGGCGGCTATATTGGCGTGGAGCTGGGCATGGCCTACGCCAAGCTGGGTGCGCAGGTCACGCTGATTGAAGCGCAGGAGCGCATTCTCCCGGCTTGGGACGCCGCGCTCACCCGCCCCGTGCAGCGGCGCTTGCAAAAGCTTGGCGTCGATGTCCTGCTCGGCACACAGGTGCAAGAGGGCGACGCCGACACGGGTCGCCTGCGCCTTCGGTCGCCGCAGGGCGAAAGCCGCGAAGTGCAAGTGGAACGCATCCTGGTCGCCGCCGGGCGCCGTCCGCTTTCCCGGGAGGCCGGCATCGATCGCCTGCTGCTCGACATGGACGGGCCTTATATCCGGGTAGACGAGCAGTGCCGCACGTCCATGCGGCAGGTCTGGGCGATCGGCGATATCACCGGCGAACCCATGCTGGCGCACCGCGCCATGGCTCAGGCGGAAGTGGCCGCCGCAGTCATCTCGGGCCGCAGGCGCCGGCGCTTCGATCCCGCCGCCATTCCGTCCGTCTGCTACAGCGACCCAGAAGTCGTCGTGGCCGGTCTGCTGCCGGACGAAGCCCGGGCCAAGGAAGGCGAAATTATTGAAGCATCCTTCCCGTTCTCCGGCAACGGCCGGGCGCTGACGCTGGACGCGACCGAAGGCTTTGTGCGCGTGGTGGCCCGGGGGGACGATCACCGCATCCTGGGGTGGCAGGCCGTAGGGCCGAATGTCTCTGAACTGGCCGCCGCCTTCACGCAGTCCATCGAGATGTGCGCCAGGCTTGAAGACGTCGCCGGTACCATCCATGCGCACCCTACGCTCTCGGAAGCCGTACAGGAAGCGGCCCTGAAAGCGCTGGGACAGGGACTGCATGGCTGAGACTACAATCGGAAGCCTGTTTCCATCTTCACAGAGGGTGCAATGAGCGACTTCCAGCAGCCGTCTTCGATGCAGGCTCCTCGCCTTTCCTACGTCATGTGCGCCAGTCCGGCCGGCATGCATCGCATGGCCTACTGGGAATGGGGCGATCCCGATAACGATCAGGTGCTGCTTTGCGTACACGGGCTCACCCGCAACGGTCGCGACTTCGATCCCCTGGCGGCGCGCATGGCCGCGCACTATCGTGTCGTGTGTCCGGATATCGTTGGCCGCGGCCGCTCCGATTGGTTGATCGACCCCAAGCACTACGTCATTCCGCAATATGTGGCCGACATGCTTGTCCTCATTGCAAGGTTGAACCCCTCACGGTTGGACTGGGTGGGTACGTCGATGGGCGGGCTGATCGGCATGGGGCTGGCAGCCGGCCTGGCGGTGTCGGCGACCATGCGTCCCCCCCGTGGCGAGTTCGGCCTGGACGCATCGCAGACGCTCGGTCTGGGCCGGGTGGTGCTCAATGACATCGGACCCAGCCTCAATGCCAGCGGCCTCGCGCGTATTGCAGACTATGTCGGTCGACCCGAGACATTTGACAGCTTCGAGCAGGCGATCGAATATGTAAAGAACGTCTCGGAAGGCTTCGGCCCGCACGACGACGCGGGGTGGCAGGACCTGACCCGGCACGTCTTCAATGATCGGAACGGGCAGTGGGTCAAGCACTACGACCTGCGCATCGCCGAACCGATCACAAAGCAGGACGCCGCCGTCCTCAAAGGAGCGGAAGGCGTGCTCTGGCAGGGCTATGCCAGCTTGTGCGAGCCTGTGCTGATATTGCGCGGCGAGACCTCGGACCTGCTCACGGCGCAAAGCCTGCAGGAAATGCAGCGACAGAACGTGCTGGCGCGGGGGTTGACCTTGCAGGGAGTCGGCCATGCGCCGACATTGCGTAGCCCAGATCAGCTCGATGCCGTTGCAGGCTTTCTGCTGGAAGGGCTGGGCAAGGAAACTGGAGCGCCTGTTTCCCCTGTCGCCTGAAGTTCACCGGAGGATTCCATCATTACAGCCGATCTTCATTGCCACTCCACCATGTCCGATGGCGTGCTCGCTCCCCGGGACGTCGCCCGGCGCGCGCATGCGAACGGCGTGACGCTCTGGGCACTGACCGACCACGACATCCTGGACGGCGTGCCGGCCGCCCGCGCTGAAGCCCAAGCGCTGGGCATGCAGTTCGTAGCGGGCGTCGAGATTTCCGTGACCTGGTCGGGGCACACCGTCCATATCGTCGGCCTCAATGTCGACGATGCGCATCCCGTCCTCGTCGAAGGCCTGCGCACGGTCCGTTCGGGCCGCAGCGAGCGCGCGCTCGAAATGGGCCGCCGGCTCGATGCCATGGGTGTAGAGACCAGTTATCAGGGGGCCTTGTCGTACGTCAGCAACCCGGCGCTTATCAGCCGCACTCATTTCGCTCGCTACCTGGTCGACCGCGGCTACAGCAAAAATATGCAGGCCGTGTTTTCTCACTACCTGGGCGAAGGTTCGCCGGCCTATGTGCCCATGCAGTGGTCCTCGCTTGAACAAGCCGTGGGCTGGATACGGCAGGCAGGTGGACGCGCCGTCATCGCGCACCCCGGCCGCTACAGTTACTCGTCCATGCAGTTCGATGCGCTGTTCGAGCAATTTCGCGATCTGGGTGGCGAAGCAATAGAAGTCGTGACCGGCAGCCATACGCCCGACCAGTATCGCCAGTACGCCGACGTTGCGCGCCGTTACGGTTTCCTGGCTTCCTGCGGTTCCGACTTCCATAGTCCCCGCGAAGCACGGCTGGACCTCGGGCAATTGCCGCCTCTGCCGCGCGACCTCACACCGGTCTGGCATGACTGGGTGGAAAGGACACCGGCATGAGCAAGGCGTTTGTAAAGGAAAACGAGCAGGAAGACGACGACCTCGAACCTGAAGGCACGCCGCTGCCAGCCGGCAGCAAGAACTACATCACCCAGGACGGCTACACGCGCTTGCGGGGCGAGCTGGAGCACCTGATGAATGTCGAGCGGCCCGAGGTCGTACAGATCGTGTCCTGGGCGGCTTCGAATGGAGACCGCTCCGAAAACGGTGATTACCTCTACGGCAAGAAGCGCTTGCGGGAGATCGACCGCCGCATTCGTTTCCTGACCCGCCGTCTCGAGATCGCCGAGGTCGTGGATCCGGCTGCTCAACCCAATCGCGACCAAGTGTTCTTCGGGGCCACAGTGGTGTATTCAGACAGCGCGGGCGAAGAATTCCGTGTCACCATCGTTGGGATCGACGAAGCCGAACCTTTGCAAGGCCGAATCAGCTGGATCTCTCCTGTCGCCCGAGCCCTGACCAAGGCGCGCGAAGGCGATACGGTGGTACTGCGAACACCGGGCGGGCTCGAAGAGCTCGACATTCTCGAAGTTCATTACCCGGAAGCGTCTCCCCGTCCGGGAGGGTAAAATAGTCTGTTCAGTCCACCCTTTGCGCGCCTTCCGTACACAGTGAACTCCATTCTGCATTTTCCCGGCTCGTCTGTCCTGTCTCCGTTCCGTCGCGAACAGCTTCTCAAACGCTTCTCAGCCCTGGGCCTGCCGGTCTCGGATATCTCCGGGCAGTACGAGCACTATGTCTGGCTGGAGTCGCCCCTGGATGATGCCGGCCGGGCTCAGCTGGCGCGTCTGCTTGAATACGGAACGCCTGTCAGCGACAGAGACGGGCGCAACGCGCTGGTGCTACGCGTGTTTCCGCGCCTGGGCACCGTTTCGCCCTGGGCGAGCAAGGCCACCGATATCGCACATAACTGCGGTCTGTCGACCGTCCGCCGGATTGAACGCGGCGTCCGCTATACCCTCACGCCGGTGCGCGGCCTGCTGGGGAGCAAGACGCTCGATGCAATGCAGCTCGAACAAATCGCAGCCCTGTTGCATGACCGGATGACAGAAACCGTGGTTGACACGGCCTTTGACGGGCAGGCGCTGTTTGCATCGCTTCCCGGCAAGTCCACCGCCACCGTCGACGTCCTGGGGGAAGGGCGGCAGGCGCTGACCGAGGCGAACACAGCGCTCGGGCTCGCCTTGTCCGAAGACGAAGTCGATTATCTGGCCGACGCCTTCAGCAGATTGGGCCGCAATCCCACCGACGTGGAACTGATGATGTTCGCCCAGGCCAATAGCGAACACTGCCGCCACAAGATTTTCAACGCATCGTGGGTAATCGACGGCGCCCCGCAAAGCGAAACACTGTTTGGAATGATTCGGGCCACCCACGCCGCCCAGCCGCGCGGCACAGTAGTCGCGTATTCCGACAACGCCGCGATCATGGAAGGGGGCCCTGCCACGGTATTCCATGCCGGTGCGGCGGACAGCGCGGGAACCTATGGCCACCATCAGGCCGTCATGCACACACTGATGAAGGTCGAGACCCATAATCACCCGACGGCCATCGCTCCCTTCCAGGGGGCCGCCACGGGTTCGGGCGGCGAGATCCGCGACGAGGGCGCGACAGGCCGCGGTTCCAAGCCCAAGGCTGGCCTTGCCGGCTTTACGGTCTCGAATCTGCGCTTCCCCGATGCTCCCGAGGCCTGGGAAGACCGCCCACATGGCGCGCCCGATCGCATCGCCTCCCCGCTGGACATCATGATCGATGGGCCCATTGGCGCGGCCGCCTTCAATAATGAGTACGGCCGTCCCAATCTTCTGGGTTACTTTCGCACGTTCGAACAACATGCTGACGGCCGTCGCTGGGGTTACCACAAGCCTATCATGATCGCGGGCGGCCTGGGCGCCATCGATAGCCGGCTCACGCACAAAAACCCCCTGCCTCCGGCCGCCTTGCTGGTGCAGCTGGGCGGACCGGGCATGCGTATCGGCATGGGCGGCGGCGCGGCTTCGAGCATGAGCGTGGGCACCAATACGGCTGAACTCGATTTCGATTCCGTGCAGCGCGGCAATCCTGAAATTCAACGGCGCGCCCAGGAAGTCATCGACCGTTGCTGGCAGCAGGGCGAGCAGAACCCTGTGCTCGCCATCCATGACGTCGGCGCGGGCGGGTTATCCAATGCCTTCCCCGAGCTCGTGAACGATGCCGGCCGCGGCGCGATCTTCGAAC
The DNA here is from genome assembly GCA_023388835.1 of Pseudomonadota bacterium. Lineage (GTDB taxonomy): Bacteria > Pseudomonadota > Gammaproteobacteria > Burkholderiales > Burkholderiaceae_B > Yanghanlia. Next base: position 20,672 of record JAEWFK010000165.1, on the reverse strand, counting down.
TGCAGCAGGTCCACCTCGAAGAGTCCGGCCTGTCCGCCGCTGAAATCTGGAGCAACGAATCCCAGGAGCGCTATGTACTGGCTATCCTGCCGGAAGATCTTGGGCGCTTCGACGCCATCGCGCGGCGTGAACGCTGTCCTTATGCCGTAGTGGGCGTCGCGACCGAAGAACGCCAGTTGCGTGTGACGCATGGGGAGGGGCTGCCGGGCGTGGCTGAACCCATCACGCCGCGCAGCGACGACGAACTGCGCCCCGTCGATGTTCCCATCGACGTCATTCTGGGCAAGCCGCCGCGCATGACGCGCGACGTGCAGCGCGAGCAACCGGAAGGTGCCGCGTTCGACGTGGTGGGCATCGATCTGGGCGAAGCCATCGAGCGGGTGTTGCGCCATCCCACCGTCGCGAGCAAGAATTTCCTGATCACCATCGGGGACCGCAGCGTGGGCGGGTTGACCCATCGCGACCAGATGGTGGGACCCTGGCAAATCCCCGTGGCGGATTGCGCCGTGACGCTCGCCGATTACGAGGGCGTGCGCGGTGAAGCCATGTCCATGGGTGAACGCACGCCGCTGGCAGTACTGGATGCGCCGGCCTCCGGGCGCATGGCTGTGGCCGAAGCCTTGACCAACCTCGTCGCGGCCGATGTCCGCACGCTCGAAGATATCAAGCTTTCCGCCAACTGGATGGCGGCCTGCGGGACCCCCGGTCAGGATGCTGCGCTGTATGACACCGTCTCGGCCGTGAGCCAGTGGTGCCAGGCGCTGGGCTTGGCCATCCCAGTGGGCAAAGATTCCCTGTCCATGCGCACCAGTTGGGAGCAAGACGGTGAATCGCGGGATGTCATCGCCCCCGTATCGCTCATCGTCAGCGCCTTCGCGCCGGTCGGCGATGTGCGCGCCACGCTCACCCCGCAGCTGCGCACCGACCGTGGCGATACCACGCTGATCTTCATCGACCTGGGCGCGGGCCGGCAAAGGCTGGGCGGCTCGGTACTGGCCCAGGCCTATGGCCAGATCGGCACCGAAGTCCCCGACATCGACGACGCCGGCATGCTCGCCGCCTTCTTCCGTAGCGTGCGTGAACTGGCCGGTCAAGAGCTGGTATTGGCATACCACGACCGTTCCGACGGCGGGCTGCTGGCCACCGTCTGCGAAATGGCCTTTGCGGGGCACGTGGGTGTTTCGGTCAATCTCGATATGCTGACCATCGACCCGCACGCAGCCGATTGGGGCGATTACAAGATCCGACCCGAACAGATCGCCGTTCAGCGGGATGAGCTCACGCTGCACGCGCTTTTCAATGAAGAGGCGGGCGCCGTCATCCAGGTGCCGCGCGCCGAACGTGACACCGTCTTGCGTCATCTGCGCGAGGCGGGCCTGTCGCAGCACACCCATGTCCTAGGCTCGCTCAACAAGGACGACGAGATTCAGATCTTCCGTGACGGAAAATGTGTCTATCAGCGCCCGCGCGCCGAACTGGGTGCGCAGTGGGGTGAAGTCAGCCGCCGCATCATGGCGCTGCGCGACAATCCGGACTGCGCGCAGGCAGAGTTCGATCTCTGGAAGGACTCCGCCGATCCCGGCATGCAGCCGCGCGTCGCGTTCGATCCTCAGGAAGACATTGCTGCGCCCTATATCGTCACTGGCAAGCGTCCGCGCGTGGCCGTGCTTCGCGAACAAGGCTGCAACAGCCAGGTTGAAATGGCCTGGGCGTTCGACCGCGCCGGCTTCGAAGCGCTTGATATCCACATGACCGACCTGCTGTCCGGCCGCGCGCGGCTGGACGACATACACGGTCTGGTGGCAGTAGGGGGCTTCAGCTACGGCGATGTGCTGGGCGCGGGCGAAGGCTGGGCACGCAGCATCCGCTACAACAACATGCTGGCCGATCAGTTCGCCGCCTTTTTCGGCCGCGAGGACAGCTTCGCACTGGGCGTCTGCAACGGTTGCCAGATGATGGCGGCGTTGGCTTCGATGATTCCCGGTGCCCAGCATTGGCCCCGTTTCACGCGCAATGTCTCTGAAAAGTACGAAGCGCGCCTGTCGCTGGTCGAGATTCCGGAATCGCCCTCGCTGTTCATGCAGGGCATGGCCGGCACTATTGTGCCGGTGGCGGTCGCTCATGGCGAAGGCTATGCCAACTTTGAACGCCAGGGCGACGCGTCGCAGGCGATCGCCGCGTTGCGTTACGTCGACCACCACGGCCGCGCGACGGAACAGTACCCCTACAACCCCAACGGCAGCGCGGGCGGCCTGACCGGCGTGACCACGGCCGACGGGCGCTTCACCGTCTTGATGCCGCATCCCGAACGGGTGACGCGCAACGTCATGATGTCCTGGGCCCCGGAACGCTGGGGTGCAGCCGATCAAGGCGGGGCGGATAGGTCCAACGGCGGCTATACGCCATGGATGCGGATGTTCCGCAATGCGCGCGTGCGGGTGGGATGATCAGGGTAAACACCGGGCTATAATTGATCTTTGCACGGAGCTTGTACATGCGCCTCATCAAGAAAGCACTGACATTCGACGACGTCTTGTTGGTGCCTGCATATTCGGCCATCCTCCCGCGCGACACGAAGCTGTCCACCCGCTTCACGCGCGACATCACGCTCAATATCCCGCTGGTGTCCGCTGCCATGGACACCGTGACGGAAGCCGGCCTGGCCATCGCCATGGCCCAGGAAGGCGGAATCGGGGTGGTACACAAGAATCTGTCCGCCGAGGCGCAGGCTCGTGAAGTGGCCCGCGTCAAGCGCCACGAATTCGGCATCGTGATCGACCCGGTCACCGTCACGCCCGACATGCGGGTCGGCGACGCCATTGCTTTGCAGCGTGAACATGGCATTTCCGGTTTGCCGGTCGTTGAAGGCGGCAAACTGGTCGGTATCGTCACCAACCGCGACCTTCGCTTCGAGGACCGTCTCGATCTTCCGCTCAGGAAAATCATGACACCGCAGGAAAAACTGGTGACCATGAACGAAGGCGCCACGCTGGACGAAGCACAGTCGCTCATGCACAAGCATAGACTCGAGCGCGTTCTGATCGTGAACGAAGCCTTTGAACTGCGCGGGCTGGCCACTGTCAAGGACATCGTCAAAAACACAGAGCACCCCAATGCTTGCAAAGACGCTCATGGCCAGTTGCGCGTGGCGGCGGCCGTGGGCGTGGGCGAGGGCACCGACGAGCGCGTGGCCCGCCTGGCTGCGGCGGGGGTCGACGCTATCGTGGTCGACACGGCGCACGGCCATACGCAAGGCGTGATCGAACGCGTCCGTTGGGTCAAGGACAATTACCCGCGCATCCAGGTGATCGGCGGCAACATCGCCACGGCAGCGGCCGCCCGCGCGCTGGTCGAAGCGGGCGCCGACGCCGTCAAGGTGGGTATCGGCCCGGGCTCCATCTGCACCACGCGCATCGTCGCGGGTGTGGGCGTGCCACAGATCACCGCCATTTCCGACGTCGCCGAGGCCCTCGAAGGCACTGGTGTTCCGCTCATCGCCGATGGCGGCATCCGGTATTCGGGCGACATTTCCAAGGCTTTGGCCGCTGGCGCTTCCACCTGCATGATGGGCGGCATGTTCGCGGGCACCGAAGAATCTCCCGGGGAAGTCGTTCTGTATCAAGGCCGTTCCTACAAGTCCTATCGCGGCATGGGCAGCCTGGGCGCCATGTCCGACGGGTCGGCCGATCGTTATTTCCAGGATCCGAACAACAACGTCGACAAACTGGTCCCTGAAGGCATTGAAGGCCGTGTCCCGTACAAGGGCAGCGTCATCGCCATCATCTACCAACTGGTGGGCGGCGTCAGGGCTTCCATGGGCTACTGCGGCTGCGCCACCATTGAAGACATGCGCAGCAAAGCGGAATTCGTCGAAATCACGGCAGCGGGCGTCCGTGAATCGCACGTCCACGATGTGCAAATCACGAAGGAAGCGCCCAACTACCGCGCTGACTGATTGATAACGTCGGCGTCCGCGCCGGCTTCGGATTCAGGGAAAGGCTTCAGCAGCAGCAGGCAGCCCGCCACCAGGGCTGCCGCTGCCACATATAGGGCCGCTTCGAGCGTACCGCCCAGGTGTTCATGCGTCAGGCTGAAAAAAACGGGGCCGGCCAATTGGCCGCTCGCGAATGCCGCGGTCAGGCTCGCCATGAGGCTGCGCGCCCTGGCGCCGCCAGAGGCCTGTGCCTGCTGCATGCCCAGCATGGTGATCACCATGAAGGTACCGCCCACGAACAGGGCCGCTATTACGATACTGGTCAGGCCGGGAATCAGCGCGGGCAACGCCACCCCGACCGCCATCAGCAATTGAGCACCTAGCCACAGATGCCGACGCGTGAACCGCTTGAGCAGCGCACCGCAAGCAACGGTCGAGAGCGCGGCGGCCAGGCCGAACAACGGCCATGCCAAGCCGAAGAGCGCCGGGTCGTCCACCAATTCCCTGGCCTGCGCAGGCAGGAAGGTGGCCGGCAGGATATACCCGAAACCGAAGAAGCCGTAGCAGAGAATGAGCCGCAGATGCCCGGAATCGTCGCCGCGGGGGGACTGCCCTCCGGGATACAGCGCAGGGGACGCAACCGGCCAGAGCGGCAGCGTGGCGATCAGCCCTACGGTGGCAAGCACAGACAGCATCACCCAGGCCTGTGCTGCGGTGAAGCCGCGGAGGTCGAAAAGCAGGCACAGCAGTCCGGTCAAGGCGATGCCTCCGCCTACGCCGGAGAACACTACACCGGCTTTATGTGGCGCGCCGGCGGCGGCCAGCCGGCCCAGACAGAGGGACGCCGCGCCGACGAGCACCCAGGCGCTCGCGATACCGGCGATCGAGCGCCAAGTGATCCATGTCGACCATGTCGTTGTCCAGCCCATGAGGGCCGTGCTCGCAGCGACCAGAATCAGCCCCGTGCGCAACAGGGTGCTGGCTTTCCAGGGAAGATAGGCTGCCGTTACGGCTCCCGCCAGATAGCCAAGATAGTTGGCGCCGGCCAACCAGCCGCCCTGAGCAAGGCCCAGCCCCAGATCATGTTGCATCATGGGCAGCAAGGGAGTGAATGCGAACCTGCCGATGCCCATTGCAATGGCCAGCGCCACGAAACCGGACCAGATCAGAGTACGGACGGGTGGCATACTTGGCATGTTCTCTCCTGCGAAAACCGGTGTGATAAGTTACATTAACGCCTTGAATTCTTCTATTGTCTCCCACCATGCATCAACGCATACTGATTCTCGATTACGGCTCCCAAGTTACCCAGCTCATCGCCCGCCGGGTCCGTGATGCCGGCGTCTATTGCGAGATCCACCCAGGCGACGTCGACAACGCCTTCATCGAGTCGCAAGCCGGTCTGAAGGGAATCATTCTCTCAGGTAGCCACGCATCGGCCTATCAGGAAGAAGCCCTGAAAGTCCCCAGCCGTGTGTTCGAGATGGGCGTTCCTGTCCTTGGCATCTGCTACGGCATGCAGACGATGGCGCTGCAGTTGGGGGGCAAGGTGGAATGGTCCGACCACCGCGAATTCGGCTACGCCGAAGTGCGCGCGCGTGGTCATACGCGTTTGCTTGACGGCCTGCAGGATTTCACCACCACCGAAGGCCATGGCATGCTGAAGGTGTGGATGAGCCACGGCGACAAAGTAACGGCGTTGCCGCCCGGCTTCAAGCTCATGGCTTCCACGCCCAGCTGCGCCATCGCCGGCATGGCGGATGAAGAGCGCGGTTTTTACGGCGTGCAGTTTCACCCTGAAGTGACCCACACTACCCAGGGCGAAGCCATGCTGGCGCGTTTCGTGACCGAAATCTGCGGCTGCACCCACGACTGGAACATGCCCGACTACGTTCGGGAAGCCGTCGAGAACATTCGCGACCAGGTAGGCGAAGACGAAGTCATCCTCGGTCTGTCCGGTGGCGTGGATTCCTCCGTGGCGGCCGCGCTGATCCACAAGGCAATTGGCGACCAGCTCACTTGCGTGTTCGTCGATCACGGCCTGTTGCGGCTGAACGAAGCCCAGCAAGTCATGGATACGTTCGCGGGCCACTTTGGCATCAAGGTGATCCACGTCGACGCCAGCGAGCAGTTCATGGGCAAGCTCACCGGCGTGACCGATCCTGAAGCCAAGCGCAAGATCATCGGCCGCGAATTCGTCGAGGTCTTCCAGACCGAGGCCGGCAAACTCAAGAATGCGCGCTGGTTGGCGCAGGGCACCATCTACCCGGACGTCATCGAATCTGCCGCCTCGAAAACCGGCAAGGCGGTGGCGATCAAATCTCACCACAACGTGGGAGGCTTGCCCGATACCTTGAATCTGAAGCTGCTCGAGCCTTTGCGCGAGCTGTTCAAAGACGAAGTCCGAAAGCTCGGCATTGCGCTGGGGCTGCCCCCCGCCATGGTGTACCGCCACCCCTTCCCGGGGCCTGGCCTTGGCGTGCGTATCCTGGGCGAAGTCAAGCAGGAGTACGCTGATCTGCTGCGCCGCGCCGACGCCATCTTCATCGACGAACTGCGCAATACGGTGGACCACAACAGCGGCAAGAGCTGGTACGACCTGACGTCGCAGGCGTTCGCTGTCTTCCTGCCGGTGAAGTCAGTCGGGGTGATGGGCGACGGCCGTACTTACGAGTATGTCGTGGCGCTACGCGCTGTGCAGACCAGCGACTTCATGACGGCCGACTGGGCGGAACTGCCGTATGCCCTGCTCAAGAAGGTGTCCTCGCGCATCATCAATGAAGTGCGTGGCATCAACCGCGTCACGTACGACGTTTCGAGCAAACCGCCCGCGACCATCGAGTGGGAATGATCCCGCGTCTGGCACGGCCAGGACCTGATGGCAGGAAATGCCGCTAAGCCCGCGTAATGAACTGCACCCCAAGAAGTTGGACAGTTAAAAGGTAAGCGGCCAAGGCCTGAGTCCGGTACTGCACCGGACTCAGGCCTTTTAGTTTGAGCTTGATGCGGTCATGATTGTAGTAGTGGATGTATTGGTGGATTCCAGCCTGTAGCTGCTCGAAGCCTTTGATTGGAAATCCGCCGTGAATCAGTTCGCCATCATGTTCGGCGATCGGTTCACGCCGGCCAGAGGGTAAGCGTTGCTCAACCGCCTTGCCCACGAAAATCCGGATACTCCCGAAATGGGGCGCGTCATGAAAGCCGTCGTGCGGCCAAGGGCCAAGCCTTGAAATTTTAGCCGCTAAAAAGTCGGATGCCGGCTGATGATCGCCAATCATGTACCCATGCGTTCGCTGGGCAAGTCCGACTTTGCCGGCCTGGTGAATTACGTCCCCGACGGGCAAAGCGCTGGCCATCGGCTGGTTCAGCTGCAGATCACCAACTGTGATGCAGTGTCGGTGGGACGCCATCTTCGAAAGAAAGACAGGCTGAACCAGCGCAGGGGGCGTGGTCGGTAGCCCTTGATATGCTTGAATGCAGTTCTTATAATTGATTTCACAGCAATCAGTAGGAGGTTGCAGACATGAGAGCAGTAACGATCAGGAATGTCCCGGAAGAGGTGCATCGTGCCATCCGGGTTAGGGCAGCGCAGAACGGCCGTACATTACAAGCCGAGATGTGCGAAATATTGGCTACCGCTGTGAAACCGGAAGGTCGGTTAAAGCTGGGCGACCTGCTGGCAGACATCGGGCGCAAGGTGAAATTGACCGACGAAGAAATGGCGGTTTTTGACCGTGACCATTCACCCGCCCGCGCAGCGAGTTTTGAATGATTCTGCTGGATACAAACGTGATATCGGAGCAGTTTCGAGCCGTACCCGACGAAACGGTGATTGACTGGCTGAATCGTCAGCCGCTGGAAACGCTTTATCTGGCATCCATGACCGTGGCCGAACTTCGGGCTGGTGTTGCCTTGATGCCTGCAGGTAAGCGCCGGACAGTGCTCAGTGACAGCATCGAATATCAGGTGTTGCCGGTATTCGTAGGCCGGGTGTTGCCGTTTGATATGGCTTGCACACGCGCCTATGCCGATGTGCTGGCAGCCGCCCGTAAGGTCGGCAGCGGCATCGAGGCGGCTGATGCCGTCATCGCGGCAATTGCCCTTGATAACGGTTTCAGCGTGGCTACAAGGGACGTCAGCCCGTTCCTGGCAGCCGGCGTGAAAGTCATCAACCCTTGGGAAGATCAAGAGTAAAGCAGTTATCCGATAACCCCTGTGTGGCCGAGCATCGCGATGTCATCCGCAAGATTGGTGTGACTGGCGGCAAGGTAGAGCATCGCCAACGCTGAACACGATTCCACCTATCTGTTGGCCAAGGTTGAGGTGGTAGCAACTTACAAGCTCGCTGGCATCAGCCGTACTCGGATGGAGAACCTGTTTCACAGGCTGTTCGCGTCCGCGCAGCAAGAGGGTGGGGATAGTCGAAGAGCGGAGCAGGGCAGCGGTCTTGCTGCCAAACAACAGGCTATGCAGGGTGAGTGCCCGAACGCTCGCCCATGCGGCGTAGTCGGCCACGTAGCCGGCGAAGCGGGATTGATCTACGCAAGCCAGGACTATGTTTTCGTTCTTCATGATCGTGTCCCCTGTGTCCCCTTTCAGTGGCCCATCAAAATGTCGTCGGCACCGTCTTTGTCATGCACGGCGAACTTGTCCACCATCGTGGTGCTGGCCTCGTTCAGTCCGATGACTTCGACCTCGGCGGCCTCGCGCCGGAACTTGATGACCACTTTGTCCAGGGCGCTGACGGCGGTGATGTCCCAGAAGTGGGCACGGCTCACATCAATGCGGACCTTCTCGATGACTTCCTTGTAATCAAAGGCGTTGATAAAGCGTTCGGCCGAAGCAAAGAAGACCTGCCCTGTAACGGTGTAAGTGCGGGTGCGACCCTCGTCTTCGGTGCGCGAAGTCACGCGGAGAATTTGGCCGACTTTGTGGGCGAAGAAGAAGCCCGACAGCAGCACGCCGACTAGAACGCCTTGCGCCAGGTCATGAGTGGTAACTGTCACGGCCACGGTTGCCAGCATGACGACGCTGGAGCTTTTGGGGTTCTTGCGTAGATCGCGGATAGAGGCCCAATTGAAGGTGCCGATGGACACCATGATCATCACCGCGACCAATGCGGCCATTGGAATGCGGGAAACCCAGCCACCCATAAACACGACCATCAGCAACAGAAACACACCAGCGGCCAGCGTGGAGAGTCGGCCCCGGCCGCCGGACTTCACGTTGATGACCGACTGGCCGATCATGGCGCAACCCGCCATGCCGCCCAGAAAGCCGGCGGCGATGTTGGCGAAGCCTTGGCCCACGCATTCGCGGTTCTTGTTGCTGTTGGAATCGGTCAGATCATCGACGATGGAAGCCGTCATCATGGATTCGAGCAGACCAACAACCGCAAGGGTGGCCGACACCGGAAAAATGATCCCGAGGGTTTCCAGGTTCAGCGGTACATCGGGCAGCAGGAAGATCGGCAGGCTGTCGGGCAACTGGCCCATGTCCCCGACAGTCCGAATGTCGACGCCTGCCACGATGGCAACAGCCGTCAGCACCACAATGGCGACCAGCGGCGATGGCACTGCCTTGGTGACGTAGGGGAAAAGGTAGATGATCCCGAGGCCGGCCGCCGTCATGGCGTAAACATGCCACGTGACATTCGTCAGTTCGGGCAATTGCGCCATGAAGATCAGGATGGCCAGCGCGTTGACGAAGCCGGTGATGACTGATCGGGAAACGAAGCGCATGAGCGCGCCGAGCTTGAGCCAGCCGGCAATGATCTGAAGCACGCCCGTCAGCACCGTAGCGGCCAGCAGGTATTGCAGGCCGTGCTCCTTGACCAGCATGACCATCACCAGCGCCATCGCGCCGGTAGCGGCCGAGATCATGCCAGGCCGCCCGCCTGCGAAGGCGATCACGGTGGCAATACAGAAAGAGGCATACAGGCCGACTTTGGGGTCAACGCCTGCAATGATCGAAAAGGCAATCGCTTCGGGAATCAGGGCCAGCGCGACAACCATGCCCGCTAGTAGGTCGTGCCGGACATTGGACAGCCAGTCCTGGCGTAACGATTTCATCATTAATTCTGTTCCGGGGGGCGGGCTCACCGCAGGCTGGAACGAACCGAAGGCGCGAATGCTCCTGTTTTCCGACCCCGGAAAAGGGAACGGCCTCAGGCGATGAGGGCCTGTAAGGCGCAGTCAGTCGTACGTGCAGCCTCGTGCGAGCGAAGATTGATATTAGAAAAGCGGGCTCGCTGCGAGACTGGTAGTTACACTGGTACAAGCTCCACTAACGGCTGACGCTATGGCGTGCAGGTTAGGTATTCCGGTTAACGCAGGATTCTATCATCGAAACGTCCGGATGATGTGCGTCGCGCTTTCCGCGTGCGGATGGCCGAGCATGGCCGCCATCGGCCGCAAGATCCACGGAACCGACAAAGACTTCGCCGTCTTCTTTGGCGCTTTCAGGAAATCGCTTCGCGCAGGAATGGCCAGCCGAACAATACAATCATGAACACGATCGGCAGCCACCACCCGGGGCGGCCGGCGCGATACAAGGCCACCGAGCCCACTATGGTAATGACGAGGAAGATCCCGGTCATTACCACCAATTGAATCAAATCAGCCGACATGCGCACTCACTCCTGTTTTAAAGGGAGAGAATGTAGCACCTGTTCCATTCGAGCCGGGTGTAAGCGCAGTCGCAATGTCCCCGGCCCGACGTTCTTTCGCGGTCAGTCGTCCAGCTCGATTTCCTTGGCCCGGTGCATACCGTCTCGGGTGACGTAGTCGACTTCCACGCGCTGGCCCACCTTCAAGTCGGAAAACTGATTCAACTCATCGTCGTAGTCAGTGCGGTCATCGGCATGGAACGTCATGCCACCGACCACAAAGCTGCGCGCCTGTGCGTCGATGGACTCGATCTCGCCTTCTATGTCGCGATCGTCGTCCGCCCATGCCTGGGAGGAGAGAGAAAGGGCCACGGCAACGCCGAGGACCTGTACCATTTTCTTTACCTGCATTGTTAGCTCCTTGCTTGCAAGAATAGGCTCCGGAAACCTCGCCCGCCTACGTTTCCGGACGCCGACAGAAGGCTGATAAAAGCTGTCGAAGCGGGCGAGTATCGGGTCGGCCGCGCAGGCCTTCAACCCTATTCGAAATGGGGTTCCCGCCTCGATTTACTGGGGTCATCCCTATACTGCTGCAGTCCTCTCTTGATAAGGAAAGATCATGTCCGCAGCACCTTTCATACCCATGTCGGCCGACGCCGTGTACCCCTTCGATGCACGAGGAGTCGCCAAGCGTTTCCGGCATGCCGCCATTTTCGGTGCGCTGTCCGCGCTCACGCCTGGCGAAACTATGCGCTTCTGCAACGATCATGACCCGCTGCCCTTGTTGCAGCAGCTGCAAGGCCACTTTGGCGACCAGATCAGTATCGCCTATGTGTCGCGCGAGCCGGGCCAGATCGTGATCGATTTCCGGATCGAAGGCTGACTGAGACTGTCGTAAGACTCAGCATTGCCGGCGACCTTGCTCAGGTGCTCGACCAGCAGGCGCGAAGCAGGGGAGAGCAGCGTTTCTTCCCGGAAGCAGATGCAAAAGCGTCGGTGTGCCCAGACGTCAGTGAGGTCCACGACCCTGAGCCGGCCTCCCCGTGATGCCGGCTCCGCGATCTCACGGGGAATGATGGCCAGCCCCAGGCCAGCCTCGACACAGCGCAAGGAGGCGTCGAACGTCGAAACGACGGCCCGGTAGTACAAGCGATGTCCGATGATTGCTGCCGCGCGGGCCAGCATGATGTTGACCGCCGATGAGCTCGCCAGCCCTATGTGCTCGAATTCCAGGGTCTCCTTGAACGCGCATTGTGTGAGGGCGGCGAGCGGATGCTGTGGGGGGACGGCGACCGCCAGATGGTCGTTGCGATAGGGGCGTGTCTGCAAGCCTTCCAAGTCGGCCGCATCCCAGCATACGCCCACCGGCGCCAGGCCATTGCGCACCGACCGGACAATATCCGAACTGACTCGCTCTTCTACGGCGACACGGATATGCGTGTGATCCGGCTGCCGCAAGAATGAAGCGATGTCGTCCGGAAGCGATTCTGTGATGGACGACACCGAGGCCAGAAGTCGGATCTGCTCCTGCACCCCGTCTCGGTAGGCCGCCATGTCTCGCGCAATACGGTCGGCGCTCGCGAGCATGATCCGTGCATGTTCAAGGAGAATGCCCGCCGCCGGTGTCGGCTCCACGCCATAGCGGCTGCGTTTGAACAGGGGTGTCCGAAGTTGCTCTTCCAGCTGCGTCAGGCGCTTGCTGATGGCCGACGCACCAAGATGCACTTGCTCGCCCGCCCGGGAAAGACTGCGTTGCTCGCATACCGCTACGAATAGTCTGAGTGTGGTCAGGTCGAGATCGCGCATACAGATTGTCCATTCGGGAAACTCTAGAGCGAAAATATATCGCTTCTCAGAAAAATCGGGAAATCCTAAAGTTGACTCCGATCAATATTACGAGCTGGAGTCACATAATGAGCAGCCTGCGTCCTCTCCCCGGTAAGGCGGTGATACGGGAAGTCGGTATGCGCGATGGCCTGCAAAGCATCGCCACACTGGTACCCACGGAGCGCAAGTGCGAATGGCTGCGCAACGCCGTGGCGGCGGGGCAGGGGGAGATCGAGGTGGGCTCCTTTGTTCCGCCGAAGCTGCTTCCCCAGATGGTCGACACCGCGGAAGTGCTGGCGTATGCCAGGACGCTGCCCGGCCTGTTTGCGTCCGTATTGGTGCCCAACCTCAAAGGGGCGGAGCGCGCGCTCGACGGAGACGCCGACTTGATGCTGCTGCCGCTGTCGGCCAGCCACCAACACAGTCTGGCCAATCTGCGCAAGACGCCTGATGAAGTCGTGGCCGAGCTCGGCCGCATTCGTGCGGCGCGCGATGCGTCGGGCAAAAAGACGCTGATCGAGGGAGGTGTGGGCACTGCCTTTGGGTGCACCATCCAGGGCGAGGTGAAGGAATCGGAAGTCCTGCGTCTGATGCAGGCCCTGCTCGACGCGGGCGCCGACCGCGTGAGCCTCGCCGATACCGTCGGCTATGCCGACCCGAACTCGGTATCACGCCTCTTTGAGCAGGCCGTCAAGCTGGCGGGCGAGCGTTTTTGCTGCGGCCATTTCCACGATACCCGGGGCTTGGCGCTGGCCAACGTCTACGCGGCCTTGCAGCAGGGTGTGAGCCGTTTCGACGCCTCGCTGGCAGGGATAGGCGGCTGTCCCCATGCCCCCGGTGCGAGCGGCAATGTCTGCACCGAGGATCTCGCCTTCATGCTGGAAGCCATGGGTGTGGCCACGGGTCTGGATATCGACGCCTTGCTGGCGCTGCGCTCCGAGGTCTCCGGCTGGATTCAGGGGGAACCGACACACGGTACGCTTTGGCGTGCCGGACTGCCACGGACCTTCCAACCTGGTGTTGCCGCCTGACGGCCGCCGGTTCATCCCTCTTTCGAGAAACATTCATGAGCACTGAAAACAAGCTGCCCCTTACCGGCGTGCGGATCCTGGAGTTCACGCACATGGTGATGGGCCCCACTTGCGGGATGATACTGGCCGACCTGGGCGCCGAAGTCATCAAGGTCGAGCCGCCAGGCGGCGACAAGACACGCAAGCTGCCGGGCCTGGGGCTCGGTTTCTTTCGCAGTTTCAACCGGAACAAGAAGAGTATTGTGCTGGATATTTCGACGCCGGAAGGGCAGGCCACCGCCCGTGAGCTGGCCGGCCACTGCGATGTCGTGCTCGAGAATTTCCGGCCCGGCCTGATGGAGCGTTTCGGGCTGGACTACGACACGCTCTCGCAGGCGAATCCACGGCTCATCTATGTCACGCACAAGGGCTTCCTGCCGGGCCCTTACGAAAAGCGCCTGGCGCTCGATGAAGTGGTGCAGATGATGGGCGGGTTGTCCTACATGACAGGGCCGGCGGGCCGACCGCTGCGTGCCGGGACCAGCGTGAACGACATCATGGGGGGCATGTTCGGGGCCATTGGCGTGCTCGCCGCCCTTCGGGAACGCGACTCCACCGGCAAGGGCCAGGAAATACAGAGCGCGCTCTTCGAGAACTGCGTGTTTCTATCATCCCAGCACATGCAGCAATATCTGATGTCCGGCGAGGCGCCTCCGCCCATGCCCTCGCGCGTGTCGGCTTGGAGTGTATACGACGTGTTTACCCTGGCCGACGATGAGCAGCTCTTCATCGGGGCGGTGAGCGACAAGCAGTTCAACACCCTGTGCCATGTGCTGCAGCGTATGGACCTGCTGGCGCGCCCCGAGTACGTGGACAATGCGGCCCGGGTCGAAGTCCGCCCTCAGTTGCTGGAAGAGCTCGGCGCAATACTGAAGGATTTTCGCGGCGAAGAGCTCGCCCCCAAGCTCGAAGCGGCCGGCATCCCCTACGCCCCGATCAGCCGCCCCGATCAATTGGTGGACGACCCCCACCTCAAGCAGAGCGGGGGTTTGGCCAACATGGTGACGGACGATGGCAGTACGACCGATGTCGTGCTGCTGCCGCTGTTGATGGGCGGACGCCGTCCTGGCGTGCGTATGCCCTTGCCCAAAGTCGGCGAGCACACGGAAGAAGTGCTTGCCGCATTGAAGTCGGATACGGCGCAATAAGTCGCATAAATTGCCGGATCAAAATCAATAATGGAGACGTTCATGTTCAAGAAGACCTTCACCCGCCGCGCCGTCCTTTCCATGGCCGGCGTCATGCTGGCCGCCACACTGGGTAGCGCCCATGCGCAGACGGACTCTCCTTTGCGCATCATTCTGCCCGTGGGGCCTGGATCCGGCGTGGACGTAATCGTGCGTTCAGCGCAGAATGCCTTGTCCCGCGCTCTCGGCGGACAGACCGTGGTCGTCGAGAACCGTCCGGGCGCCGGCGGGGTCATTGGCACGCAGGCCTTGGTCAAAGCCACGGCAGACGGAAACACCATTGGTGTCGTCTCCAACAACCACGCGGTGAATCCCAGCGTCTACAAAGACCTGCCCTACGACAGCCTGACCGACATCACGCCGATTACCGTGGTGGGCGGATCGCCGTTCATTCTAGTGACCAATCCTGCCGTTCCGGCCACGAACGCCAAGGAGCTGCAGGCATTGCTGAAGTCCAGGCCGGGTGAAATCAATTACGCCTCGTCGGGCAATGGCACCATTATTCATCTGGCTGGCGAAATGTTCCTCGCAGAAGCCGATGTCAAGGCGCGGCATATTCCTTATAAGGGAATGGGTCCCATGATCGTCGACATCCTGGGCGGCCAGGTCGAAATGGGGGTAGGGGCCTTGGGTGCTGTATTGAGTCAAGTGGAAAACGGAACATTGCGACCTATCGGCATCATGGGCAACGCGCGTATCCCCTCGTTGCCGGACGTTCCCACTATTGCCGAACAGGGTTTCCCGGGCGTGGACGTGGCCGGCTGGTTTGCCGCAGTCGGCCCGAAGGGCCTGCCGGCAGAACAGGTCAAGCGGCTGCACGATGCGTTTGTGACCGCCTTCAATGATCCGGAAGTCAAGGAAGGCTTCAAACGGCGCAACGAGTTCCTGATGCTCAATACGCCGGAGGAAGCCGCCGACTTCTTCAAGAGCGAACAGCAACGCTATGCCGACCTCATCAAGAAGGCGGGCTTGCCATTGAATTGACTTATGGAATGACACCGCATGCCACACGCTCGCCTCCGCCGCCCAGCGGCTTGGGTTCGTCGGCATAATTGTCGCCGCCTTTATGGATCATCAATGCTCTTCCTGAAATGTCGGAGAGCTTCTTGATGCGCGGGGCCAGCACGGGAATGGTGGCGCTGCCGTCGCTGTTCACGTAGACGGCCGGTAAATCGCCCAGGTGACCTTCTCCCCATGGGGCGCCATGGCGACCCGTCTTCTCGGGATCGTAATGGTCGCCCGCTGCGCCCGCGGCGACGGATTTACCATCCTTATCGGCGGGGTCGCAGCTCGGATTCTCATGAATATGAAAACCGTGTATGCCCGCATCGAGTTGCTGCAGCTTGGGATGAAATACCAACCCGTGTGGAGACTCCGAAATGGTGACCGAGCCGGCTGAGCCGGTTGTGCCCTGGGTATTGACCTTATGGATGGGAACGGTGGTGTCGGCCAGAGCGACGTTTGCAAGACAGACGCTTGCCGACAAGGCGATCAAGAAATGCTGCTGCATCGTGTACTCCTAGGGTGCCAATGAAATAGCGCGGAGCGCGCCTATTCGGCGCGATCTCGCAGTTCCGTGACGTTGTCTCCGTTCGCGCAATGTGCGCAACAGTACATCGTCCCGCTCTTCTCAAGACCGTGTCCGATGATCCGCACACCACAATGCGCACACTGCGGGGCCACAGTGTGTATTGCGCATTCAAAACTATCGAACGTGTGTGTCTTGCCTGCAATCGTGACCTGAAAGGCCTTATCGTAGTCATTGCCGCATGCGTCGCATTTCGCCATGGCGATTCTCCTTGCTTGGGACGGAAACAATGCCCGCAGCAAGTGCCATTCCGTGGAAATGCCGTTAAATCCGTTGGCCGCCGAATGTAGGGTGACCGAAAAGGCGGTTCTTGCCGGCGTGCTTGGCGCCGTACATGGCGCGATCAGCGCGTGTGAGCGCTTGGCGAAATTGCGTGTCGGTGCGCTGGAATACGCTCACGCCGATGGAGGCCGTAATACTTAACGATGGCAGAGAGCCGCTGGTGAGCAAGACAGCACGCCGCAGGCCTTCGCCAAGCGATTCGGTGTCTTCGGCGTCCACGCCCTCGCAGACGACGATGAACTCTTCGCCACCCCATCGGTAGATCTTGTCAGAGTGCCGCATCGTGCCTTGCAGCTGGCCAACGATTCTTTGCAGGACCAGGTCGCCCACATCGTGTCCCCATTCGTCGTTGATTCGCTTGAAGTCATCCAGATCAAGAAAATAGATGGCCGAGTTGATTCCGGCTGTCTTCCATACGCTGAACGCTCGTGCGAGGTCTCTTTCACCTGCGCGGCGATTCCAGGCACCGGTCAGTGGGTCGAGATAAAGTTCTTCGTCGGGAACCGGGCTACCGGCACGTTGAAGGCGGCATTCCAGCCAGTGGAAGAACGCGAGCAACAATAGAAGGGAAGTCCCAAGGAGCACGCCGACGTACGGCTGTGTGTGTTTCGCCGCAGTAGCAACATCTGCTTCACCACGAAGGATCGCCAGCGCGCCCTTCATGAATGAACGCTCATCATCGGGCCGAGAAACAGCGAGACTGATCGGATTGCCGATTGCGCCGGCCGGCTCCATCAGCGCCCTGACCGCCTGCATGATGCCGCAGTAGGTACACGCGAAAACGGCACACAGCATGAGTGCGGCAAGCACTCGAAGTCTGAGTCGAGCAGAAGGCATAATGCGGGCTTTGGCAGGAGGGTCCCCGACCGGGCGGCCAGGATTAAACCCATGAGTCTATGTCGCTGTCGGGTGGCTGCCTTTTACTGAGCGGAATTTCTTTTTGCTTGAAAGACCTATTGCACCGACCTCACGTCACCAGTGCCATTCGACACCGGCAAAAGCCATGCGGCCGCCAGCTGGAAAATAAACCGGAATGTTGCTCTCTCCGCGTGCATCCACGGTGTATTCCGTGGCAGCGACATAGCGTTTGTCGGTCAGATTGCGTAAGTCCAGATACGCTCGCCAACGATCATCGGGCGCCTGGAAGCCCATGCTGGCCCCGAGGATCCCGTAGCCGGGTGCACGCAGGGAATTGGCCTGGTCGACGTGGCGGCCAGAAGCAAGCTCTATCGTTGGACCGGCATAAAAGCCGGATGCATGCCGATAGCGCAGATCCAGCCGCGCGACATGCGCGGGAATTCCTGGAAGGTGGTTGTCGCCAAACACCGGGTCCCCATCGAAGCGGAAATCGTTCCAGGTATAGGCAAGCGCCCATTCCAGTTTCCCCGGTACTCGGCGCAACTGATGTGCGCCGGACAGGCTCAGTTCGAGACCCATGTGTCGGGTACGGTCGGCGTTGCGGCCCATGGTGATGCCGGCAATGCCGGGCGACGCTATTTCGATCACTTCGCCACGTACCTTGGAATAGTAAACAGCGGCCTCCCAGCCAAGTCGGGCAGTGCCGCCGCGCGTGCCCAGCTCCAGGGTCGTCGCGCGCTGAGCGTCTAGTATCCCTTCGGGCGAAAAGAAATTGATGCTGTTCGGAGGCTCGAAGCTGCCGCTCAGGTTGCCGAACACTTGTGTTCGGGGGGCAAGATCCCAAATGAAACCGACTTTGGGAGAGAAGCCGGTATACGTGGCAGAGGCCGTGCCGTTTGCGAACCAGCTTCGGGCTATCGGTATCACCGTGTTGTCGGTCGAGCGATCTGCACGGACGCCTTGGCCGCCGAATATCAGCGACCACTGCGGGGCGACGCGCAAGGACGCCTGCACATAGGCCTCCACATTCGATCGTTGCCCGGAAATACTCGCCTGCGGACTTCCCCGCAAGGCCCGCAACTGCGGTTGGAACGGCATGGATGGCCAGGTCGCGCTATGTTCATCGCGTCCCCGTCCTAGATTGACTCCCCATATCCATTCGATTTCTCGATCGGCGATTTCGCCACGCAGTGTCTGTCGCAAGACAAAGCCGTA
Source organism: Pseudomonadota bacterium (assembly GCA_023388835.1). Taxonomy (GTDB): domain Bacteria; phylum Pseudomonadota; class Gammaproteobacteria; order Burkholderiales; family Burkholderiaceae_B; genus Yanghanlia. The sequence continues at coordinate 2,104 of JAEWFK010000165.1, read as the reverse complement.
ATCCACGGCATCGTAGGCGACATCCGATACGGCGCCGGTCGAGTCGTAGCGAATTCCGGTATGGTAGGCGCCCAGCGAAAGACTTCCCCCGCCGTTCATGTCCCATTCATGGATGTAGGCCACATGCCAATGAGGCTTCGTACGAATGTGCGCCCCGGCCTGTGCGGACTCTGGGTTGGCGGCTCGCGGGTCGGTTTGGAACTCGTCCCATGTCAGGGCGCCAGGCAACTGTACGCTGAAATAGTCTTGGCTGTAATGGAAGCGTCCGCGTGATCCCGCAGCCGCCCGGAACCCGACATTCCCGTAGTAGCGATTCACTGCATAGGTGGAATGCTGGCGCGCCCCTTCGGAACGGGTGGCACTGGCCGCAGTATAGGCGTCCCATCCGTTGCCGAGATCCTGCCCCCACTGCACGCGGGCGCTATGAAAACCATACGCGCCGCTGTCCATCCTGAGGCGCAGCCCCGGCCGGGTGTGTCCGGTCGGCGATACCAGATTCAATGCTCCGCCCAGGGTCGCCACCCCATAGGTCATGGCGTTGGCTCCTCTGAGCACTTGTACGAAGTCGGCACCCAGGGGATCGCCAAAAATGCTGTCGCCCAGGTCGTCGATTCGAGCCATGGGCAAGCCATCACGAAGCATGCGCACCCCACGCACGCCCACGGAACTTGTCATGCCGGATCCGCGCATGGAAATACGGGCACTCACCTGTCCCGAGGGATTCTGGACATACACGCCGGGCACACGCGACAGCGCGTCGTCCATTCCCCGAACTGCTCCGTTCTCATAGTCAGCGACGGGAACCACGCTCAGGTTGCCGGGGGTTGAGCGACGCTCCGCATTCGCCCCATCCGACAATCGCTCGGGCGAGCCCGGCGCCTGGACGATGACGGGCGGAAGGGTGGACACCTCGGTGTGTGCGGGTTTGTCCGTCGCCGCCGTGGCGGCGGTGCCCATCAAACCGGCGGTACTGATGAGCAAGGAGACCCGAATGAGGGGAAAGCAACGGTGTTGATATCGTCGGCGGGGATAAATCATCGGATTCCGGCATAGCGGAAGTCGCCCGCCATTCTTCGTAACCAAAGCAAAGGATTGTAGCGAGGCCTTACGAGCCTGTGGGACGTCTTTTAAAGGTGGCAAAAACGCTTTGCCAGAGCGGCTGAATTCCCTGCGTTCGCGAAAACAACGTTTTGGTGCTTTCCAAATGTCTCAAAAGCCTCCAGAATCCAACCGTTATCAATGCATGTCGGTCGACATGCGGCACCTCCATGTCCCGTACCTTTGCCCGACCCTTCCCGGCGCCTGACTACATCAGCAAACTGGTCAGCTACTTGATTTTTTCCTTCGCGCTGATTGCACTGGTTTCACCCTTGTCCCATGCGGCAAGGCTGGATATCACTGCAGACACGCAGTGGCCTGTCGAGGGTTCGCAACAAGCGCGAGTATTGTTTGAAGAAGGGCGGCCGCTTCGCTTCGATGAGTTCGCTGCTTTCCATGAAGGTCCCATACCGGGTTTCGTGCCCCTGACTCACGAAGCCGCCACCGGCAGCACGCAAGCGGCGCGTTGGTTATTGTTGGATGTCGCGGCATCTCCAGACCACGCCGTGTCGCTCGTGCTCTCTCCCGGAAGCAACAATGCGGGTCGTATTGACTACCATGTCTGGCGGCAGGGAGCTTGGTCCCAGCACACGACCGGTGACGCCGTTTCATTGACTGCGCCGCGCAGTTACGATCGTATCCATGGTCTGGCGTTCAAGCTGAAGGCGGGCGAACATGCCCGTATCCTGGCTCGGCTTGAGAGCGCCCGCCCTTTGCACCTCAAACCCAAGCTTCATCTTTCAGAGGAGTTCGAAGCGCACGAGCGGCGCAAGGCGCTTTGGGATGGAGTGCTGTTCGGCGGCTTGTTGCTGCTGGCCTGGGGCGGATTGATGATCGCGCTGCTGACGCAGAATCCGCATTTTGGCGTGATGGCGGCACTGAGCCTGAGCACGGCCTTGTACGAAGCCAGCGTACGGGGGTATGGAAAGCTTTATCTCTGGCCGGAATCGGTGTTGTGGGCCTCCCGGAGCACGAGCACCTTCGGGCTCGGTTGCATGACACTGTT
>JAEWFK010000159.1 GCA_023388835.1 Pseudomonadota bacterium | reverse complement strand
GTTTTCAGACGCGCGAGGAACCAGCGGCCGTAATCATCGGCAACTTGCGGCTGCTGCCGCTCGGGCGGTTCGAAATGACGGTACCGAAGCACGAGCGTCTGAGGAAATGTCAGGGTGGCTTCGCCTAACAGCAACAGATTCAGATAGTCGGCGTACTCGGCTTCATCAGGACCCACCGCCAGGCGGGCGTGCGCCCCCGGTACGGTGGCCAGATAGTGGCACATTGCCACAGACTCGGTCATGAGCGATGTCCCGATTCGCAGCGCGGGCACCGTGCCCAGAGGGTTTACCTCGAGATATTCCCGCTGCGCGACACGAGGAGGAAACGGAAGCATATGCAGCACATATTCCAGACCCAGCTCCTCCATCGCCCACAGAGGACGAAATGAGCGCGCGCTGACGCTGTGATAGAGCTCGATTTTCGGTCGCTGCGAAACCGTGGCGCTCTGCTTCATCACTCCTCCGTATTGCCTGACATGCGTTCCTTGCGGCCGAAAAATTCACGCTAGGGGCCGGACTCCATGAGAATACTAACGCCGATTCGCGTATCGAACGAGCCGACGCGCAAGCCCGTCAGCCCCCAACTTCAGCCAAAAAAGAGTCATATCCTGCCAATATATTTTTAAGCCCCGCATTCTCGCGCTTCCCACTATTGCCATTCCGCCGGCATTACACCTACCATGAAATCATGCGGTTAGAGGACACCCGCCTCGGATCGCAGTGCCACCCGCAGGGCCCAGCCAAACACTAAGGGCACTATTGCGTCCCGTGGATTTTGTCGCTTCCCTGTACCGGGGAATCTTTGCCCATACATGAAATGGCCGCAGAGCCAGCATGACAACCGGAGTGAGACATGAAGAAATTCTTCGCCTTGGCGGCGCTGTCCGCCACGCTAGCTGCTGTGAGCGTCCCTGCGCAGGCGGTCGATATCGACGTCGCGAGCACCTTCCCCAAGGACATGCTGTTTCTGGGCGATGGCCTGAAGCAGTTCGCGAAGTACGCGAACGAGATCTCCGATGGCGACATCAAGATCAACATCCACGGGGCGGGCGAGTTGCTGCCGGCGCTCGAGGTGTTCAACGCGGTGAGTACGGGCGCAGTCAGCGGGGGATACGACTGGGTGGGTTACTGGGGCGGAACGATTCCCGTTTCGAACCTGATCGGCGCGCTTCCGTTTGGTCCGACTCCCGACGTACTGGCGGAGTGGATCTGGGAAGGCGGCGGAATGGAGATCGTGCAGAAAGCCTACGATGCCCACCAGGTTCAGTTTCTGCCTTGCGCCATGGTCCCTCCCGAGCCGGCAGGTTGGTTCCGAAAGGAAATCAAGACGCCTGACGACCTCAAGGGCTTGCGCTTTCGCATCGGAGGCCTGGCCGGCCGGGCGTTGGACAAGATTGGCGCTGTACCGCAAATCGTGCCAGGCGGCGAAGTATTTGTGGCCTTGGAGCGCGGCCGGATCGACGCAGCGGAGTTCTCGCTTCCCGCCATTGATGAAACCATCCAGCTGCAGAAAGCCGCCGGCTACTATTACTTTCCAGGGTGGCACCAGCCTTCCAGCATCCTGTCGGTCATGCTGAACAAAAAGGTATGGGACGGGCTATCCAAACTGCAGCAGAACCAGGTTATGACGGCCTGCCGCGCGTCCTTCCAGTGGTCCATGACCAATGGCACGCAAGACCAGATTGCCGCCCTGAAACGCCTTGAAGAAGGCGGCACCAAGCTCATGCGCTTGCCCGACGAGGTCCTTGCCGCATTGAGCAAGGCGACTGACGAAGTCGTAGCGGAAGAACGCGGCAAAGATCCGATCTTCAATGAAGCCTACGAATCGCTGTCCAAGCACATGGAGAACAACGCGCAGTGGCGTGACCTGCAGCGCATGACCTTCGAGAAATCCGGTGGCTAAACAAGCCGTAGGCCGGGCGTTGATCAGGCTTGGCGACGCGCTTATGAATATCAGCGCATTGCCGGGGTATTACAGCGCCTGGCTGGTCCCTGTCCTCGGAATCATCGCCGTGGTCGGCGTGCTTGGCGCTCAGCAGGAAATCAACGTGTTGATGACATGGGATACACGCATCCCATTGCTCGGCGAGCGCCTGAGCATGACGGGTCTGGCCGAACTGCAGTGGCATATTCTGTCGCTATTGGTCATGCTGGCCGGCGCCTACGCTCTGCGCGAAGACAGCCACATACGCGTCGACCTCTTCTCGGCCCGCTTCTCGGCGCGTACGCAACGCCTGATCGACCTGATCGGCGATCTGTTCCTTCTGTTGCCATTCTTCGCTTTGTTGATGTGGTTCTCCTTCAAAGCCGCGCAGAACGCGTTCAACTTCGGTGAGCAGTCCAACAGCGGCGGTCTGATCGATCGCTACCTGGTCAAGGCGGTGCTGCCCATTGGCTGCGGTCTGCTGCTGCTCGCAGGCTTGGGTCGCAGCCTGCGCAATCTAGGCTTATTGCTGTGTCCTGACGACGCGATCATTCCCTCCAAGGAATCTGCATGACGTATCTGCTGCCGTCGCTGATGCTGCTGAGCCTGATGCTCGGGATTTTTTCGGGATACCCGGTCGCCTTCCTGTTGGCCGGCCTGTCGGTCATTTTCATGTGGCTGGGCGACATTCCCCTGCTCGCCTTCTCGCTGGTTGTCAGTCGCGTTTTCGGGTCTGTGCTCGAGAACTGGATTCTGGCGGCAATTCCTTTGTTCATCTTCATGGGCATCATGCTGGAGAAGTCCAAGATCGCGGACAACCTCCTGCTCGAAATGGAAGTGCTCTTTGGCGGGCGGCCCGGCGGTCTGGGATTGGCGGTCGTGCTGATCGGCATTGTCATGGCCGCCAGCACCGGCATCGTGGGCGCCTCCATCGTGCTGATGGGAACGCTCGCGCTGCCTCTCATGCTGAATCAGGGTTATGACAAATCGCTTGCCATCGGCACGGTCCTGGGCTCCGGCACACTGGGCATCCTGATTCCACCCAGCATCATGCTGGTGGTCTTCGGCGACATCATGCAAGTGCCCATCGGCAGCCTGTTTGCCGCAACACTGTTGCCCGGCTTGCTGCTCGGCGTCCTGTATGCACTGTATATCGTGCTGACAGCGATCTTTCGCCCCTCTAAAGCGCCGGCCAGCCCGCGCCGTATTGAAGGAAGCCGAGCACAGGCGCTATGGCGCGTGCTGCAGAATCTGGTCGTGCCGGCGCTATTGATGGCGAGCGTCCTGGTGTCGATCGTGATCGGCCTGGCTACGCCCACTGAAGGTGCCGCCATCGGCGCATTGGGGGCCACGCTGCTTGCACTGGCCAAGCGAAAGTTGACATGGCGATTGCTGGGGGAAAGCGCCAGAACGACCACGCTGATGACGGCAATGATTTTGATCCTGGCTCTCTGCGCCACCGCTTTTTCGCTCATTTTCAAGCGTATCGGTGGGCAAAGCATGATCGAAGATGCAGTGGGGCTGGTCGGCACCAGCCCTTACATCGTCATTCTCGCCATCATGCTCCTGATCTTTCTTCTGGGCTTTTTCCTGGAATGGATCGAGATTTCCTTCCTGGTTCTGCCGCTATTCGCGCCCATCGTCGCCGGCCTGGATTTCGGCGACGCGTTCCCGAGTTCCGGTCATGTATTGATCTGGTTTGCGGTCCTGGTGGCGGTCAATCTGCAGACATCCTTCCTGACCCCCCCTTTCGGCTATGCGCTGTTTTACCTGAAAGGCATAGTCCCTCCGGGCGTCACCACGGCGGATATTTATCGCGGTGTCACCCCGATCGTCCTGATACAGCTCCTGGGCGTGTTGCTGGTCTTCCTGTTCCCGGCCATCGCCCTTTGGCTACCCGGGAAATTCTGACACATCGATCTCGTGCAGGCAGTCCTCGATCGTGCCGGTGATCACATTGATCGAGCACGCCAGCATGAGATTCAGGTTCAGGCCGAAATCCTCCACGGTATAGCCAACGGCATCCACGTGGCCACGTCCATTGGGCAGGCGCTGCACGGCGAATTGTTCAACCAGTGAATCGGAACGGTTGGTGTAAGCCCATACGGGCTTGCCCAGCGCCACGGCATACCCCACTTCAAAGACCGTGCCGGAGTCCGGCTCCTCGCCACGGAAGGGATTCAGGTTCGCCACCACCAGGTCGCATTCGCGCAGAACCGCCAGGTTATTGCGGCAGATCCAGCGCGCCTGCTCCTGCGGAGGGAGATTGCGCGGCGCCTGCTTATCGAGGGGATACCGGCCTTCGTAGCCATACTTGCTGCAGAGCATCTTGAGCTGTTCGCCGTGCGCGACCGCGTCCGGCCGGAAGACGTCGAAGCCTGCGAGATAAATGGATTTCATGCTTTCGCCTTATTTGAAGGCCGTTTCAATGAAACTGCGCAGCTTACGGGAATGCAGGCGTTCGGGCGGCATGTCGCGGAGTTTTTCCAGCGCCCGGATCCCGATGCGCAGATGCCGGGTGACCTGGGTGTGATAGAAATCACTGGCCATGCCGGGCAGTTTCAGTTCGCCATGCAGAGGTTTGTCCGAGACACACAACAAGGTCCCATAAGGGACACGGAACCGAAAGCCGTTGGCCGCGATGGTGGCGGATTCCATGTCCAGGGCAATGGCGCGCGACTGCGACAGCCGTTGCACCGGCTCGCGATGATCGCGCAGTTCCCAGTTACGGTTGTCGATGCTCGCGACCGTGCCCGTGCGCATGATGCGCTTGATCTCCCAGTCTGACAGGCCCGCAACATCTGTCACCGCCTGCTCCAGGGCGACCTGGATTTCCGCCAGCGGCGGCACCGGTACCCATAGCGGCAGATCGGCGTCCAGCACGTGGTCTTCTCGAACATAGCCATGCGCCAGAACGTAGTCGCCCAGCCGCTGAGTGGTGCGCAGGCCGGCGCAATGGCCCAGCATGATCCAGGCTGACGGGCGCAGCACCGCTACGTGGTCGGTGATGGTCTTCGCATTGGATGGGCCGACGCCAATATTGATGAGCGTGATTCCGGTGTGCCTGTCGCGCAACAGGTGATAAGAAGGCATCTGCGGCGTGCGCACGGGAGGAAGCCCGATGGATTCGGTGTCGTCACCCGCCGGCGTCACGACGTTGCCCGGCTCGACCAGCGCCGTATACCCGCCTTCTCCGGTCTGCAGGACTTCGCGCGCCCATTGGCAGAACTCGTCGACGTAGAACTGATAATTGGTGAATACGACGAAGCTCTGAAAATGCTCGGGGGCCGTGGCGGTGTAATGCTGCAGGCGGTGCAGCGAATAGTCCACACGCGGGGCGGTAAAGGGAGCCAGGGGCAGCGGCTCACCGTGCCGACCTCGCCAGGTGCCGTTCACGATGGCATCATCCGTGACCGCCAGGTCGGGGACGTCGAAGTGGTCGCGCAAGGCATTGCCGCGCGGTTGCTCGCTGTAGACCCCTTCCACATAGTCGCCGCCAGTGAATGAAAAATGCAGCGGTATGGGAACATCGGACTCCCCTATTTCCACGGGCACGCCATGATTGCGCACCAGCAGCCCGATCTGCTCGACGAGATAGTCGAAGAACAACCCGGGCTGGGTCACCGTGGTCATGTAGGTGCCGGGCTCGATCACGTGTCCGTAAGACAGCCGGCTGTCGACTTCCTGATAGGTGTCCACGCGAATGCGTATTGCGGGGTAGCAAGCGCGCACACGATGGCCCAGTGCCATCCCTTCTTCGGCATACCGCTTGAATCCCGCCCGTATGAAGGCGGTGTTGCGCTCATAGATTTCCACCAGGCGCTGCGCCGCAGCCTCGGCGTCGGTGTATCCCGCGAAGGCAATCAGGGGCGGCTGGCTGATCTGCCCCAGGTCATCGTCCATATTCGTCATGCGTTTCCCGCCGCTACGGCGGCGGCTCCTTCCTCTGAAGTTCTTCCTTTTTCCCGCTTCAGCATAGCCTCCCTATATGACAAGCGTGGCTACGGTGACAATTACTTGCTTTAATAGCCCCTTGCCCATGTCGATGCTATGCGCATGTCCCTGATCCTCGAAGCCGTCCTTCCCCTCTTTGTACTGATTCTGGCGGGCTACGTCGCCGGACGGCGCGGCATCCTCGGCCGCAGCGCAACCGACAGCCTCAACAGCTTCGTGGTCTGGATGGCCCTTCCCGCGCTGCTGTTCCAGGCCATGGCGCAGATCAGCTGGGATGAAATCCGCCAGCCCGGTTATATCGCTGGCTCAGCCATCGCCATGGCGCTGGTCTTCGGCATTTCATGGGTGGCGGACCGGCGCGAGGGCAGGCGGATGGCCGACGCCAGCATTGCAAGCCTGGCCGCCGCCTATGGAAACGCCGGCTATATGGGCATTCCGTTATGCATCATGGTTCTGGGCGAAGCAAGCTTGCCTGCGGTCATCATCATCACGCTGCTCACGGCCTGCGTGCTGTTCGCCTTCAGCATCGTGCTGGTCGAACTGGACCTGCAGCGTTCCCCGACTGTGGCCGCAACCCTGCGCAAGGTCGCCGTGTCGGTCGCGCGCAACCCGCTGGTGTGCGCGCCCATAGCCGGATTGGTGGTCTCCGGAGTCGGCTGGTCGCTGCCCGGCCCTGTGCTGCAATTCACGACGCTGCTGGGCGCGGCAGCCAGCCCCTGCGCTCTCGTGACCATCGGGCTGTTTCTTTCTCAAGGCAGCCCGAGCCAGCACCGCGGGACCGTGTGGCGCATCGTGTCGCTGAAGCTGCTCGTACACCCACTGCTGGCCTTCGTACTGGTTACCTGGGTGTTCGACATGCCGCCCATGTGGGCCAGCGCGGCCATACTGCTTGCGGCCTTGCCGGTGGGAACCGGCCCCTTCATGGTGGCAAAGCTCTATGACCGCGAACCAGCGATCACCTCGCAGGCGACGCTGATTTCGACCGTACTATCAGTCGTGACCGTTTCGCTGCTCGTGGGCTGGATTACACCAGCTTCTCAATAAAGAGCGCCAGCTTGACGTCACGCTCGGTCACCGCTCGCACATCGTGCGATGTCAGCGTGATACTTACGCGGTTATAGACGTTGCTCCATTCGGGATGATGGTTCATCTTTTCCGCCTGCAGAGCCACCTGGGTCATGAAGCCGAAGGCTTCGTTGAACGACTTGAAGGTGAAGTCGCGGCAGATTGCATCTCGGCCGCTCACCGCGGACCAGCCGTCGAGCAACAGCAAGGCGGACGCCGCGCCTACGATTTTTGAGGGATCCTTGGTCACGATCAGCTCCTGGACAGGGCGGCGTCATCGTTGAAATGCCGCCGGCATTCTACGACTATCGATTAACTAATATAAGCGGAGCTCCGGCGCAGCTTTTACTTTTTGTACAAGGTCTTTTGACTTGAAGAGCGTTGAGAGCCCGTGTCGCGCCATCCATAATAGATGCATGCCCCCGGCCCGGTCCAGTCAGCGCCCGGCTCCGGCCGGCCCGTCGCCTCCACGGCGGCGGCACACCGGTTTCATCATTTCCGCTCAAGGATTCACCATGACAGAACGCATCTCCCGCCACCGGCTCCAGATCGCCGCGGAGCTTCATGACTTCATAGAGTCCGAGGTCTTGCCCGATACGGGCCTGGATTCCGCTACGTTCTGGTCCGGTTTCGATGCCCTGGTACATGATCTGACCCCGCGCAATCGCGAGCTGCTTGCCACGCGTGATCGCCTTCAGGCCCGCATCGACGAATGGCACCGGACCAACCCCGGGCCCGTCGCTGATCCGGAAGCTTATGAAAACTTCCTGCGCGAGATCGGCTATCTTCAGCCCGAGCCGGGCGACGTCGCGCTGGGCACCGCCAACATCGACGCCGAGTTCTCGCAACAGGCCGGCCCCCAGCTGGTCGTGCCGGTCACCAACGCGCGCTATGCACTGAATGCGGCCAATGCACGCTGGGGCAGCCTGTACGATGCCTTGTATGGAACAGACGCCATCCCGGATACCGACGGCGCTGAGCGCGGCGGCGGCTACAACCCGGCGCGCGGCGACAAGGTGATCGCTTATGCCCGCCGCTTCCTGGACGACACCGTTCCACTGCAGGCCGGCACCCACGCCGACGCAACCGCCTACGCAATCACCGACGGCCGCCTCGACGTCACGCTAACCGACGGCAGCCACACCACCTTGGCCGACGCCTCGCTGCTGCTGGGCTATCGCGGTGAGCCGGCCAGCCCCGAAGCCATTGTCTTCCGTCATCACGGCCTGCACTTTGAACTGGAGGTCGACCGCAGCCACCCGATCGGCAGTCAGGACCCCGCAGGGGTCAAGGACATCGTCATGGAATCGGCGATCACGACCATCATGGACTGCGAAGACTCCGTGGCGACGGTCGATGCCGAAGACAAGGTGCTGGCCTACCGCAATTGGCTCGGCCTGATGAACGGCACGCTGGCCGAACCGGTCGAGAAGGGCGGCAAGACTTTCACACGCCGCCTCAATCCTGACCGCCAATGCACGGGCTTGGACGGCGCGGAAATCACCCTTCCAGGGCGCTCGCTCATGCTGGTGCGCAACGTCGGGCACCTCATGACCAACCCCGCTATCCTGGTTGGCGACGGAGAGGAAATCCAGGAAGGCATCATGGACGCCGTGATCACATCGCTCATCGCAATGCACGATCTGAAGCGCCGCCAGAACTCGCGCGCCGGCTCGGTTTACATCGTGAAGCCCAAGATGCACGGCCCCGACGAGGTCGCCTTCGCCAACGAACTCTTCGCGCGCACAGAAGCGGTGCTCGGTCTGCCGCGCAACACGATCAAGATGGGCATCATGGACGAAGAGCGCCGTACCAGCGTGAATCTGAAAGCCTGCATCGCCGCTGCGCGCGAACGCGTAGCCTTCATCAATACCGGCTTCCTGGACCGCACGGGCGATGAAATGCATACCTCCATGGAAGCCGGCCCCATGGTCCGCAAGGGCGACATGAAACGCAGCACCTGGATCGACGCCTACGAGCGCAATAATGTGCAGACCGGTCTGGCTTGCGGCCTGCGTGGTCGCGCCCAGATTGGCAAGGGCATGTGGGCCATGCCCGACCTGATGGCCGATATGCTCGAACAGAAGATAGGGCACTTGAAGGCGGGCGGCAACACCGCATGGGTGCCGTCGCCCACCGCCGCAACCCTGCATGCGCTGCACTATCACCAGGCAGACGTCCAGGCCATCCAGTTGTCGATGGAAGGCGGCAAGCAAGCCTTGCTTCGCGGCATACTCGATGTTCCGGTCGCGCGCGACACCAGCTGGTCGCCGGAAGAGATCCAACAGGAACTGGACAACAACGCCCAGGGCATCCTCGGTTATGTGGTCCGCTGGATCGACCAAGGCGTGGGTTGCTCCAAGGTGCCCGATATCCACGACGTCGGCCTGATGGAAGACCGCGCCACGCTGCGAATTTCCAGCCAGCACATGGCCAACTGGCTGCGCCACGGCATCGTCACACACGAACAGGTCATGGAAACCATGCAACGCATGGCTGCCGTGGTCGATCGTCAGAACGCAGGCGACCCGGTCTATCGCGACATGGCAGGAAGCGGCGAAAGCTCGCCCGCTTTCCAGGCAGCGTGCGACCTGGTCTTCAAGGGGCTCGAACAGCCCAACGGCTATACCGAACCGTTGCTGCACAAGTGGCGCCAGGTCGCCAAGGCGGTCGTCACTGCCTAAGGCGGGGAAGCCGGTCCATCGGCCCGGCTTCCTGCCGCATGCTCTTACACGCCCTCCGTTGGCGCCGGCACTGGAACGCCGGAACCATAAAAAGCCCCCGCTGCGCGCGAGCCAGCACGCAGCGGGGGCCTTTTGCCGCCGTAGGCGAATACTCAGCTTTAGCCGCGCACCTTGGCGATCACTTCGTCGAGCCGGCTCAGCATCCAGGCCACTTCGTCTTCCGTCACGTTCAGCGCGGGCATGAAACGCAGCAAATTGGGGCGTGGAGAGTTCAGCAGCAGGCCTTCAGGCCCCCATTCGCTGGCGGTACGCACAATGGCCGCACCGTCGTCGCGATCAAGCACCAGCGCACGCAGCAAGCCTGCGCCGCGTTCACCCTTGAGGCCCCACTTTTCGGTAAGAGCCAAGAGCCCTTCAGAGAGTTGCCGCGAACGCGCCTGCACGGAATCAAGGAAACCATCGGACATCAGCGTATCGAAAACAGCCACGCCGACGGCGGTCATGAGCGGATTGCCGTTATACGTGCCCCCCTGGTCGCCATGCGAGAAGCAGGAGACCGCCTCGCGGGCGCAAAGCGCCGCCAGCGGCACCCCGCCGCCAATGCCTTTGCCCAGAGTCATGATGTCGGGCTGGATGTCGAATTGTTCGTAGGCGAACAAGGTACCGGTGCGGCCAAAGCCTGTCTGCACTTCGTCGACAATCAGCAGGATGCCATGTTCATCGGCCAGCCGGCGCAGGCCTTGCATGAATTCCTGGGTGGCCGGAATGACACCGCCTTCGCCCTGGACGGGCTCGAGCATGATGCCGACTGTCTCGTCGTCGATAAGCGCCACGACCGAATCGAGGTCGTTCAGTTTCGCTTTGGGGAAGCCCGGCACCTGAGGTGCGAAAAGCGTGTCCCACCCGGCCTTGCCCGAAGCCGACATCGTGGCCAGAGTGCGGCCATGGAAGCCGTGATCGAGCGTGATGATCTTGTATGCGCCGTTGCGGTTCAGCCGGCCCCACTTGCGCGCCAGCTTGATCGCTCCTTCATTGGCTTCTGCCCCGCTATTGGCGAAGAACACCCTGTCGAAGCACGATGCACCGGTAATGCGCTTGGCCAATTCCATGGAAGGCGCATTGTAGAAAGCGGGGGACGGATTGATCAGCCGGCTCGCCTGCTCGTCCAGCGCTTTCCGTATGGGCGACGGACAATGACCCAGGCTGTTGACGGCCCAACCCTGGATGAAATCCAGGTATCGCTTGCCGGTATGGTCTTCTATCCACGAGCCCTCGCCACGCACGAATATCAGCTCCGGACGCGCAACGATATCCATCAGTGCGCTCATACCAGCCCGATCAAATTCCATATCGATTCCCTGTAACGATGAAAAAAAGAGGCTACCACTGTGATAACAGGCGAAATTTTAGCGCGCCCCTGGCGGCGCGCTATCATGCCGGGACAGAGCCGCAATTCTTCACCTGCGAGTCCGCCGACGATGATAAGCATCCTCTCCTTGCACACCTACCCTGTCAAGTCCTGCGGCGGCGTCACGCACACCCAGGTCGGCATATCGGCGGGGGGTCTTGCGCACGATCGGCAATGGGTGGTGGTAGACGCCGAAGAAGGCTTCCTCACGCAACGAAGGCACCCGCGCATGGCGCTGGTGCAGCCGGCGTTGGATGAAGCCGCTCTCTTTCTGAATGCGCCCGAGATGCCGACCCTGCGTATCAGCCTGCGCAAGGCCGGCGCGGAGCTGCCCGCGGTGCCGATACGAATCTGGAACAGCGACACACTGGGCCACGATGAAGGAGACACGGCGGCACACTGGTTCAGTGACTATCTAGGTCGAAGCTGCCGGCTCTATCGCGTACATCGCGAGGCATATCGTCTGGCCAGTCCGCAGCGAATCGCTGACTGGCTACGGCGCCGGCCGGCCATGGACGGCTTCCCCACGGGACATGCCTTTGGTTTTGCGGACGGCTTCCCCTTTCTGATCGTGGGCCAGGCCTCGCTGGACGACCTGAACACAAAGCTGGCCGCCCGGGGGGAGCTTCCGGTCGCCATGAACCGCTTCAGACCCAACATCGTGCTGCAAGGCCTGGAGGCCTACGAAGAGGATTATGTCAGCAGCTTGCGAATCGGCGCCATGACGTTCGCGCTCGTCAAGCAATGCGCCCGCTGTCCCATGCCCAACGTCGACCCGATCACCGC
>JAEWFK010000108.1 GCA_023388835.1 Pseudomonadota bacterium | reverse complement strand
AATCGAACACCACGGTGCGCTGCCCGTTCAGTAATATGCGGTGTTCCACATGCCAGCGCACCGCGCGCGACAGCACGAGTGATTCCACGTCGCTGCCCACGCGAACCAGCGCCTCGGCGCTCATGCCGTGGTGTACGCGTTCGATGTCCTGTTCAATGATGGGGCCTTCGTCCAGGTCAGCGGTGACATAGTGCGCCGTGGCGCCGATGATCTTCACGCCGCGCGTATGCGCCTGGTGATAGGGGCGGGCGCCCTTGAAGCTGGGCAGAAAGCTGTGGTGGATGTTGATCGCGCGGCCTTCCAGTGCCCGGCACAGGTCGTTCGACAGAATCTGCATGTAGCGCGCCAGCACCACAAGATCGACCTTCTCGCGCTCAACCAGTTCCAGTATCTGAGCTTCCTGCTCGGCCCGGGTCTCGGGCGTGACGGGCAGGTGGTGGAAGGGCAGGCCATAGGCTCTCGACATGGCCTCAAAATCGCAGTGGTTTGAAGCGACACCGACGATATCGATGGGAAGCTGGTCGGTATGGGTGCGAAACAGCAGGTCGTTCAGGCAGTGGCCCTGGCGGCTCACCAGCAGCAGTACGCGCGAACGGCGGTCGCTGTCGTAGAGGTTCGCATCCATGTCGAAACGCGCGGCCACCTCGGTGAACGAGGCGCGTAGCGCTTCCACATCCTGCGCTTGTGGCAGGCTGAAATGCACCCTCAGGAAGAAGCGCCGGGTCTCGTCGTCACCGAATTGTTGGGAGTCGATGATGTTTCCCTGACGGCCAAGCAGCCACCCTGAAACGGCGTGCACGATGCCCGTCTGGTCGGGGCAAGAAAGCGTGAGTATGTATTCCTTCATGGATTCAACTGTGTTGCGGGGTTTGTTCGAGGACGGCCAGTGCCTCACGCCCAATGGCGAGGCTGGCGGTGAGGCCGGGCGATTCGATGCCGAACAGGTTCACCAGCCCAGTAACACCATGCGTGCCGGGGCCGGCAATGACGAAGTCTGCGGCCGGCTCGCCGGGGCCCACGATCTTGGGGCGGATGCCGGTATAGCCGGGCTGCAGTGCGCCATCCGGCAGTCCCGGCCAGTAGCTGCGCACAGCGGCATAGAAGCTGTCGCCGCGCCGAGGGTCGATATTGTAGTCTTCGCCCGGCACCCATTCGGTATCCGGGCCGAACTTGGCTTGCCCACCCATGTCGACGGTCAGGTGCACACCCAGCCCCGCGTTGTCCGGCATGGGGTAGATCAGGCGGCTGAAGGGCGAACGGCCAGACAGGGTGAAGTAACTGCCTTTGCAATAGTAGGCAGTTGGAATCAATGCTTCCGGTTGACCCGCTAGACGGCGTGCAACGGACGGCGCGGCCAGGCCGGTCGCATTCACAATGCAGCCCGCCGTCAGTTCCATGGATTCGCCGCCGTCGAATGAGAGCAGAAATTCGCCGTTCTCCAGCCGGCGTCCTTCGCGGAACGGCGTCATGAAGACACATTGCGCGCCTGCATTCTCAGCATCGCCTTGCAGCGCAAGCATCAGGCCGTGGCTGTCGACAATGCCGGTGGACGGCGATACCAGCGCGGCATCGCAGACCAGGGCGCGTTCGAGTTCGGCGGCTTCGCGCCCATCGATCTGGTAGAGATCGTCGACGCCATTACGCCGTGCTCGTTCGGAAATACCAGCCAGCTTCACGGTCTGTTCAGGGTTCGCCGCGACGATCAGTTTTCCGAGTCGCTTATGCGGGATGCCCCGCTGGCTGCAGTACTCGTACAGCATCTGCTTGCCTTCCACGCACAGCCGCGCTTTCAGGCTACCTTGCGGGTAGTAGAGGCCTGCGTGGATGACTTCGGAATTCCGCGCGCTCGTTCCGGTTCCAATGCCTTCTGTCGCTTCCACGATCAACACCTCGCGCCCGGCAAGCGCCAGTTCGCGGGCGACAGCCAGGCCGACGACGCCGGCGCCGAGGACGATGCAGTCTATGTCTGCCATGTTCTTGTTTTCTTGCTGGGGGAAGTAATTGGGCGGCCTGTCAGTGGTCCGCGATCGGCTCAATGGAGGGAGTCAGGTCGAAGTCCCCGGCATGATATACCAGGGGCTGGCTGTAACGCCGGGCGCAGCGCTCGACCTGCCCGATGAATATGGTGTGGTCGCCCGCCGGGTGTTGCGCATGGTTCCAGCACTCGAACCAGGCAGCCGTGTCCGGATCCGCCAGCATGGGCGCCCCATGAGGGCTGCGCTTGAGCGGGACATCGCGGAAGCGGTCTTCCTGCATGCCTTTGGAAAATCGCTTGGCCAGATTCAGCTGTCCGGCGGAAAGAACATGCACAACATAGCGTCGGGCGTTCAGAAAGTGCGGCAGCGCCGTCGCATTCTGCGACAGCGACCAGAGGATCATCGGCGGCTCCAGCGAGACGGCATTGAAGGAGCTGACCGTGAGTCCCCACGGTTTTCCGTCGGCGGTCTCCGTCGTGACGATGGTGACGCCGGTCGCAAAGCGCCCGAGCGCCGAGCGGAAATGGTTCTGATCGAAATCAGGCGAATGGGCAGTCATTTGCGTTTGGTTGTTCCTGCTGTCTTCGATGGGGCGGTCCCGCATCAGGGCGCCAGGCGCTGAAGGGCCCAGCTGCCGTCTTCCTGCAACTTGTAGGCCAGGCGGTCATGCAGCCGCGATGGCCTTCCTTGCCAAAACTCCACATAGTGGGGGACCAAACGGTAGCCGCCCCAGTGAGGCGGACGCGCCGGGTCGTCGCCCAGTGATTCCGTCAGCTCGGCCGTGCGCGCTTCGAGCATGTCGCGGGTGATGGGCCGGCTCTGAGGCGACACCCATGCACCGATGCGCGAACCGAGCGGCCGGCTGCGGTAATAGTCGTCCGATTCGTGTGATGTCGCTTTCTCGATTTGCCCTTCTATACGAACCTGGCGCTCCAGCAGCTGCCAGAAAAAAAGCAGGGCGGCGTGCGGATGCTCGGCCAGCTCCTGGCCTTTTCGAGACTCGTAGTTGGTGTAGAAAACAAAGCCTTGCTCGTCGAACCCCTTCAGCAGCACGATGCGGGCCGCGGGATGCCCGTCGGCGCCCACGGTGGCCAGCGTCATGGCGTTGGGCTCGGGGACGCCGGCCTCCAGCGCTTCGGCGAACCATCGTGTGAACTGCTCGGCGGGCGTTCCGGCCACGCCGG
Organism: Pseudomonadota bacterium; assembly: GCA_023388835.1. GTDB lineage: Bacteria > Pseudomonadota > Gammaproteobacteria > Burkholderiales > Burkholderiaceae_B > Yanghanlia. The sequence goes on along the minus strand of JAEWFK010000108.1, from coordinate 9,306 downwards.
ATTCCAGGAGCTCGAATTTGCCGTATTTCTGGCGGAGATCAGCGACGGACATGGCTAAGGTTCGATGAAATAAGAAAGGGAAGGGAGGTGTTTCTAAACCTGGCGCAACGTATGGGCCAAGGCAAAGAGACGCCTGTCGACGATATTGTGACGCGCCAGGGCGTCCGCGGTTTCCAGCACGTAGTCGATGCATGGGCCGTAATTGCCATGCGCGTTGCGCACGATCTGCAGCAAGCGTTCCTGAGGCAGATCTCTTACATAGGCGTCGGTGTTGCGATTCATGGTGAACGCCAACGCGGTGATGGGGCCGCTTTCCGTGCGGCAGTTCAGCCAGCGCGGAATGTAGGCCCCGCTGGGCATCTCGCGGCGCCATAGTGCGCTCATGATATCGGGTACACCATCGCCTTCTATTCGAAAAGCCATGCCGCGACAGGAGCCGCCGGCGTCGAGCCCGAAGACCAGGCCGGGCTTTTCGGGCGTGCCACGGTTCACGCGGGACCATAGGCACAGCGCGCGGTGATAGCCGTGCAGCAGGGCATAGCGCCGCTCTGCGTAATCGAACTCGGGCCGCCAGATAAGCGAGCCGTATCCGTATATCCAGATGTCCTTCCCGGGTGGCAGGGCAGCCAAGGCCGCCTGCAATGATGCCAGCCTCTCGGCTTCGGTCAGCAGGCGGAAACTGGAAGCGGCCGGGGCGCTTGGCAGGATCGGCGTCGTGTTCACTTTCCGTGGAATGCGGGGAAGGGTCAATAATGATGCCTACATTGTAGAGCAGCTAAAATCCATTCCCATGGCAGATAACTGTTTCATCGACTCCAGCAGGCGATTCGGCGGGCTCGAACGCCTTTACGGTCCTGGCGCTACCGAACGCCTGCGCGTCGGTCATGTGGTCGTGGCGGGCATAGGCGGCGTGGGCTCATGGTGTGCCGAAGCGCTGGCGCGTTGCGGCGTAGGGCGCATCACCCTGATCGACCTCGATCATGTGGCCGAATCCAACGTGAATCGCCAAATACACGCACTGACCAGTACCCTGGGCCAAGCCAAGGCCGCGGCCATGGCGCAACGCATACGAGACATCAATCCTGAATGCGTGGTGCGGGTCGTCGACGATTTCGTCGAGCCGGAGAACGTTCAGGTCATTGTGCCGCTCGATGCCGACATCGTGATAGACGCCACCGACCAAGCGTCGGCAAAGATTGCGCTCATTCTCGAGGCGCGGCGGCGGAAACAGGCCTTGGTCATATGCGGGGGAGCAGGGGGAAAAACCGACCCTCTGGGCTTGCGCAGCGGAGATCTCTCACAGGCGGTGAACGACGCCTTGCTGTCCAAGCTGCGCAATACCTTGCGGCGTCAGCATGGCTTTCCGCGGGCGGCCGACGCCGCGGGCAAGGTACGCAAACGTATTCCGCGGATGATGCTGCGGGCATTGTGGTTCGACCAACCCGCCGTCCTGCCGGCGGCATGGTCCGCGGACCGGACGGCCGGGGGCGGGCCTCAAGGCCTCTCCTGTGCGGGTTATGGCTCCGCCGTCATGGTCACCGCGGCCATGGGCCTCGCCGCGGCGAACGAAGCGGTGCACTGGCTGTTGAACGGCCGGCACGCCTGAACTCCGTCTTCCCGTGTGCCGCCGCTGTCACTGGACCGCGTCACGCCAGCCGCGTAATGCGTTCGAGATGCGCCATCGCCCGGCACGCAGGAACTCTTCGCGGGTAATGGATGCTTCGACCACTTGTCCGGCTTCCAGCAGGGCGGCGCGTTGCACGCCTGGCAGCGCGCCCGTTTTCACGGGTGGCGTCAGCCAGCGCCCGTCGGCTGTCTGCATGTAGAGATTGGTCCGGCTGCCTTCGCACATCTGCCCGTCTTCGTCCCAATACAGTACGTCGAAAATCTCGGGATGGGCATCCAGCCATGCTGCGGTTTCCTGGTACCACGGCCTATGGGTGGTCTTGTGTTGCAGCCACATCTCTGCGCCGCCGTCTCTAGGCTGGGCCGCAATCATGACGGGCAAGGGGTCGGGAAGTGCCATCAGCGGGCCATGTGTCACCGAGACGCTGCCGTTGGGCGCCAGCAGCATCCGCACGCGCCACGCCCGATCGGTGTCCAGCTCTGCGACTTCGCCTCTCAACCGTTCACGTATCGGCGCGGCTCCCGGCCATACATGGCCCAGCGTCAGGCTTGAGCGCCGCAGCCGCTGCAAATGGCCCTCGAGCAGCGGCATGCCGCCCCCGACTTCAATCCGCATGGTTTCGATCAGGCTGGGGGCAGCGGAGGGTTCAGGCGCTTTCATGAGTGGGCCGCCTGGTGCAAGAAGCCGTGCAAGGCTTCGCCGGTATGCGAGCGCCCCCGCAAGTCCATGAGATCTTCGGGCGATCCTTCGGCCACCACCTGGCCGCCTTCACTGCCGCCTTCAGGGCCGAGGTCGACGATCCAGTCCGCTTCAGCCACTACATCCAGATTGTGTTCGATCACGATCACCGTATTGCCTGCGTCGACCAGCCGATGCAATACATGGATGAGCTTCTCGACGTCGGCGATGGACAGTCCCACTGTGGGTTCGTCCAGAACATAGAGAGTATGCGGCAGGCGTGAAGCCCGACCGCCCCGGATGACGCCCTCGTCCAGCCGCGCCTTGGCCAGTTCGGTCACAAGCTTGATGCGCTGTGCCTCGCCCCCCGAAAGCGTGGGTGAAGGCTGGCCGAGCGTCAAGTAACCCAGGCCGACATCCTGCATCAGCTGCAAGGGCCGCAGAATGCGCGGATGGGCAGCGAAATACTGAATGGCGTCGTCCACTTCCATGCTCAGCACGTCGCCCGCCGACAGCTCGCGCCAGGTCACGCTCAGGGTATCGCGGTTGAAGCGTTGACCTTCGCAGGCATCGCAAGGGACCTTGACATCCGGCAGGAAGGACATCTCCAGCGTTCGCATGCCTTGGCCTTCGCAGATCGGGCACCGCCCTTGACCGGTATTGAACGAGAAACGTGAAGCCGTCCAGCCGCGCAGTCGGGCGTCGCGGGTGCCGGCGAACAGCTTGCGCACGTCGTCCCAGAATCCCACATAGGTGGCGGGGCAGGAACGCGGGGTCTTGCCTATGGGCGTCTGGTCGACTTCCAGTACACGGTCCAGGGCTTCCCAACCTGTGATGTCCTTGCAACCGACCCAGGAAGGCGCCTTGCGGTCCCTGACCGCTTGCGTAAGGTTGTCGAGCAGAACCTCGCGCGCCAGGGTGGATTTCCCGGATCCCGAGACGCCGGTCACGACGCTGAGCCGGCCGATGGGAATACTCGCATCGGCGTCTCGCAGATTGTGCATGCGGGCGCCGTGCACCTGGATTCTGGGTGTCTCGTTGGTGATGGGACGTCGCGCCTGTAGCGGGTGCTGCAGCGGCTGGCGCAGGTAGCGTCCCGTCACCGACGCGGGGTTGTCCATGAGTTGCTGAACCGTGCCTTCGGCGACCACGGTGCCGCCCCGCACCCCCGCGCCGGGTCCCATGTCGATTACATGGGCGGCGCGCCGGATCGTGTCCTCGTCGTGTTCCACAACCACCAGCGTGTTTCCGTTGCCTTCCAGCAGGGCGAGAGCATCGAGCAAGATCCGGTTGTCCCGCGGGTGCAGACCGATGGTCGGTTCATCAAGCACGTAGCAGACGCCCTGCAGATTGGACCCCAGCTGCGCGGCGAGCCGAATTCGCTGTGCTTCGCCGCCAGAAAGGGTGGGCGCGGCCCGGTCCAAGGCCAGGTAGCCCAGGCCGACCTTCAGCATGAAGTCCAGCCTGCCGCGAATTTCGCTCAGGATGTCGCGCGCGATCTCGCTTTCCCGGCCCCGCAATACCAATCCAGTGAAGAAGGACTGTGCGTCGGTCACGGGCATGCTCGCCATTTCGGCAATGGAGCGGTCGCGCCAGCGCACGGCCAGCGATGTGGGATTCAGCCGGGCTCCGTGGCAACTGTGGCAGGCTTCCTCCTGGCCTTCGAACCAGGCGTTCCAGCCGATTTCCTCTCCGGTCTGTTCGGCATCGAAGCCGGGCAGACGCAGGCCGGTACCGTAGCAGCTTGCGCACCAGCCATGCTTGGAGTTGTACGAGAACATGCGCGGGTCAGGCTCGGGAAAGCTGAGGCCGCAATTCGGGCAAGCCCGTTTGGCCGAAAAATGCTGGACCCCCGCGCCCGCCGATACGCCGCCCGCCCGGCGGTCTTCCAACGTGGGGGCGTCTTCGGTCAGGTCGACCAGGATGCTCATCGTGCCCTGGCCGTGCTCCAAGGCCTGCGACACGGCCTCGCGCAGGGCGCGCTCATTCGCCGCATCGACGATGAGGTCGGCAACGGGAAGCTCGATGGTGTGTTCCTTGTAGCGGTCCAGGCGCGGCCAGGGATTCACCGCGATGAATTCGCCGTCCACTCGAAGATGGGTGTGGCCCCGGGCGGCCGCCCATTTCGCCAGATCGGTGTAATAGCCCTTGCGCGCCTTGACCAGCGGCGCCAGAACGCCGATATGGCGCCCGCCATACTGTTGCAGGATATGCGCCACGATTTGCTCCGCGCGTTGCGGCTCCACGGGGATGTCGCATTGAGGGCAGTACTGCGTGCCCAGCTTCATGTAGAGCAGCCGAAGGAAATGATGGATTTCCGTCATGGTGGCGACGGTGGACTTGCGGCCCCCGCGGCTGGTGCGCTGCTCAATGGCCACAGTGGGCGGAATGCCGTAGATGGCGTCCACGTCAGGCTTGCCGGCGGGCTGGACGATGGCGCGTGCGTAGGCGTTCAAAGACTCCAGGTAGCGGCGCTGGCCCTCGTTGAAGAGAATGTCGAAGGCGAGGGTGGACTTGCCGGAACCCGACACCCCGGTGATGACCGTGAAAGTATCGCGCGGGATGCTGACGTCCACGCCTTTCAGGTTGTGCTCGCGCGCATTGAGAATGTCGATGTGCTTGCGCCCCGCACGGCGCCGCCGGAGAATGCTTTGCAGCGGGCTGCCGGCGGAGTCCTCGCCCGCGAGGGCGTCGGCTACAGCCGCGGGTGCGTTGAAGGCCGGCGCATCGGCATACGCGGCCTGAGGTTCAGCGACTGCGGTGCGCGCAATGGCGTGATCAGATGGCGCCTCACCCGCACGGATGATCTTAGATGCATATTCCTTGAGCGCCTGGCCCGTGTGAGATTCGGCAATGTCCATCAGATCGACCGGGGTGCCGGCGCCCAGTACACGTCCGCCCTGTTCCCCGCCTTCCGGCCCCAGGTCGATGATCCAGTCCGATGCCCGGATGACGTCTAGATTGTGTTCGATGACGAGCAAGCTGTGTCCTCCCGCCAGCAAGCGGCGGAAGGCGCGCATCAGGCGGGCCACATCGTCGAAATGCAGCCCGGTCGTGGGCTCGTCAAACAGAAACAGTTTGCCCTTGATGGCCAGTCCTTTGGCATCGGTCTTGTTCTCGACCAAGTGGCCGGCGAGCTTCAGGCGCTGCGCTTCGCCGCCCGAAAGCGTCGGCACCGGCTGTCCAAGCTGAAGGTATTCCAGTCCTACGTCCGCCAGGGGGGCCAGCGCCCGCTGCACGTCACGCAGGCCCGAAAAGAAGGTCAGCGCCTCGTTGACCGTCATTTCCAGTACTTCGTCGATAGAGGCCGATTTGCCCAGGTGTTCCAGTCTGACTTCACGGATTTCCGGACGGAACCGCTTGCCGTCGCAGTCCGGGCAGCGCAAGTAGACATCCGAGAGGAACTGCATCTCCACGTGTTCGAAACCGGTTCCGCCGCAGGTCGGACATCGGCCGTCCCCGCTGTTGAAACTGAAGGTGCCGCCGGTGTAGCCGCGTTCGCGAGACATGGGCGCCTGGGCGAAGAGCTTGCGGATGGCATCAAAGGCGCCGACATAGCTGGCGGGGTTGGAGCGCGCCGTCTTCCCGATGGGCGTCTGATCGACCATGGTGACGTCGTATAGCCGGTCGTCGCCCAGCAGGCGGTCGTACTCACCGGGCGCCTCGGTGGGCCGCCCCAGTTTCTTCAGCATGGCGGGATACAGAACATCCTGCACGAGGGTGGACTTGCCTGAGCCCGAAACACCCGTAATGCATACCAGCCTGCCCAGCGGTATGGAAACCGAGACGTTCTTGAGATTGTTCGCCCGCACCCCCTCAAGAATGAGACGCGGCGTGTTCTCTGCCACGGGTTGCGGGCGGGGCGCTTCCACGCTGAGCTCTCCGCCCAGATAGCGGCCGGTCAGCGTGAGCGCTGTGCGCAGATTGTCAGGCGTACCGTCGAAGACAATCTGACCCCCGCGCTCGCCCGGTCCCGGACCCATGTCGATCACGCGGTCCGCCGCCACCATGACCTGAGGGTCGTGCTCGACCACCACCAGGCTGTTGCCGTTGTCGCGCAGCCGGTGCATGACCTGGATGATGCGGTGCATGTCGCGCGGATGCAGCCCGATCGAGGGCTCATCCAGCACGAACAAGGTGTTGACCAGCGAGGTGCCCAGCGCGGTCGTGAGGTTGATGCGTTGCACCTCTCCGCCCGAGAGCGTGCGGCTTTGACGGTCCAGCGAAAGATAGCCCAGCCCTACATCGCACAGGAACTTGAGCCGCGCCCGTACTTCGGTCAGCAGCAGGTCCAGCGCAGCGTCCATGCGCGCACCGAAGGTCAGTGCTTCGAAGAAAGCCCGTACGCGATCGATGGGCAGCCGCATGAGGTCCTGAATGGCCAGGCCCGGCAGCTGTTGCAATGTTTCGCGCGTCCAGTGGGCATGCACCGGCATGAAGCGAGCGTGTTCGCCTTCGATCTCCGGCGGCAGGTGGCCGCCCAGCCGCCAAAGCGTGGCATCGGGCTTCAGCCGCGCGCCGCCGCAGGCCGGGCAGGGCGTATAGCTGCGGTACTTGGACAAAAGGACGCGCACGTGCATCTTGTAGCTGCGCGATTCCAACCAGTCGAAGAAGCGCTGGGCGCCGTACCACTGCGTCTTCCAGGCGTTGTTGCCGCCCTTCCATTGCGGATCGCCATGCACCACCCATTGCCGCTCGTGCTCATCCAGGTCTTTCCACGGCGTATCCAGGCGCAAGCCGCTGCGGCCGGCGTAGTGTTCCAGTTCCGTCTGGCATTCCTTATAGCTGGGGGTCTGCCAGGGCTTGACTGCGCCTTCGCGCAAGGTCTTGCGTTCATCGGGTACGACGAGGTCGTAGTCGATGCCCATGACGCGGCCGAAGCCGCGGCACTGTTCGCAGGCGCCCAGGGGCGAGTTGAAGGAGAACGTGCTGGGCAGTGGGGTGCTGTATTCGATATTGCAGTGCGCGCAATGAAGTCGGCTGCTGTAGCGCCAGACCTCGGTGTCATTGCCATCGTCCCCCATTACATGGATGGCCAGATGGCCGTCTCCCTGCTTGAGGGCAGCATCAAGCGCCTCCATCACCCGTTGCGGTTCGGCATTGCCGTAACGGAAACGATCCTGGGTCACGTGCAGAATGCGCTGTGTCTCGACGGTTTCGCCCTTGTGGCCGCGGCCCTGACTGGTGGACGTTTCCGTGACCGCCCGCTCGCGCGTCTCTTCATGGTGAACGCGGGTATAGCCCTGCTGGTCCAGGAAGCTGCGGACCTCTTCTTCCGTGAAGTTCGCCGGAATGGCAACGGGGAAAGTAACGATCAAGCGCGGGTCGCCATGCGCGGGGCTGCGCAGGGCGATGTCCTGGCGGATGGATTCCGGATCGTCGCGCCGCACCGGCCGAGCGCAGCACCGGCAATATAGCGCGCCCAACCGGGCATACAGAAGCTTCAGATGATCGTTGAGCTCGGTCATGGTGCCCACGGTGCTGCGGGAATTGCGCACCGGGTTCACTTGATCGATGGCGATGGCCGGCAGAATGCCTTCTATCCGTTCCACCTGGGGTTTGTCCATACGGTCCAGGAACTGCCGAGCGTAGGGCGAGAAAGTCTCGACATAGCGACGCTGACCTTCGGCATATAAGGTGTCGAAAGCGAGCGAACTCTTGCCCGAGCCGGACACACCGGTGATCACGGTGAAGCTGCCGGTGTCGAATGAGACGTCAAGGTTCTTGAGGTTGTTCTGGCGGGCGCCGAAGATGCGGATTTGGGAGCTCATGCGTCAATGATAAAGGCGAATCCGGGTGGCCTGCTGACCACGGGCTGAGTGGCAGATCATGAAGAGGCTGAGCAAACGACGCGCCGCGCGAAAAGCGGCCCCTGGTTTAAGCAAGGAGTGCTGATTTTTGGCTTGCAGCGGTTTCAGGTTAGAATGGTGGATTCGTCAGCACGTGGCAAAAAGACTCATAGCGGAGAAACCTCATGGCAGAAATCAAACGTACGCGTCGCAACACCCTGGAGCGCCGTTGTCTTGGAAAGGCATTCAAGCGCCTTTTCGTGCGCTCACCCAAGGGCGTGTTCAAGATGCTGGAAAAAGTGAAGCGCGCCTGACCGGCAACGCGCAACGCGCTGTATCGCCTTCTTTCGAGCGAGCTTTCTGCCGTTTGGCAGCGCACCGAGCGGTGTATCGCGAATTGTAAGTAAGGCAAGTAAACCGCAGATCATGGGTCTGCGGTTTTTTTTTAGCCTATCATCGTCTCGTCGGTTTCCGCCCCTTTGTGTTTACCATGTCGCATCGCCCCCTCTTCACTGTCGTGACGCCCACTTATAACCGTGCTCACACGCTGGGCAGGGTGTATGCGTCCCTGCGGGACCAGACTTGGCAGGATTTCGAGTGGGTCATCGTGGACGACGGCTCGACGGACAGCACGCGCGCGCTCGTGCTCGATTGGCAGCAGGAAGCCCGTTTCCCCATCCATTATGTCTGGCAAAAGAACCAGCACAAGAAGACGGCGTTCAACCGAGGCGTTCGCAAGGCCGCCGGAGAACTGGTGGTGGCGCTGGACAGCGATGACAGCCTGGATACCGAGGCCCTTGCATCCATGATGTCCACTTGGTACGAGATCCCCGAAGCGGAGCGCGATCATTATGTAGCCATCACCGGCCTCTGTGCCCGGCCCGACGGCAGCATCGTGGGCGACCGCTATCCTCGGGATATCTTCGATGCGTCGGCGCTGGACATGACCTTCAAGTACCATGTCTCCGGTGAGAAATTCGGCTGTATGCGGACGCAAGTGCTGCTGCAGTTCCCTTTCCCCGAGGAGATCGCCGGCTTCGTTCCCGAAAGTCTGGTGTGGCGTGCGATCGCCCGAGCCGGGTATCTGACGCGCTTCGTGAATCAAGTGTTCCGCATCTACCATGACAGCAGCGACTCGCTCTCCCGGCAAGGCCGTGAGAACCAGCAGCACGCACTGGGACTGTGGCTGCTCGCGCAGGATACGGTCGTGGA
>JAEWFK010000043.1 GCA_023388835.1 Pseudomonadota bacterium | reverse complement strand
CAATTACACAGGAGACAATCAACATGAATCGCCGTCATTTCATCCTTTCCGGCAGCGCGCTCGCCGCCTCCATGCTGACCCCTTCCATCTGGGCAAAAGCCGCGACGCCTTCCGGCGCCGTGAACATGTCGGTGGGCTTTCCAGCAGGCGGCGGCACCGACGTCCTGGCACGCTTGCTGGCTCAGAACTTCGCCGACGCCTGGGGTGTGCCGGTCATCGTGGAGAATCGGCCCGGCGCTGCGGGCGTGATCGCCGCCCGGCACACCGCCAAGCAGAAGAACGATGGCACGGCTCTGCTGGTGGCCCATGTGAACAGCCACGGGATCGGCCCGGGCTTGCGGCCCGATCTGGGCTACTCGGTAGAGAACGACTTCACGCCCATCGGGCTGATCGGGAAGACGCCCACGATATTGGTGGGCGGGCCCAACCAGCCGGCCAAGACGCTGGAGGATCTGATCAAGCTGTGCAAGGAACAGCCCGGCAAGATCGTCTTCGGTTCGGCCGGCACGGGCTCGGCTCAGCACCTGGCGCTGGAGATCTTCAAAGCCGAAGCCGGCATCGATGTGCTTCACGTGCCCTATAGCGGGTCCGCACCGCTGATGACCGACGTAATGGGCGGCCATATCCAGTACGCATTCGAAGGGATGACCACGGCCAAGCCGTTGATCGAAAGCGGCAAACTGATTGCGCTGGCCCAGACGCTGCAGAAGCGCTCCAAGAGCCTGCGTGATGTCCCGACCGTCGCTGAACAGGGCTTCCCCGGCTTCGAGGCCAGTATCTGGTTCGCGCTGGTCGGGCCCGGCGGCATGGACGCCGCCATGGTGGAACGCATGAACGCCGACCTGAATGCGGCGCTCGCCACCCCCGAGCTGGTTCAGCGACTGGCGCAAGCCGGCGCCGAAGACGGCGGCGGCTCCGCCCAGCGCCTGGCCGAGTTCATGAGCAGCGAACAGACGAAGTTCGCCACCGTCATCAAGAATGCGGGGATCTCGGTGCAGGGTTGAGTGTGGATCGGAAAGCAGGACCGCGACTACGCTCGCCTGTCAGGATCGGCTTTTCCGAATAGCGGTGACATGCGGTCTCCTTGATGATGGTCGGACCATTCGTCCATCATCTCGGGGCCACCATGCCAGGGGAGACCGCTCGCCATCCCGATTTCGACGGGGCTTGGAAGGAAGCCCTGCAAAACTGGCTTCCAGAGTGCCTCGCGCTCTTTTGGCCGGGTATTCATCAGCTCGTTGACTGGACGGCACCGCCCGTATTCCTCAACCAGGAACTTCAGCAATTGAGCCGTAAGCTCAAACAGCGCGGGACTCAACGTGTCGACTTGCTTGCGCAGCTGCAGCTCGATTCCGACGGAGACGACGACACGGCCACGTTCCGCCATGGCGGCTTCGGCGACGAACTGATCTTCCGCTTCCCCATCGTGAATGTCGCCCAGTGGCAGCACCGTGTGGCAGAATTGGAATCCTTAGCACCCCGGAATCCGTTTGCGATCGTGTTGCTAGCGCAGTTGAAATGTCGGGCGACGGTTCCGGACACTACGCGATTAGCCAGCAAGCTGCAATTGACGCGTTTACTACTTAAGTGGAACTACGATGCAGCCGTCCGTGTAGTGCTTCTCGAAATAATGGACGCCTTGCTGACGCTTCCCGATATGCTGGATGACCGGTTCGTCGAAACATTGGAACAAATTGAGGAGCCCGCCATGATGCAACGTTTGAACAGCGTGGAAAGAGTGATGCTGCGCCGGGAGAAAGCCGCGAGCATGGAAGAAGGCCTTCAGAAGGGCCTTCAGAAAGGGCTACAAGTTGGAAAGCTTGAAGGCACTGCCTTGCTCTTGCAGACCCTGCTGCAGCGCAAGTTCGGATCGGTGCCTGAATGGGCGGCCGTTCGCATCACTGAGGCCGGTACCGAAACCCTTCAGCAGTGGGCCCTGAATGTACTGGAGGCCGACACGCTGGAAAAAGTGTTCGAACTGACATAAGGACCAGTTGTCACGCCGCGCCTGTATTTCAACGCTGGCGTCGAAACAGCAGATACCGGGAAGTCAGAAAATTGACCGCCATGCCGGCCAGGCTTCCAACGGCGACGCCCAGAAAAAGATGTTCGCGCACGAGCGCTACGCCAAGCACCAGGACGGAATAAGCGGCGTAATTCACGGCACCGCCCGCCAGCATCAGGGTGAAATAGGCAGTGAACTCCTTCTTGAGCGACAAGCCGGATTGACGGCTCCGGAAGGTGACCGAACGGTTCACCAGCCATGTCGCGATCACGGCCCCGAAGAAGGAAACGGCTCGCCCATAGAACGGACCGATCGCATCGCGCAGTGCATACAGCACCGCGACATCGACGATCAAGCCGATGACCCCGGCAACAGCGAACAGAAAGACTTGGCGGATCATGGGAAGAAGGACAGGCAATCGGGGTCCGGCCCCGCTTTTCATACCGTGAAAAACAGGTCGGACCCCGATTCAGAACTTCAGTCTTGCGTATATCAGTCGACTTGGGCGCCCGCGGCGGCGACGACGTCCTTGTAGCGGGCGCGTTCATCAGCCATGAGCTTGCCGAACTCTTCGGGTGTTGTGGGGGTGGCTTCGATCAGCAGGGTCTTGAAGCGCTCCTGAGTCTTGGGTTCCTTCATGGCTTTCACGAAAGCGGCATTGAGCTTTTCGACGGTTTCCTTGGGCGTGCCGGCCGGTACGACTAGGCCCCACCACGTGGAGACGGTGAAATCCTTCATGCCCGCTTCCTTCATCGTGGGCAATTCCGGCAGCTCCTTGCTGCGCTCGTCGGTGGTGACCGCCAAGGCCTTCAGCTTGCCGGCGCGGATATTCGGTGCCGCCGTGGCCAGGTTATCGAAGGTGAAGTGGACATCGCCGGCCAACAGGGCCAGCTGGGCCGGGGCGCCGCCGTTGTAGGGCACGTGCACGACGTCAACGCCGGCTTGCCGGCGGAACATTTCACCGGACAGATGGCCACCGCTGCCATTGCCGCCCGAGCCGTAGTTCAGGATCCCGGGGTTGGCCTTGGCGTAATCGATCAGATCGTTGACCGTGTCGATCTTGAGTTCCTTGGCCTTCTCGGCGTTCACGACGAGCACGTTGGGGACATACACCATGAGCGATACCGGCTCGAAATCCTTGGCGGCATCGAAGGGCATGTTCTTGTACAGCCACGGGTTCACGGCGTGGGAAGCCAGCGTGGCGATGCCCAGCGTCTTGCCGTCAGGGGCGGCCTTTGCCACGACCGAGGAACCGATGTTGCCGCCCGCACCGGCGCGGTTTTCAACGATGACGGTGCCCAGGTCTTCCTGAACCGCTTCAGCCAGCACGCGGGCGGTGACATCGATCGGGCCGCCGGCTCCAAACGGCACGACGATGCGGATGGGGCCGCCTTCCTGTGCCAGGACGGGCGCACAGAACGCGGCGGCGGTGACCGCCGCAGCCAGTGTGCGGATGATTGAAGACTTCATGGGGTTCCTCCGGTGAATTGAATGGTTTCGTATGCAGGCCGTTATTATCGCTAAGTTTTTGCAAGCCAGGGTCGAGGAACAAGCCTCATCTTCGCCCGCTGTCCGCAGGCATCCTCAAGGTGCGCGGCGAGCCTGCTGCATTGCGTCTTGCACGAAGCGCGTGACCGCCCGTTCATACTCGCTGCTGCGCACCGACCCGGAATGCGAGGCGCCGTCGATCTTCACCAGCCGTTTCAGGCCTTCGGGCACGCTGGTCGCCGCAGCGTAGAGTTCGTCGCTCATGGTGTGGGGCACGACGCGATCGGCGGTGCCGTGCAGAATCAGCAGCGGCCGCGTGATGGACGCCAGCTTGCGGGTGGACGCGAAGCGCTGGGTGACAAACAGGCCGGCGCCGGGAAGATCGCCCCACCTGAGCGTGGCGAGCATGTCTTCGATGCTGGTGAAGCTGGATTCGACGATGATGCCGGCCACGGCGATTTCTTCCGCACTGGCGGCGAGGTCGATGGCAATGGCGCCTCCCAGGCTATGGCCGAATATGAAGCGGCGTGCGGCATCCGGCTGGCGCCGCGCGAGTTCCTGAAGCGCGGCGTGGGCGTCTTCGCGCGCGCTCTTTTCCGAGGGCAGCCGCTGAGTGGATTCGCCGAAGCCCCGGTAATCAATGGCCAGCACTGAGAAGCCCATGTCCATCCAGTGCTGCATGCGAAAGACGCTGCCGTTCAGATTCCAGCGGGCGCCATGTAGATACAGTGCCGTGGGGGCTTGCGGCGAGGGATGCTGCCAGTACCAGCTGCGCACCTTGTCGCCATTCGGCAGCTGGAGGTCGAAGATCTCAGTGTCTGCGGGCGCTTCGCGCCACCATCGCCGGCTTTCGTTTTCCGGAGAAAAGATGCGCTGGCGCTGCCATTCGTCCAGTTGTGTGTAGCCGGCCACGCCGGCGATGCCGGCGACGCTGATGACACTGGCGCCGAGCAGGCGCCTTGAACGAGAGAGCAGGCGTTTGCGGAGCATGGAAAAAGCATATCATCGTAACCGTTCGGGCCGCCACGGCCCTTTGTCCGGCCTCGCAAACGCCGTGTCGCCATCCCACTGAGGCAGCATGCACTCCAGGTCCAAGCCATGAAATCACCGCAGCAGAAGAAGAAGCGCAGCCAGGAGGCTGAGCCTCGCCGCCGATTTGCGCTGGCGTTTTCGCCCTGGCCGCTGGCCCTGTGCGCGGCGTCGGTGCTCTTCTATATGTTCCATGCGCGAATCGACGCCTGGGTACCGGGCGTCGAGCCGTCCGTGCTGCGCAATATTTCAGCGGTGGCGATCTTCTATTCCTTTGGCTGGCTGTTTGCGCGCAGCTTCCGTGCCTTTGTCGCTCATCAAGGCAAGGCTTCGGGGCGGCGCAAAGCGCCCAAGCTTTTGAGCGAGCTGGTGTCGGTGACCCTGTTCACCATCGCGACCATGCTGGCGGTCGGCGTGTTGATCGGCAAATCATCGGGCGGTGTGCTGGCCAGTTCGGGTCTGATCATTGCGATACTGGGCTTCGCCATCCGTAATGTGCTGGCCGACGTGCTGTCTGGTATCGCCCTGGGGCTGGAAGCGCCCTTTCGTATTGGCGACTGGGTGGAGTTCGACGCCACCACCACGGGCCGGGTGATCGAGATCGGCTGGCGGACCACCCGTATTCTGACGGCCGACGATACTTATATGATCTTGCCCAACAGCCAGATCTCCCGCCAGATGCTGACGAACTTCAGCGCCCCGAGAAAGCACTATCAGGCGTCTGTACAGATCATGCTGGGCCACGAAGTGCCGGTGGCGCAGGCCAAGGTCTTGTTGAAGGAAGCCGCCAAGCTGGCGCAGGGCAACCCGGGCATGCTGGAGCCGCAGAAATCCATCATACGCACGATGAATTATGAAGCGGCAGGCATCACATACATGATCAAATATTGGGTGTCGAACTTTGCTTTCGACCTGGAATGCCGGGATGCGATGCTGGCGGCGGTGGACGAGGTCACGCGCAAGCATGGGGTGTCGCCACGCGGCGAGAAGGTCAGACTGGTCGTGGCGCCGGACAAGGCGCTGCCGAGCGAATGAACGGAAAGCGGCTATCCGGCTGCGCTTCAAAAAGGGAGAATAATGCATCAGGTGTCCATCAACCGGTTCAAGCAGGCCTTGAAGAACAAGCAGCATCAGCTTGGGCTCTGGTCGTCCCTCTGCCATCCGTATTCCGCCGAGATCATTGCTCGGGCCGGCTTCGATTGGCTGCTTTTCGACATGGAGCACTCGCCCAGCGAGATCACGACTGCGCTCGGGCAGCTGCAGGCTGCCGCCCCCCACCCGGTGTCGTCTGTCTTGCGCCCCACCTGGAAGGACATCGTGCAGCAAAAGCGGCTGCTCGATATCGGTGCCCAGACGCTGCTGATTCCCTACGTGGAAAGCGCTGAAGAGGCGGCGCGTGCAGTGGCCGGCATGCGTTATCCGCCGCGCGGCGTGCGGGGTGTGGGCGGCACCACACGGGCCAGCGGTTTCGGGCAGATCACGGACTACATGCAGGCTTGTGAAGAACAGCTGTGCCTGTTGGTGCAGATCGAATCCCTGGACGGCCTGAAGAACCTGGAAGCCATTGCCAATGTCGAGGGCGTGGATGGCGTCTTCATCGGGCCGGCGGACCTGGCCGCGAACATGGGCCACCCGGGCAATCCCGCTCATGCCGAAGTGCAGGCCGCGATTGCGGATGCCATCAAGCGGATATTGGCCTGCGGGAAGGCCCCCGGCATACTGACCACCGACGAAGAATTCGCTCGCCGCCATATCGAACAGGGCTGCCTGTTTACCGCTGTGGGGATCGATATGGCTTTGCTGGCGCGCAGCGCCGAGGCGCTGGCCGCACGGTTCAAGGCGTAAGCACGGGCGGCCAGCGCAATGCCTACGTGCTGCGATCTGCATTCCCTGCCCTACCAGGCCGACCCGGCTTTCTATTTCCGGCGCATCCACCGTGAGCCCGGCGCCGTGCTGCTCGACAGCGGCCGCCCTGAAGCCGAGCGGGGCCGCTACGACATCTGCAGCGCCTGGCCGCTGGAGACGCTGTTGCCTTTGGCGGATGAGCCATGTTCGGAGTTTCTGTTGCGGCTGCGCGCCGCCTTGCGGCGCCTGGAACCCGCCGGCTTTCGGGGCAACCACGAGCTTCCATTCGCCGGCGGCCTCATCGGCTACCTTTCTTACGACTTCGGCCGCCGCCTTGTAAATCGTGTAGACCAGGACCAGACCGCAATTTCGACTGGGCAAGCTGCGATTCATGAGCAGTCGGACTCTACTGGTGGGGCTGCGGGCCCGGAATCGGACGCACGCCTGGGGCTATACGACTGGGCGCTAATCAACGATCACGGGCGCCAGATCACTCAATTGGTGTTCCATCCACATTGCGCCGCCGCGCGGCGCGAGGAATTGATTGAACGCTTCACGCCGTCAGAGAACCCCCCTGCGGCGCACGCATTGCAAGGCCACGAAGAAACCTCGGCGCAAGAAAGGGCCTTCATCCTGCACGGCGACTTTAAACCCGACATCGACGCCGCCACGTACCGCGGCGCCATCGAGCGCATCCACGAGTACATTCGCGCGGGCGACTGCTATCAGGTCAACTACACCCAGCGCTTCCAGAGTCGCTACAGCGGCGACCCCTGGGGGGCCTACTGCGCCTTGCGCCGGGCGTGTCCGACCCCGTTTTCGGGCTATATGAATCTCGGTGGCGACAATGCGATTCTGAGCCTGTCGCCGGAGCGCTTCATGCGTCTGGAAAACGGGCGGATCGAAGCCAGGCCGATCAAAGGCACGCGTCCGCGAGGCGCCACGGCGGAAGCCGACCTTGCCAACGCTGACCAGCTGTGCAATAGCGCCAAGGACCGCGCCGAGAACCTGATGATCGTCGACCTGCTGCGCAACGATATTGGCCGCGCCAGCCGTATCGGTTCGGTGCACGTGCCGGAGCTCTTCAGCCTGGAAAGCTATCCCAACGTGCATCACCTGGTGAGCTGCATCCGCGCGGAGCTGGCTGAAGGGCTGGACGCCTTCGACCTGCTTGCCGCCGGGTTTCCAGGCGGTTCGATCACCGGCGCGCCCAAAATACGCGCCATGGAAATCATCGACGAACTGGAGCCGCACTCGCGCAGCCTGTATTGCGGCTCGCTGCTCTATGTGGATTCCCGGGGCAATATGGACAGTTCCATCACTATCCGAAGCCTGCTGGCTCTGGAAGGCAATATCAGCTGCTGGGGCGGGGGCGGCATCGTGATGGACTCCGACTGGCAGGAAGAATACCGGGAGTCCATCGCGAAGGTCGACGTGCTGCTGAAGACGCTGCAGGCCCTACCAGCATCGGGGTCGGGCCCCGATTCAGGCCCTGACTTCTAGTACGTGGTGGGCCAGGCGGCCATGTGATGCCTGCCTACGCCGTTGGAGGGACGCATGGTGTGGACTTCCAGCATGCGGATCAGGTAGTCGCGGGTCTGTTGGGGCGCGATGACGGACTGAACGGCATAGATCTCCGCCATGTTCCAGACGTCGTTGTCCTTTTCCATGGCTTCCTGCATGGCGCTGCGCGCGCCATCGTCGATCTGGCGGCCCCAGGTGACCACCTGAATGGCGTAGGCGGGTTCCATGAAGCTGACTTCGGCGGTGGGCCAGGCCGCGACTTCATCGGAATTCCGCCCGCCCCCCATGTTCAGGTAGGCTTGGCCGTAGCTCTTGCGCATGATCACCGAAAGCTTGGGCACGCTGCACATCTGCAGGGCGGTCATGAAATTCATGATCTTGCCCGGCGCCTTCAGGCGCTCGCCTTCGACACCGATGACGAATCCCGGGGTGTCCACCAGCATGATGATGGGTATATTGAAGGAATCACACATCACCAGGAATCGGGTGATCTTCTCGCAGGTCTGGACATCCATGGCGCCGGCCTTGCCCATGGGGTTGTTCGCCACGACGCCTACCGATTGCCCGTCCAGCCGCGCCAGCCCAATCACCGCCGCCTTGCCGAAGCGCGGCTTGAGCTCGAAGAAGCTGTCCTTGTCCACCACCGCCTTGATGACCTTGCGCACGTCATAGACGCGACGCCGGTTCTCGGGAACGATCTCGTCAAGCTTTGCAGCCGCCGCGCCGGAGCCTTCGGGAACCGCCACGCGCGGCGGTGCTTCCTGGTTGTGCGAAGGCAGGTAGGACAGGAAGCGCCGCATCTGCTCGACGGCTTCTTCATCGGTTTCAACGACGCTGTCGACCAGGCCGGTGACTTCGCTGTGCAGCGCCCACCCGCCCAGTTCCTCGGCCTCCACGGTCTGGCCGATGGCCAGTGAGGCCAGCACCGGGCTGGCGACTGCCAGGGTCGAGCCCTTGCGCATGACAGTGAAGTCCGACATGCATGAATACCAGGCCGACGAGCCGTAGCACTGGCCCAGAATCGCGGAAACCCAGGGGCTTTCGCGGCGGCGCACGTACTGCTGAGGATCGTTGCCCAGCAAGGTACCCATGCCGCGCGAACCCATGTTGTCCGGCATGCGAGCGCCCGAGGATTCCCCGAAGAACACCAGCGGAAAGCCGCGTTCCGTGGCCACCCGCTTCACATGGCCGATCTTCTTCATGTTGGTCAGGCTGCTGGATGCGCCCTTCACCGTGAAGTCGTTGGACACGACCCCCACTGGCCGGCCATCGACGCGCGCAAAGCCCGCGACCTTGCCGTCAGCCGGCGTGCTGTGGCGGTCGTCGGCCACCACCGACGACACCGCGAACAGCCCGGTTTCGATATAGCTGCCTTCGTCGACGAGCCGTTCGATGCGTTCTCGCGCATTCAAGATGCCGGCGGCCTGGCGCTTGGCGAGTTTGTCGGCGCCGCCCATGGCAAGCACCCGCTTCTTGCGGTTCTCGATTTCAGTGATGGCATCCGGCGTATCGGACGCCGCTGTTTCGGACTCAAGCTTCTTCAACATGGGGTGTCTCCTGCATTCGCAACTGGATCGATGGTGGTGGCGACGGCTG
The DNA here is from genome assembly GCA_023388835.1 of Pseudomonadota bacterium. Taxonomy (GTDB): domain Bacteria; phylum Pseudomonadota; class Gammaproteobacteria; order Burkholderiales; family Burkholderiaceae_B; genus Yanghanlia. The sequence goes on along the minus strand of JAEWFK010000043.1, from coordinate 12,940 downwards.
TAACGACGGCGGCTGCCTCAAGCCCGCTCCGCCGGATTCCTGGCGCCGTGATGGATGATGACCGTCTTGATCTGTGAATAATCGTGCAGCGCGGCCAGACCTTTCTCCCGCCCATAACCGCTGTTCTTGTATCCCCCGAAAGGAGCTTCCACGCCAATGGGCTGATAGTCGTTGACGTAGACCTGGCCCGCCTGCAGGGCCGCCGCGCAGCGGTGCGCCCGCGCAATGTCCGCCGTCCATACGCCCGCCGCGAGCCCGTACTCGCTATCGTTGGCAATCGCCACCGCTTCTTCTTCGGTATCGAAGGGAATGACCACGCCGACCGGGCCGAAAATCTCTTCGCGGGCGATACGCATTTGGTTGGTGACCTGGGTGAACAGCGTGGGCTCGATGAAATAGCCGCCTTCGGCCGGCAGCGATCTCGGGCGGCCGCCGCCAAAGGCCAGCACAGCGCCTTCGCCGCGGCCGATCTCCACGTATTCCTGCACCCGACCGAGCTGCTCCTGAGAGATCAGCGGCCCGATGTCCTGGTCTTCGACCCCCGCTCCGACCGAGACTTTCCCCAGTTCTTGTGCGAGTTTTTCTGTGAAGGCGTCCACCACCCTGCGGTGCACGATCAGGCGGGTGCCGGCGGAGCAGATCTGCCCGGTATTGAATACGAAGGCCTTGCGGGCCAGCTGGGCGGCGCGCTGCAGATCAGCGTCTTCGAAGACGATGAAGGGGGATTTACCGCCCAGTTCCACGGTCGCCGGCACGATGCGCTCTGCTGCCTGGTGAAGCACGGCGCGCCCGGTCTGCACCGATCCCGTGAAGCTGATGCGCCGCACGAGCGGATGATCGGCCAGCGCCTTCCCCGCTTCGGGCCCGTAGCCCGTGACCACGTTCAGCACACCGGCCGGAAAACCGGCTTCCATTGCCAGGGCTGCAAGCTGCAGCGTGGTGCCGGGAGTCTGTTCGGCAGGCTTCAATACCACCGAGTTGCCCGCGCACAGCGCGGGCGCCGCACCACGGCCGGCCTGGGTGATGGGGCCATTCCAAGGAATGATGTGTCCCGTCACGCCGAAGGGCTCGCGCACGCTGTACATAAAGTGTTCGTTCGAGGCGGGGAGCACTTCGCCGGGAAGCTTGTCCGCCACGCCACTGAAAAACTCGAAATAGCGCGCGCAGGTCAGCACGTCGCCCCGCGCGACCTTCAGGGGCTTGCCGGTTTCCAGACTTTCCGTGCGGGCCAGTGCGTCGGCGTTCTCTACGAGCAAGGCGGCAAGCCGCGCGAGTTTGCGTGCGCGCTCCAGCGGCTGCAAAGCGCTCCAGACGAGAAAGCCTGCGTACGCGGACTGCACGGCTGCGTCAATATCCGCCGCGTCGCCCCGTGCGCATTTGCTGATGACCTGCCCTGTGGATGGGTCCACGACGTCGATAAACCGGTCGGACCTTGGGGCCTGCCATTGCCCGTCGTAGAAGTGGTTCAAACGGGAAAGGCTGTCTTCCTCTGGCGAGGCTTGATGGGTGGCTGGAGACATGACTACTCCGAAAGCGAAATGTGAGTAAGGGACGGGAGCTTACAACGCAGACAAATGGTGAGTTCACTTTAGCATACATGTGTGTATACTTAAACTCGTCATTTATGTACACAAAAACGGATACAGCTAAAGTCAGACATTCGAACAACTTTCCGAAACGGAGGCAGACGGTGGGGACCATGCAAAACAAGAAACCGGAGGGCACCGGCGCGCTTTGTGTTGCCCAAGCATTGAAGGCCCATGGAATTGAACGGGTATACGGGGTCTGCGGCGACCACATCAACGCCCTGTACGCAGCGCTGTACGAGGTCGGCATTGAGCTGATCGGCATGCGCACCGAGTCCGGGGCGATACAGATGGCCGACGGACATGCACGGGCCACGGGCCGGCCCGCCGTGGCCATGGTGACCGGCGGACCCGGCCATACCAATGCCATCACCGGCCTGGCGGTGGCCCACGCCGCAGGGTCTCCCGTGATCGTGATCTCGGGCCTGACGCCGGTGAAATATCTTCACCGGGGCGGGCAGCAAGTCATGGAACAGGCGCGCATCGCCGCCCCCGTCACCAAGGAAGCCCGTGAACTGCTGCATGCCGAGCATCTGTGGGAAGACGTTGCACAGGCGTTCCGCAAGGCGACCTCGGGCACGCCCGGCCCCGTCAGCCTGTCGATTCCCGTGGATGTCCTGAACCAACAGGTTTCATTTCCCGAGCGTCAACATCGGGCGCAACCGCCCGCACAGCTGCGCCCTTCCGGCAAGCTGAGCGACAGCGTTGTGAGCCAGGCCAGGGAATTGATCGGCTCGGCCCAGCGCCCCGTGGTCATCGTGGGCGGTCAGACTTGGGGACCCGACGTAGCGGCAGACCTGCCTGCGGCTCTGGAACAATGGCAAGCGCCCGTCTTCACGGTCGAACAGGCCATGGGGCTTATTCCTGACGATGGAAAGACGGGTTTCGGCTATGCCGACCCCTTCTTCAATGCCACCTTCCGTGAACTGCGCCAGGCCGATCTCCTTATTCTCGCGGGCGGTCAGATCGACTTTCACACCTGCTTCGGCGGCCCACAGCTGCTGGATCCGGCTGCCCGCATCCTGCAAATCCACCCGGACCCCGCCCGGCTGGATCTATGCCTTCCTTCGGATATTGCCGTGTGCGGCGACCCGGCGGAGATTCTTGTCCAGTTGACCCAATCGGCGCCGCTGCACTCGGACGCGGGCGAATGGATGGCTCATCTGCGCAGCACGCACGAAGGCAAAGCTGCTTACTGGCAGGCCATGCTGGACTCGCTTCCTCCCAGTAACGGGGGCGTGCACCCGCTGGCCTTGTGCTTTGCGCTTTCCCGCCACCTTACGCCGCGCACCGGCATCGTGGTCGACGGGGGAGACTTCGTGCATTGGCCGCGCGCCTTCTTCGCGGCCCAGACACCCGGCCACTGGATGGACGCCACGCTGATGGGGAATCTCGGCGGCTCTCTGCCGCTGGCCATGGGCATGCAACAGGCGTTTCCTGATGACCCCGTGTGGGCCTTCGTGGGTGACGGCGGCTTCGGCTTCTATTCCTGGGAACTTGCCACGGCGGTCGAACAGAAGCTGCCGCTGAAGGTGATCGTGGGCAATGACCGGGCGTGGGGCATCGAGAAGCGCCTGCAGCTTGACGATTATGGCCATGACACGGGTTGCGATCTTCCCTATGCCCGCTACGACCAGTTCGCAGAGATCGTCGGTGCCAAAGGCTTCCACCTGAAGGACCCCGCCGCTATGGAAGAAGTCCTGGCGGAGTTCGTCGCGACGCCTGGACCCGCGCTGCTGCATGTGGAGATTCCACGCCTGGCCGGGCGCCCCTTGCTCGATTTCAAGCGGTATTGACCTTCCGACCTACCTGCATTCAGACAGAGAACAGAGGAGACACCCCATGAAAAAGACCTACGCGCTTTTAACTTCGGCCATCGCAACGGCCATGGCCTTCGGGTCCGCCGCCGTACAGGCGAACACGCCGGCCGCCGATCCCGCGGCCAACTTCCCCAACAAGCCGATCACGCTGATCGTTCCCTTCCCCGCCGGCAACGTCTCGGACATGGTGTCCCGGCTCGTGGCGGAAGAGGTCAGCCAGACGCTGGGCCAGCCGATCATCATCGACAACAAGGTGGGCGGCAGTGGCTCCATCGGCCTTTCCGCCGCGGCACGCTCAGCGCCGGACGGCTATACCTGGGTGGTGGGCACGGCAGGCGCGCTGATCACAGCGCCCATGACGCAAAAGGCCTTGAACTTCGACCCGGTCAAGGACTTCACGCCGGTGACCATGACGGCGCCACTGCCCATGATGATCGTGGCCCGTCCCGACCTGCCTGCCGACGATGTCGCGGGTCTGCTGAAACTGGCACGCGAGAATCCGGAGAAGGTCGATTACGCGTCTTTGGGCGTAGGCTCTTTTCCGCATCTGGCGGGAGAGCTGCTGAAGAGCATGGCGAAGGTGGACCTGCTGCACGTGCCCTATCGGGGTAGTTCGCAGGCTACGACCGACCTGCTTGGCGGCCGCGTCAGCGTAATGTTTGACACTGTCCCGCCGGCCATGGCTCAAATACGTGCCGGCAAGCTGAAGGCGCTGGCGATCACCAGCGCGGAATCCAGCGTGGTGGCGCCGGGCGTCCCGCCGATATCGGCCACTCCGGGGCTGGAGGACTATGAATCCATTTCCTGGACAGGCATCTTCGTGCCGGCAGGCACGCCCGACGCCATCGTGAAGAAGATCAACGGCGCCGTCGCCCAGGCATTGGCCACGCCCGCGATCAAAGATCGTTTCCTGGACATGGGCCTGGAACTCAAGAGCAATTCGCCGGAAGCCTTCGCCGAATTCATCTCCAACGAACGGAAGAAATGGGACGTCATCGCCAAGGAAGCGGGCCTCGCTCCGCAATAGAAAAGCGTTGCCATAAGTGTATACACTTTAGTTGACGATTACGGAGATCTTTCTGTATATTGGTTGAAACAGCGTTAGACGAGAGACAGGAATCAGCGTGAACCCAGATACATCCTCAAACCAGGGACCCTTGGCGGGCTGCCGTGTCATCGAGCTCGGTTCGACGGTCGCCGGGCCCTTTTGCGCACGCCTGCTGGCGGATTTCGGCGCTGAAGTCATCAAGGTTGAACAGAAGGAAGGCGACGCCGTGCGCTACATGGGCCGGCAAAAGGACGGCCGCTCGCTATACGGCGCATCGATTCTTCGCAACAAGAAGATCATCTCCGTCGACCTGCGTCAGGATGAGGGCCGCGAACTGGTGCGTCGCCTGTGCGAGAAAGCCGATATCGTCATTGAGAACTTTCGCCCGGGCACCCTGGAACGCTGGGGCCTGGGGCACGACACCTTCGCCGAATCGAATCCCGGCCTCATCCTGGTGCGCATCTCCGGCTACGGGCAAGACGGTCCCTACAGCCAGCGCCCGGGGTATGGGGTCGTATGCGAAGCCTTCAGCGGCATTCGCGAGATCACCGGGGATCCTGATCGCCCCCCCGCTCGCGTGGCCGTGTCCATGACCGACTACATCACCGGGCTGTACGGAGCCTTCGGCGCCGTGATGGCGGTGCTGGACCGCAAGCGCAGCGGCCGCGGCCAGATCGTCGATTCCGCGCTTTACGAAGCAGCCTTCAGCTTCATGGAACCGCACATCCCTGCCTACCAGCAACTGGGCGAAGTCGCTCAGCGTTGCGGTTCACGGCTGCCCGGCCATACGCCCAATACGCTGTTCGCCACCAAGGACGGCCGCTACATCCATATCACCGCCGGCTCGCAAAGCATCTTCAAGCGCCTGGCAGTCGTGATGGGCAGACCGGAACTTCTGGAAGACCCCCGCTACGCGACGCCTACTGCGCGGTCGCAGAACGAGGAAGCGACCGAGGCCCTGGTGACGGAATGGACGCTGCAGCACACGCTCGAAGAACTGGAAGCGATTCTGCAGGAAGCCCTGGTACCGGCGTCGCGCATTTTCGACTTGGCCGACATCTTCAAGAACCCGCACTATCAGGCGCGCGACATGATCGTCACGGCGGAAGACCCCGAGCTCGGCCCCGTGGCCATGGCCAACGTGGTGCCGCGCCTGTCGCGCACGCCAGGCGCCGTGCGCTGGGCCGGCCGCGACGTCGGTGAAGACACCGTATCCGTACTGACCGAAGAACTCGGCCTGACCCGCGAAGAACTCGATGCTCTTGCCGCGGCTGACGTCATTCACATCAAACATTGATCAAGGAAACTCATCATGGCACAGACAGAAATTGGCTCACCCGTCACCGGCACCGTATGGAAGGTGGAACTCGCGGTCGGCGATCAAGTGAATGAAGGCGACATCATCATGATTCTGGAATCGATGAAGATGGAAATTCCCGTCGAAGCGACATCTGCCGGCGTCATCGCGGCCCTGAACGTCGCGCCCGGCGAGAGCGTCGAGGACGACCAGGTTTTGTGTGTGGTGGAATCATGAAGCCATCGAACGCAGCCGAAAAGATGGAACACGCCAACGAACCCAATCTGTTTCCCGAGCTGTCTTTCCGTCGGGCCGAATCGCTGAAGATGGGCGGCCGCGAAGCGATCGAACGCCAGCATCGCAATGGCCGCCTGACGGTGCGCGAACGCATTGAGAAGCTGGTCGATGCTCGCAGTTTCCGGGAAGTCGGTACCTTGGCCGGCACCGGCACCTATGATTCCGAGAACCGCCTCACGGCCGTCACGCCCGCCCCGTATGTCGCAGGCCTGGCCCGCATCGACGGCCGCCCCGTCGCCCTGGGCGGAGAAGACTTCACTGTGCGCGGCGGCACGACCTTCGGCAGTTCCCGCCGCAAAGGCGGCCAGGGCGGCTTCGTGGAAGACCTGGCCCATCACTACCGCATTCCGCTCGTGAACCTGATCGATGGCGCCGGCGGCAGCGTGACCTCCATCAAGCGGCGCGGCCACAGCGTCTTCCCTGGCGTGCACGGCTTTGAACGTTCGGTGGAATTGCTGGGCGAGGTGCCGGTGGCGTCGGCCGTGCTGGGCACCGCCGCGGGCGGCCCGGCCGGGCGCGCCATTCTGTCGCACTTTTCCGTCATGGTGAAGGACACCAGCCAGATCTTCGCGGCCGGCCCCCCCGTAGTGAAGCGTTCGCTGGGTCAAACTATAGACAAGAACGACCTGGGCGGTGCGTCGGTGGCGGTGGATACGGCCGGCACGATCCATAACGCCGCCAAGTCCGAAGAAGACGCCCTGGAGCAGGTCCGCCGTTTCCTGAGCTTCATGCCCAGCAATGTCTGGGAGATGCCGCCCGTCGTCCAGACGGAGGACCCCGCCGATCGCTGCGATGAAGGACTCGCCACCATCGTTCCTGAAAAACGGACCCAGGCCTACAACATGAAGCGCCTGGTACAGATGGTGGTCGATAAGGACTCGACCTTCGAGATCCGCCCTTCTTACGGGAAGTCGGTCATCACCATGCTGGCGCGGCTCGATGGCCGGCCGGTGGGGGTCATCGCCAACAATCCCATGGTCTATGGCGGTGCCATGGACGTGCATTCGGCCCGCAAGCAGATCCACTTCATGGAATTGTGCGACACCTTCCACATTCCCCTTGTGTTCTTCGTCGACGTGCCCGGCTTCATGGTCGGGCTGAAGGCGGAGCAGGAAGGCACACTGCGCGAGGGCATGCGCGCCGTCTGCGTGGCCGGCAAGCTCAAGGTGCCGACCTTCACCCTGGTGATCCGCAAGTGCTACGGCATGGCTGGGATGGCGACCTGCAACAAGAACGACGTCGACATGAAGCTGGCCTGGCCGTCGGCCGAATGGGGCTCGCTGCCTGTGGAAGGCGGCGTGGCGGCGGCCTTCCGCAAGGAAATCATGGCGGCGGACGACCCGGTCGCGAAAGAAAGAGAGCTCGAGGCCGAACTCAAGCCTTACGCATCGCCCTATCGCACGGCGGAGGCCTTCGCCGTCGAAGAGATCATCGATCCGCGCGAAACCCGCCCGATTCTGTGCGAGTTCATCGCCCTGGCTGAAAAGCGCCTGCAGGCGGACCTCGGCCTCAAACCCCGCTACGGAGTCCAGCCATGAACTCAGTCTCTCAGGACAAGTTGCTGATCGCCAATCGAGGCGAGATCGCCTGCCGCATCATCCGCAGCGCCAAGAAGCTGGGTATTCCGACGGTGGCGGTCTATTCGGAAGCCGATGCCGAAGCGGCCCACGTGCAGATGGCCGATGAAGCCGTCGCCATCGGGCCGGCGCCCGCGAGGGAAAGCTATCTGCGCATCGCAGGCATACTGGACGCCGCCCGGCAGACAGGCGCCACGGCCATCCATCCCGGCTACGGCTTTCTATCGGAAAGCGCCGAATTCGCGCAGGCTGTCATGGATGCCGGCCTGGCCTGGGTCGGGCCGTCTCCCCAGTCCATTACGGACATGGGCGACAAAGAACGCGCGCGCAAGATCGCCAAGGCGGCCGGCGTACCGGTCCTGCCGGGCAGTTCGCGTTACTACCCCGGCGATACGTCCGGCCTGGAACAGGCCGGCGAAGACATTGGCTACCCCTTGCTGGTGAAGGCGGCGGGCGGCGGCGGCGGCATCGGGATGCGCGCCGTCGAGAAGCCGGAAGACCTGCCGGCTGTAGTGGGCGCCACGCAATCCATGGCGGACAAGGCCTTCGGCAACGCCGGCATCTATCTGGAACGGCTGGTGCGCAACGCCCGCCACATTGAGGTGCAGGTCTTTGGCTTCGGCGACGGCTCCGCCGTTCACCTTTACGACCGTGAATGCTCGATACAGCGCCGCTTTCAGAAGATTCTCGAAGAGGCGCCGGCGCCCAACCTGCCGGATGCCGTCCGCGAAACCCTGCGCACTTCCGCGGTCGCGCTGAGCCGTTCGCAGAACTACAGCGGGGCCGGAACGGTGGAGTTCATCTACGACTGCGATCGCCAGGAAGCCTACTTCCTGGAGATGAATACGCGTATCCAGGTGGAGCACCCGGCCACCGAAGCCGTGACGGGTATAGACATTGTAGAGTGGCAAATCCGGCACGCGCTGGGCACCCTGCCCGCACCGCGCCAGGAAGACATTCCTCTTCACGGGCACGCGGTCGAGGTCAGGCTGTACGCGGAACGTCCCGAGAAGAACTTTCTTCCATCACCGGGCGTCATCAAGGAGCTGGTGTGGCCGGAGGCCGGCGATGGCCTGCGCATCGACACCGGTGTGCGCGCCGGCGACCGCATCACGCCTTTTTACGACCCCATGATCGCAAAGCTGATCGCCCATGGCGCCGGTCGTCAGGAAGCCATCGAGCGGCTGGCCCGGGCCATTGATGCGCTGGTGCTGGAAGGCCCGGGCACGAATGCCCGCTTCCTGGGGGAGCTGCTGCGCGATGAGCGCTACCTGGCGTGCGAGGTCAGCACCGACTTCGTGGGCGGGTATTTCCTGAAACGGGGCGAAGCCGTGGCGGGCTAGAAAACCATTCGAGCAAAACACGACAAATACAGGCAGGAGACAAACATGTTAAAGACCTTGAACGCCGTGGCCCTGGCCATCGGCCTTTGCAGCGCAAGCTTCGCCGCGGCCGCGGCCGACTACCCATCCAAGCCCATCAAGATGTATATCGGCTTTTCCGCAGGCAGCGCGACCGACATCGTGGGCCGGGTGGTGGCCGACGCCCTGGGCAAACGGATGGGGCAACCGATTGTGGTGGAGAACAAAGTGGGTGCGGGCGGCTCGCTCGCCGCACAGGAAACCGCAAGGTCCGACCCGGACGGCTACACCTTGTTGACCGTGTCCAGCGCCATCGCCGTGAATCCGGCGGTCTACAAGAGCGCGGATGCCGTTCTGGCCGATCTCGAGCCTGTGTCGCTGATCGGCTATCTGCCGACAGTGCTCATGGCTTCGGAAAAAATGCCCGTGAACAATATGAAGGAGTTCCTCGACTACGCGAAGAAGCACCCGGGAGAGGTGAACTTCGGCAGTTCCGGCGTAGGCGGCTCGACCCACATGGCCATGGAAGCGTTCTCCGGCAATACCGGCATCGAACTCACGCACATCCCCTACAAGGGCAACGGTCAGGCCAGCGCCGCCCTGTTGGGCAGCCAGATCGACGCGATGATGGAAACCCTGTTGCTGGCCGTGCCGGTCATCAACGGCAATCGGGCTAAGGGCCTGGCGATTTCGGGTGATCAGCGTTCTTCGCTCATTCCCAATGTGCCGACCTTTGCGGAAGCAGGCGTGCCGGAATACAACCGCAGCCTGTTCTTCGGCGTCATGGCGCCGGCCGGCATGCCCAAGGATCTGGTTCAGCGGCTGAACAAGGAAATCAACACCGTGCTGCAGGACCCGGCGGTGAAGGAACGCCTTATCCAGACGGGCGGCCTGACGCTGGCCAATCAGAGCGCCGAAGAGTTCAAGACAACGCTCAAAGACGACGTGTCCATGTGGAAGCGGGTGGCAGGCGAGGCCGGCATCACGGCGCAGTGATGGGCCTGCCCGTTCCTAGGCCGTACATCTGATTCAGAGCACGTACTTCTGATAATGGCGGAAATTCTCTCGCGAGCTGCGGATATTGGCGCGCTTGAGAATTTCTGCCTTTTCCGCATCGCCGGCCGCCATGGCCTGCAGTATTTCCCGATGCTGCCTCAAGCCCTCCTGGGCGCGCCCGGGCACCAGCAGCAACCTGCGTATCAAGACCTTGGTGCGATCGAAGATCGCGGCCATCTGATTGGCCAGCACGGGATTGTCGGCCGCAGCCAAGGCCCGTTCGCGAAATAGGTGTATGCTGGTCACGTAGTAGTCTAGCTCGCCTCGCGCAAGCGCCTCGTCCGCCGGTTGGCCAAAGCGTTCTATCAGGTCGGCCCATGATGCCGGGTCCGCCTTTTCAGTCGCCAGGCGAACCGCTAACGCTTCCAACACTTCACGGACTTCGAACAGCGCCATGACGTCGTTCGGTTCCAGCCGGGCCACCACCGCGCCGCGGTTCGGAATACGCTCGATCAGCTTGCGGTCTTCCAGCACGCCGAAGGCTTCGCGTATGCGCGGGCGCGACACATTGAATTCCTGAGTCAGCGCCACCTCGTTGAGCTTGGCTCCGGGCGGCAGCTCCTGGTTCACAATGCGTTCCCGCAGAATCTCGATGATCGCTTCCATGCTGGGCCCCGGCGTGGCGGCGCCCGGAACGGCAGCGCCGGAATCCCCCTTCACCTTCTTGCCATTGACCGTGGCAGCCATACGCGTCTCCATGAACGATGCCTTCATTGAACCCCAGGCATCAAGCATACAATATTGTCAACAATTCTGCATTGTAATTGAACTTGGAGTCAGACCGCGGCTTCTTCAGTCCCGCTCCCAGAGGCCGCTTTTGCCGCCTTCCTTGCGGACGAGGTGGACCGCTTCAATAGTCATGCCTTTGTCGATGGCCTTGAGCATGTCGTAGATGGTAAGCAGGCCCACGGAGGCGGCAGTAAGCGCTTCCATCTCCACGCCGGTCTTTCCTACGGTTTCCGCGCAGGTTTCAATGATGACGCGATGCCCTTCTGCGTCCAGCACGAATTCGACGCTCAAGTGGGTCAGCGGCAAAGGGTGGCACAGCGGTATCAGCGTGGAAGTCTGCTTGGCTCCCTGTATGGCCGCGATGCGGGCGACGCCAAGCACGTCGCCCTTCGGGCTGCCGCCCGCCGGATCGTTCAGAGCCGCAAATGCCTGGTCCGACACACGAATGCTGCCGCGCGCCACCGCCTTGCGATGGGTGGCGTTCTTGGTCCCGACATCGACCATCCAGGCCTGGCCTTGGGCGTCGAAGTGCGTCAGGGTGTCCTTGTTCGAGATCGTCATGATGATGAGAGTACGTGAGGTAACTCAGTGAATGTATCAAATTCTTGTGGCCGGGCCACGCGACGCCAGCCACGCCGCGCGCATGGACTTCACCTGGCGGCTCTGGCACACTTCTCGCTTCGTTATATTCTGGCCGACATGAATTGCCTCCGTCCGACACTCATCCGTAGCGCCTTGTCGCTGGCTCTTGGCCTGTCGGCGTGTCTCGCCTGCGCGGAAACCATCACGGTATCGGCCGCCGCGAGTCTCACGGATGCCTTCAAGGAAATCGCCCGCGAGTACGAAGCGCGGCATCCCGGCGATACGGTGCTGCTGAATTTTGGCGGCTCGGGAACCTTGCTGCAGCAGATCGCCAAGGGCGCGCCCGTCGATGTTTTCGCCAGTGCCGATGAGCACACCATGAACAAGGCGGAAGCCGGCGGCATGACCGTGCCGGGCAGCCGCCGCATCTTCGCGACGAATACCCTGGTGCTGATCCAGCCCGTTTCCGCCAAGACCAGGCTGGACTCGTTGAACGCGCTGAAGGACGACGGCGTCCACCGCATCGCGCTTGGGAATCCGGACAGCGTCCCGGTCGGGCGCTACACCCGGCTTGCATTGGAAGCGGCGGGTCAGTGGCGTGCTGTCCAGCATAAGATCATCCTGACTCAGAATGTACGTCAGGCACTGGACTACGTCGCACGCGGCGAGGTCGAGGCGGGCTTCGTCTATGGCTCTGACGCGGCGCTGATGAAAGACAAGGTGAAGGTATCGTACGTCGTGCCGGCGGACCGTCCCGTCGCCTATCCCATTGCTTTGCTGCGAGAAGGCGCAGACAAGCCGGCGGCGACGCGCTTTCTGAAGCTGGTGGTCTCGCCCGCAGGGCAAGACGTGCTGGCTCGGTACGGTTTTGAACGGGCGGCCGGCCGCTAGCTGCGCGCCGCATGGAACTGATGGACGAACCCGCTCTGTTCGCCGGTGTGCTGACACCGCTCTATTTATCGCTGAAAGTGGCGTTCTGGGCCACCGTGATGAGCAGCCTGTTGGGCGTGGCGGTCGGCTATGGCCTGGCGCGCAGTCGAAGCTGGCTGCGCAACTTCGTAGATACGTTGTGCACACTTCCCATGGTGTTGCCGCCTACGGTACTGGGCTATTACCTGCTGGTCCTATTCGGCAATCAGGGCGCCCTGGGTCCCTGGCTCAAGGACACCCTGGGCATCCACCTGATATTCAGCATCAATGGCGCCATCGTGGCCGCCGCCGTGGTGAGCTTTCCTCTGGTCTTCAAGCCGGCGCGCGCCGCCTTCGAATCCATCGATCCCCAGCAAGAGCAGGTGGGCCGCGTGCTGGGCGTCAGCGAAGCGGGCATCTTCCTGCGCATCACCCTGCCCCTGGCCTGCCGCGGCATCATGGCGGGCGTCATGCTGGGCTTTGTGCGGGCGCTGGGCGAATTCGGCGCAACGTTGATGATTGCCGGCAGCATTCCCGGCAAGACTCAGACGCTGTCGATCGCCATCTATGAAGCCGTGCAGGCCGGGCGGGATGACCTGGCCAACATGTTGGCGCTGATCATTTCAGGGGTCTGCGTGGCGCTGCTACTGCTGGCCGGGCGGCTTTCGCCGCGGCCGG
>JAEWFK010000015.1 GCA_023388835.1 Pseudomonadota bacterium | reverse complement strand
GGCATCGGCAAACGCGGTTTTGCACTGGCCGCCGCCGCCTCGCTTTTGTGCGAGGCGCCACGTCAGGGCATGGCGTGTGGCGACTGCCAGGCCTGCCGTTGGGTGGCCGCCGGCAACCACCCGGATTTCCGGCGTGTGCGCCCGGATGCCGTGGCGGCAGAAGAGGGCGACAATTCGGAAGAAACCGAAAGTCAGGCGAAAAAGACGCCTTCGCGAGAGATACGGGTCGAGCAGATCAGGGCGCTATCGAGTTGGTTCGGCACGGCCACGCATCGGGGAGGGTGGCGCGTGGCGGTGCTCTATCCCGCCCAGGCGATGAACGTCATCACCGCGAACGCGCTGCTCAAAGTCCTGGAAGAGCCCCCGGCCAAGACGGTATTCCTGCTCACGACCGACGCGCCCGATCTCCTGTTGCCTACCATCGTCTCCCGGTGCCGGCGCCTGCCATTGCCCGTTCCTGATTTCGCACAAAGCGAGGTCTGGTTGCGGGAGCACGGCGTGAGCGAGCCTCGTGACTGGCTGGCCGCCGCGGGCGGAGCGCCCTTGAGGGCGCTGCAAATGGCCCGATCCGGCGAGACGCCTTGCCCGGCGTGGCTGACCGGTTTTCTAAAGGGAATGGCAAGCGGCACGGCGGGCAACGATCCGATTGCGGCGACGGCTGATGCCCTGGACAAGATCGAGCCCGCCGTCTGGCTTGACGCCTTGCAACGCGCATTTGTCGACCTGTCGCTTGTTGCGGCGGGCGCCCCGGCCCGGTATTTTCCTTCGGAGGAAGAGGCTCTCGCGCGGCTGGCGGCGAATACGACGCCCGCCATGCTGGTTGCCGCCGTGAAATGGCTGACGCAGCAACGCGCCGTGGCCGGACACCCGTTGAGCGCCAAGCTGTTTGTTCATAGCGTGCTGCAGCGTTGCGCAAAGGCCTGTGGCTCGACCGCCGGCGGGCAAACCGCCTAAACTAGTCGTTTCTAGCCGTTTACCTTCTGTTTGCAATAACATGTTCGTCGATTCGCATTGCCATCTCGATTTTCCCGAACTCGCCCAGGACCTGCCGAGCATTCTCGAGCGCATGTCCGAGAACCGGGTGAGCCACGCCCTGGTCGTGGCGGTGAACAAGCCGGAATGGGCGCGCATCCGCGAGCTGGTTGCGCCGCACGACCACCTGTTTGCATCGGTGGGCGTGCATCCTGATTACGCCGACGCGGAAGAACCCACTGTGGAAGAGCTGCTGCAAGCGGCGCAAGACCCGAAGATCGTGGCCATCGGTGAAACGGGGCTGGATTATTACCGCGGCAGCGAGCCTTTCGATTGGCAACGTGACCGCTTCCGAGTTCATATCCGCGCGAGCCGACAGAGCGGTCTGCCCCTGATTATCCACACCCGCTCGGCGGCCGACGATACCTTGCGCATCATGGCCGAAGAAGGCGCCCAGGAAGCCGGCGGCGTCATGCATTGCTTCACTGAGTCCTGGGAAGTGGCCGAGGCCGCGCTGGCGCTGAACTTCTACATCTCCTTTTCCGGCATCGTGACCTTTCGGAATGCCGTCGAGCTTCAGGAAGTGGCCCGCCGTGTTCCGCTGGAGCGTATGCTCATCGAAACGGACGCGCCCTATCTTGCGCCTGTTCCGTTTCGCGGCAAGCTCAACGATCCCTCCAAGGTCAAGCATGTCGCCGAGAAGATCGCCGATTTGCGCGGGATTCCGGTGGCTGAAGTCGAAGAACATACGACCGCCAACTTTTTTTCCCTGTTCAACAAGGCCGCAGCCGGCCAACAACGAGGCAGCCAATGAAGACAGGCAGTGATACCCCAGACCTCGTAGCCGAAACGGGCGAAAACCGGCAAGGGCGGGCCCGCCCCCGGTTCAGGCTGGCAGCCGGCCTGGCTGCCTTGAGCGTCGGGGCGAGCGTTCTGGCCGCGCCTCCCGAAGTCTGGTGGCTGGACATCGTCAACGACCGGGAATCCAACGTTCGGCAGTTGCTCGCACGTGGCGTGGACCCTAATGATGTCGATACTGAAGGGCTTCCGGCTTTGATGCTGGCGATCCGCACGGGCGCATGGAAAGTCTATGACGCCTTGTTGGCGAACCGGAAGACAAAAGTCGAAGTGGTGAACCGCCACGGCGAAACCCCGCTGATGTATCTGGCGCTTCTGGGTGATACGGAAAGGGCGCAGGCGCTGATCAAGCGCGGCGCCCAGGTCAACCGTCTGGGATGGACGCCGCTGCATTACGCCGCTTCGAAAGGCCAGTCCGGCACCACACGCATGCTGCTGGATCAGGGCGCCATCGTCAACGCCCCCGCCCCCGACGGTACGACCGCGCTCATGATGGCTGCTTATTCGGGGGATCGCGAAACCGTGCAGCTCTTGCTGGATCGCGGCGCGGACGCCACCACAGCCAACCTTCAGAAGCTCGCCGCTTCTGACTGGGCGAGGGAGCGCGGCCATGCGCGTTTGGCCGAGGAACTGGACGCCGTGGCGAAGCGCACCCAAGCCTTGCGGGAAGGTCGCAAGCTGCCCGAATCGCCTGTCGACCGGCAGGGCCCGAAAGGCGCGGCGGAAGAAGGGACGTCGCGTTACTTCAATCTTGATCGCTTCGAGACCGGCGAAGATTAACGAAAGCGGCTGTGCGCGCTCTTTTCGTCAGTTTCCGGCACGCATGGGCAGGTAGTCGACCCGCAGTACGTCTCCGAGATCCTCGTACGGAATCAATAGCTCGGGCTGCCCGTATGAATACGGCGCCAGCTCATAGCTGTTGTACTTCACCACGATACCCTGGTCAGTAAAGGCGAAATTTTCGCTGGGCTGGAAGGGCCAGAGCCGCTTCCAGGTGTCGGGGTCGGCTTGAGGATCAGGCTGATCCTGCTGCCACCGCGCATGGGCTCGCCGCAGTGCGGCGTCGAACTTCGGGCGTCCACCGGGCGTCAAGACCTTTTCCAGGGAAATGACGGTTCCGCTCGCGTTGTCCCAGTTCAGGAACTGCGTGGCTCCGATGCCATGGGCCGCGCCGGTGAAATACTGCCAGCTGTCCAGCTCGATGACGGTGAGATGCTTGCTCCGATAGCGCAGTTTCGCCGCCAGGATGACACTGTCCCGCGAACCGGCGACCTGCCAGTAATATTCCTCGAAGCCGGCGATATCATCGTAGTGAGGCGGCTGGTCCTGATTGACGCCGGTCATCATCGCCAACGCGTGATCCACCAGGCGGGTCAACCCTGTGTTGCCGGCGAAGACCAGGGTGTCCACTTCCAGGGTGGGGCACTGGCCTTCACAAGCGGGCTTGCTGCGTTTCCATTTGACCGGCTGCGCAAAGAGGCCCTCGCTGCTACTGACTTGATCAGTGGCGTCCGGGATCAGCACGATATTCGGCGAGGGACTGCTCGCGCAGCCGGCCAGCACGGCCGTGCACAGGGACAGCCAAGCCAGCCGCCACGATCGTGCGGGGCGCGGTAAATCGTTACCGTCGAGCGATGTTCCCACGCTGCCGTGGCTTGCATGGGGCTCGGTCACCGAGCGATGTCCCGGCCCAGTGAGATCGATCATAACTTTCCTTTGATGCGTTCGGCCGCCAATGCGCGTTCAATTTCCTTGCGCAGGCTCTCGGGCTTGGCGGTGGGGCCCAGACGCTGGATCACCCGGCCCTCTCGGTTGACAAGGAATTTGCTGAAATTCCATTTGATGCTTTCGCTGCCAAGAATGCCGGCCTTCTGGCTTTTCAGCCATTTGTACAAGGGGTGGGCTCGCGGGCCGTTGACGTCGATCTTTTCGAACAACGGAAAGCTGATGGCGTATCGAGATGCGCAAAAATCGGAGATTGCCTGTGCGTCGCCCGGTTCCTGGGCGCCGAACTGATTGCAAGGAAACGCGAGCACTGAAAATCCCTGGTCGCGGTAATCGCGATGAAGCGTCTCGAGCCCTGCATACTGGGGTGTGAAACCGCATTCGGAGGCGACGTTGACGACAAGCAGGACTTGGCCGGCGTATTCGGCCATTGAGACTTCACGGCCGTCGATGGCACGCGCGGAAAAGGAATAGATCGTGTCCATGGGTACGGTTGCGCAGCGATGACCTTAATTTACCAGAAGTGCGCCGACGGCCCATTTGGCGCTCTGATATCATGCCTTTCCCCACTCGGCAAGGAAATCCATATGGCAGTCATTTATCACAACCCGCGCTGCGGTACATCGCGAACGGTTCTGCAGGTGCTGCAGGATCACGGTTATCAAGTGGAGATCATCGAGTATCTGAAGGAGCCGCTGAAGCGCGAGGCCTTGGCGCAGTTGATTGCTGACGCCGGCCTGAGCGTGCGCGATGCCGTGCGCAGCAAGGAGAGCCTGTATTCCGAGCTGGGCCTCGACGACCCGGGGGTCAGTGACGATAAGCTGCTTCTCGCTATGGAGGAACATCCCATTCTGATGAACCGGCCGTTTGTCGTGACCTCCAAGGGCACCCGCCTGTGTCGGCCCGCGGACCTCGTGCAAGAAATTCTGTAAACCAGAAAACTTCCCTAGAAGAATGGTCTGCGCACCAGGCGTGCCGCAGCCGATACGGAGACAAATACATCATGAGTCTGTACGCGAAGCTCCAGGCCCGTCAGTCAGCCGGCCGCCCTGTCAGGGTGGGTCTGATCGGCGCAGGAAAATTCGGTTCCATGTATCTCGCTCAAGTGCCGCGCACACCGGGTGTCCACCTCGCCGTCGTGGGAGACCTTTCCCCCGAGGCCGCCCGTCGCAACCTGGAGCGGGTGGGTTGGGAGCCGGCCCGCGCGCAGGCTGTCGATCTGGACGAAGCCATCGCGCAGGGCACCACCTGGGTCACGGACGACTGGCACGCCATGCTGCGCGATGACCGTATCGATGTGGTTGTTGAGTGCACCGGTAATCCCATTGCCGCCGTCGATCATTGCCTCATGGCATTTGCACATGGCAAGCACGTGGTCAATGTCACGGTCGAGGCCGACGCCTTCTGCGGTCCCTTGCTCGCCTTGCGTGCGCAGGAAGCGGGCGTCGTGTATTCACTGGCCTATGGCGACCAGCCGGCGCTGATATGCGACCTGGTCGACTGGGCCCGCAGCTGCGGCTTCCCGGTGGTGGCGGCAGGGCGCGGACACAAATGGCTTCCCCATTTCCGCAGCTCCACACCGGAGACCGTCTGGAGCTATTACGGGCTCACGCCGGAACAGGCTGAGCGCGGCGGCCTGAACCCCAAGATGTTCAACAGCTTTCTCGACGGATCCAAGCCGTCGATCGAAAGCGCGGCAGTGGCCAATGCCACCGGGCTGGGCGTTCCCTCCGACGGCCTGCTGTACCCGCCCGCCGGCATTGCGGACATCCCTTTTGTGACGCGCCCTGTGTCAGAAGGCGGCGTGCTGGAGCGCAAGGGCATGGTCGAAGTCGTGTCCTGCCTGGAACCGGATGGCCGCAGCATACCGTACGACATCCGCATGGGCGTCTGGGTCACGGTAGAAGGAGATACGCCGTATATACGGAACTGTTTCGAGGAATATAACGCGCATACCGATCCGAGCGGCCGCTACTTTACCTTGTACAAGCGTTGGCATCTCATCGGGCTGGAAGTCGGAATGTCGGTGGCTTCGGTCGCCTTGCGCGGCGAAGCCACCGGAACACCATCGCAATGGATAGCCGATGTGGCCGCCACATCCAAACGCTCATTGAATGCAGGCGAAACATTAGACGGTGAAGGTGGTTATACCGTCTGGGGGAAACTCCTTCCTGTCGAGCGTTCCCTGCAGCTCGGTGCCGTACCGCTGGGCCTGGCGCATGGCGTGCGCCTGAAGCGGCCCGTCGCTGCGGATACAGTCATTACTTGGGCGGATGTAGAGATCGATACTTCCACGCGCGCCTTCGAACTGCGCAAGCAGCTCGAGGCGACACAAGCGCGCGAAGCTCACTCCCAGTAACTGCGCTTTCCGTAATGCTGGTGCAGCGTGGTTTCGACAGTCCGGTCCAATGGTTGATCCGGGTCATGTTCGGGGCTATTGCGAATCTGGTCCTGAGTCAGATTCACATACACGAGCGATCCTGACCAATCGATCCGGTCGACCCATTGCGTCGCCAGCAGCACCTTTCTGCCACCCGGCCACCAGTTTCGCGTATCGACAATGAAATACCGCAGGGCCCAGCTCTCATCGTCATACACGAAGTCTTCAACGTGTCCGATTTCTTCGTCCGTGCCCTGGATATGGTGACCGCTCACGTTCTGAGCGCTGCGCAGGTGGTAGTCTTCAGGATTGTCCGATGCCTGCTGCAGCAGCTCTTCGGCCCGGCTCGGGATGTGACCGCCTCCGGCCACATTGGGCGCTCCGACAATAGGGTAGCCGCCCGTTCCCCATAATTCCGGCCCGATCCAATAGTTCCCCAGGCCGTAATAGCTGGATAGGTCGCCTTCCATCTGACGTGAAACGGGCTGGTGGGTGTCGATATCCGGGCTGCCCTTGACCTGGTCCTGGGTCAGGCGGACCATGATGGACTCGTCGACCTCATCAACGCGGGATACTGAGTACGGTGAGATCAGCACTTGTCGACTGTTGAGCCAACTGCCTGTTTCCACGACCAGATAACGTATGGTCCATTTCTCATCGTCGAAAAAAACGTCCTTGACCTTGCCGAGTTCGCCGTCCGTGGCCTGCAGGTTGTAGCCAAGCAGGCTGTTCACTCTACGCAGCATAGATGCCCCCTGTGGTTGTGTTGAAACCTGCCGCTGCAAGCGCTGTTCCCGGCCGCAACCCGCTCACACGGATCTGGGCGGACCGAGATTTTCGCATGATGAAAATGAAGTCGATGGCGTCGACGGCGGGCGTTGAGGATTGTGATCTTCGCTCCGATTCTTTCACACAGGCGGGAGACTTGCTGAGCGCCACCGGCTCAAGAGTCATAAGTGAAAATATCAACGTCAATATGGGAGGACGGGATGAAAGGAGGGGACTGGCGGCTGTGGGGCGGGGTGCCGCTCCTACTGGGGTTGGCCGAGGCGTCTGTGGCACAAGAAAACGTACGCACCTTGGAGCCGGTGGTGGTGAGTTCCACCCGGATGGAAACCTCCGTCATGGAGACGCCGGCTTCAGTGTCGGTGATTGCCGGTGACGAAATGCGCAGCGCGCGCGCGGGCATCAATCTCTCGGAGAGCCTGGGCGGCGTGCCCGGCTTGCAGATCCAGAACCGCGAAAACTACGCACAGGACCTTCAGGTGTCCATACGCGGATTCGGCGCCCGGTCCACCTTTGGAGTCAGAGGAGTACGGCTTTATGTCGACGGCATTCCCGGCACCATGCCCGACGGTCAAGGACAGACATCCAATATCGATATTGCCAGTATCGAGCACATCGAAGTGTTGCGCGGGCCGTTCTCGGCCCTATACGGAAATTCCTCTGGTGGCGTCATACAGGTCTTCACCGAAGAAGGCCGCTTGCCTCCGGAACTCTCCGGCTCCCTGACGGCCGGCAGCCATGGATCATGGCGCTATGGCGCGAAGGCGCGTGGGCTTACCGACCTTGGCGAGACGGAACTCGATTATGTGGTAAGCCTGAATCGTTACACCACGCAGGGCTTCCGCGAGCATAGCGGGGCGCGCAAGAACCTGGGCAATGCAAAGCTCGGGCTTCAGTTCGATGACGATACGCGGCTTACCGTCATCGCGAATTCCGTCAGTGTCAAAGCGAATGACCCCTTAGGGCTGGCGCGTGAAGCCTTTGAGAACGACCCGGAAAGCGCGGTAGAGAACGCCACCGTGTACAACACCCGCAAGTCGGTGGACCAGACGCAGGGCGGCCTGGTGTTCGACAAGCGGCTGGATGGCGGCCAGGAGTTGCGCGCCATGGTCTATTACGGCGAGCGCGACATGGTGCAGTACCTGGCCATTCCGGCCGTGGCCCAACGCAACCCCCAGCACAGCGGCGGGGTCATTGATCTCGCGCGCCGATATGCCGGCGCAGACGTCCGCTGGACCAGCCGATATGAGCTCGGCGGTAGACCGCTGACCGTGATTGCCGGCCTCGCCTATGACGAACTGCGTGAAGAAAGGCGCGGCTACGAGAACTTTGCGGAGTCAAGCTTGGGCGTGAAGGGCGGGCTAAGAAGAGACGAGACCAATAAGGTGTCGAATATCGATCCCTACCTGCAGGCGTCGTGGCAATTTGCGCCCGAGTGGACGCTGGACGCCGGGCTGCGTCACAGCACCATCCGGTTTGATTCCCAGGACCACTTCATGACTTCGGGCAACGGAGACGACAGCGGCGATGCCCGGTACAAGGAATGGTTGCCGGTCGGCTCCTTGCGATACTCGCCCACCGATGATTTCAGTCTTTATGTGTCCGCAGGGCGCGGCTTCGAAACGCCCACTTTCAACGAGATCTCCTATCGCAACGATGGGCTGCCCGGACTGAACTTCGATCTGGCGCCTTCGGTCAATACCACGGTGGAATTGGGAGCGAAGGCGCGAGTCGCAGGCGGAATATTGACGGCTGCTGTCTACCAGAGCCGCACGAACGATGAAATCGTCGCGGCCGACGCAAGCTTTGGCCGGACCACCTATCAGAACGCGGGCCGCACCCGGCGCACCGGTCTTGAACTCGCCTGGAGCGGTCATCTTTATCAGGACCTGCGCGGTCAGATTGCCTATGGATGGGTGGATGCGACCTATCGTGATGACTGCACCACGCCCAGCTGCACGCAGGCCGACAGTCCCGACAAGCAGTTGCGAGCGGGCAATCGGATCCCGGGCATCGCCCGCCAGGCCTTATACATGAGTCTGGACTGGATGCCTGAAGAAGGGTTCCGCGCGGGTATCGAAGGGCGCTACCTGAGCAGCGTCCAGGTCAATGACGGTAATACCGAAGCGGCACCGTCTTATTTCATAGCGGGCGCGCACGCCGGATACGTATGGCGCAATGGGCCATGGCGGATAGGAAGCTATGCCCGTGTCGACAATCTGTTCGACCGCCGCTATGCCGGCTCAGTCATCGTCAATGAAGGCAATCAGCGCTACTACGAGCCGGCTCCGGGGCGCAATTGGTCGGCCGGGGTGGATGTCAGCTTCGCATTCTAGGGAGATCGACGATAAAGCCGACCCGCAGGTCGGCTTTCTTTATATGCAGAGCTCAGCTGCTTACTTCACCACCACCTTGCCGGTCATGATGGACCAGTGACCGGGGAAGGAGCAGAAGAAAGTGTAGTCGCCGCCGGCTTGCAGGTCGGCTGTCTTGAAGGTAACCGAATCCTTTTCGCCGCCGCCCACCAGCTTGGTGTGCGCGATGACGCGCTCGTCGTTCGGCTTCAGGTAGTCGTTTGCGGGGCCGGCGCTGGTCGCATCGGTGGCGACGCCTTGCTTGTCTTCAGTCTTGGTAATGACAACGTTGTGGCCCATTGCAGCCTTGGGCAGCTTGCCGACGTGGACCAGGTTCACAGTGAACTCTTCGCAGGTCTTGTCCACGACGAACTCTTTCGTGTTGAACTGCATGGCGTCGTTGCCTTCGATGGTGACATCGCATTGTGCAGCCATGGCGGGCACTGCCATGACGGACAGAAGTGCGGCGAGTGTAACTTTTGCGAACATAGGAATCTCCGAGTCGTACTGAATGACACCCGGCTGCGGTAAGGGTCCGCAACAAGGGCGACCGTGAAACATGCAATGCTTCATTATGCGGCAGTAGTGGATACTACTTATTGATTCTCATCAACATTACTTCACCAAAGCCTGTCTTTCCGCAGCAAGGCCCGGGCCCGAGGCGCTTGCTGCGGCCCTGGCCGGCCGCAAACGAATCAGGCGTAACGACTGATGTAGCCGCCCATGAATGCATCGCGTCAGTTGAACTGTGCCGCCAGCATATTCAACCCCATACCGCCGATGACCAGGAACAGGAAGAGTATGCTTGCGAGCTTTAATGGCGCCGCTCCGGCCTGACGTATGGCTCCGGCGTGAGTACGCAGGCCCAGCGCAGCCATCGCCATGGCCAGCATGATCGTGCTTGCCTCGGTCAATACGTTGACGATGGCCGGGTCGATGACATCCAGGGAATTGATCCCGACAGCCACGATGAACCCCACAGCAAACCAGGGGATGCTGAGACGCGCACGGCCCGCCTCTTCGCCGGACGGATTGCGGCGCGCCTGCCGTTGCAGCCACCACGAAACCAGAAACAGGAACGGGGCGAGCATCATGACGCGCAGCATTTTCTCGACCATCGCGGTCTTTGCCGCAATGGGGCCTACGGCGTTGCCTGCGGCTACCACCTGTGCGACTTCATGCACAGTAGAACCGATGAATATACCGAAGGCATGCTCGGACATGCCCAGATAGGGGTAGAGCAAGGGATACAAAAACATGCTGAGCGTGCCGAAGACGACCACGGTCGCCACGGCGACTGACACCTTGTGAGCCTGCGCCTTGGCGATGGGTTCCATGGCCATCACCGCGGCTGCGCCACAGACCGCGGCCCCGGCTCCGACCAACATGCAGGTCTGGCGGTCCAGGCCAAGCAGGCGGCGCCCGACCGTCATTGCCAGACCATAGACTGAAAAAATGATGATGGCATCGATCACGATGCCGGCCACGCCCACCGAAGCGGCTTCTTGAAACGTGAGCCGAAAGCCGAAGAGAATGATACCGGCCCGAAGCAGGCGAGCCTTGGCGAAGTCCACGCCCGACGCGGTGTGCGGAGCGATGGAGGGAAAGATGGTGTTTCCCAGCACCATGCCGATGATGATGGCGAAGGTCAGGGCGCTGAAGCCGAGGGAACGCATGCTTTCCAGATTGGAAAGCCACATTCCGGCTCCTGCGATGGCGGCGACCAGCGCAATGCCTGTCCACCATGTGCGGCCCGGCATGCGCAGCCCGGCGGGCAGGGGGGAGGTCGTGGAAGAGGAAGATGACATGGGATGCTTCTGACTAGGGTTGGAATCCATATTGCAGAATAGATGGCGCGTATGCATAAGTCGAATGCATAATATTCAGAGACCCATAACCTCTGGTTAAGCAAATGCGGCTCAATCTGCACCTGTTGCGTGTTTTTCATACCGTAGCGTCGGAAGGAAGTTTTTCCGCCGCGGCGCGCGCCCTGCATATCAGTCAACCCGCCGTTTCCAAAGCGGTGTCCGAGCTGGAGCGCCAACTGGCCCTTACCCTGATCGAGCGTTCCGGCGGCCGCCCCTCACAGCGCCTGGCACTGACCGACGCCGGGGCAGCGCTGGATGCCCATGCCCGCGCTATTTTCGCGTTCGAGCGTGCGGCGGTGGATGATCTTACGCAGCGCAGCGACCTCAGGCAGGGCCAACTGGTGATTGGCGCCAGCACGACCATCGCCAGCTACTGGCTGCCCCGCTATCTGCAGCGGTTCTCGGCGCAGTGGCCCGATATTGCGCTGAAGGTCGTCGTGGCCAATACGCATTCCATCACTGAAGACCTGTTCGACTGCCGTTTGGACCTCGCTCTGGTAGAAGGTCCGGTGCACGTCGAGGGCGTGGTTTCACATCCATGGAAAGAGGAGCGCCTGGTCATTGTGGCGTCGCCGTCCTTTCCAACTCTGTTTGGCGACAAACTGAAGACCGCACACCCGACCGGTACCACCGCCGGCTCCGACGTACCGGCCTTCCCGGGCGCTTCTGCCGTTCGAGTGTCCACCAGCGATCTTGCCGATTGCACGTGGCTGGTGCGGGAAGAAGGCTCAGGCACGCGTGAAGTGTCGTTCGGCTTGCTCTCCAAGCAAGGCATGCAGCCCAAACGCAGCATGGAGATCGGCAGCAATGAAGGTATCGCCCGGGCGGTGGCCTCTGGCCTGGGTGTCGCCATGCTGCCCTTTGCGGTGGTGGAAGACCTGTTGCTGCTCGGAAGGCTCATGCAACTGCAGCTCAACGGCGATACGGCGGCAATGTCCCGACGCCTGTATCGCCTGGAAAGAAAGCACCGCTCGCCGAGCCCGGCGGCTTGTGCCTTTCTCGATATACTTCGCCGCGACAGCTGACGCCCAATTATGCTCGGGTTTCCGCCCCGGGATCATTGACACGCCATCGCATGGATTCGACTCCGCCTGCCATCTCTGAAAACTGGCTCATCTCTGTCCTGGGTCTGGGACAGATCTGCGCATGGGGCACGCTCTACTATAGTTATCCGCTGATCGTCGAAGCGATGATGCCGGCGATGGGATGGTCGCGCACACAGGCCTACGGCCCCGCAACGGCGGGCCTTGTGCTCGCAGCCTTTCTGACGTATCCCGTAGGCCTCGCTGTCGATCGCGGCCACGGCCGGCTGCTGCTGGCCGGAAGCTCGCTTCTCGCCGGTCTGCTCTTCGTGCTCTGGTCACGCGTCGAAACCTATACCGCGTTCTTTGGGGTCGCGATGCTGCTGGGCGCCTTGCAAGCGTGCCTGCTCTACGAGCCGGCCTTTGCGGTGTTGGCACGGCGGGTGGGAACAGATCGGGCGCGAAACGGCGTCACGCAGATCACCTTGTGGGGTGGGTTCTCAAGCACACTTTTCATTCCGCTCATCCAGTATTTCATCGGCACCTACGGATGGCGCGGGACCTTGCTTGTGCTTGCCATCGTCAACGTGCTGCTGTGTCTCGTGTATGCCCGGTCCATCCGGCCCCGACTCGACCGGCTGGAATCCGGATCCGAACCCATGGAAGGCCGCGCGCGCGATCGGGCCGTGTTGCGCGCGACTCTGCGCAGGCATGTGTTCTGGCTGCTGTTGTTGGCCATGCTGGCATATGCCGCCGCATTTTCCGCCTTCACTTTCCATATGTATCCCATGCTGCTCGAAGGCGGACTCGATGTGGGAGAGGTCGTATTCGCCTTGGCGCTGATTGGTCCGGCGCAGGTGGGCGGCCGTGTGCTCGTCAGTCTGTTTGCACGGCGCACCGCCATGGGACGGGTCGGAAGCCTTACCGTGGCCGTGCTTCCGCCGGTCTTCGTGGCGCTCTTCGTTTTCCAGGGCAGCTTCAGCGCGGTTGCGGTGCTGTGTTGTCTTTACGGCGCCGCCAACGGAATTTTCACCATCGTCCGCAGTCTGGTGGTCCCCGAGATGCTCACTCCCCATGCGTATGGCGCGCTCAACGGCCTGATCAATCTGCCTGCGACGCTGGCGCGGGCGGTCGCGCCCTGGGCAACAGCCGTGCTATGGGCCGCGACTCAAAGCTATGGTCCCGTCATTTGGGTGATCGCGGCTACTTTCGGAATCCTGGCGGTCGCTTTCTGGAGTGCTGCCCGGCTCTCCGCCATCGAAAGCCACTGAGCGGAATTACGCCGTCGGATCCCCCCGGCGTGGTGCCTCTTTTTGGGCGCGCTCAAACGGCGGGGGGATCATCGCGCTGGCGCGGCTCGTGGGGGTCAGCACTCAACGATATTCACCGCCAACCCGCCCTGTGACGTTTCCTTGTACTTGCTCATCATGTCGGCCCCGGTTTCCCGCATCGTCTTGATC
This sequence comes from Pseudomonadota bacterium, assembly GCA_023388835.1. GTDB lineage: Bacteria > Pseudomonadota > Gammaproteobacteria > Burkholderiales > Burkholderiaceae_B > Yanghanlia. The sequence continues at coordinate 641 of JAEWFK010000015.1, read as the reverse complement.
ACTTGATCAAGGCTGACCGTATGGGTGCCGTCGCCGTGCAGCGCCATGCGGGCGGCGTTGATGGCTTTGACCGATGCGATGGCATTTCGCTCTATGCACGGAATCTGAACCAGCCCGCCGACCGGGTCGCACGTGAGTCCAAGGTGGTGTTCCATGCCGATTTCGGCAGCGTTCTCGACTTGTTCAGGCGTGCCGCCCAGTACGGCACACAAGGCGGCCGCCGCCATGGAACAGGCCACGCCGACTTCGCCTTGGCAGCCCACTTCGGCTCCCGAGATGGACGCATTTTCTTTATAAAGAACGCCGATGGCGGCCGCCGTCAGCAGGAAGTCCTCTATGCCTTTGTGCGTATGGCCATCGACGAACTCGGTGTAGTAGCGCAGCACGGCGGGAATGATGCCGGCCGCGCCATTCGTGGGGGCTGTGACGACTCTTCCGCCTGCGGCATTCTCTTCGTTCACCGCGAGTGCATAGACATTCACATAGTCCATGACGGTGAGCGGGTCGGCGGCATCGTGGCCGCCCTTCAATTCCAGATTCTGAAGAACGTCGGGCGCACGGCGCTTGACCTTGAATGGCCCCGGCAGTCTCCCGCTGCTGCGGCATCCACGTTCGATGCAGTCCCGCATCGTGGACCAGAT
>JAEWFK010000150.1 GCA_023388835.1 Pseudomonadota bacterium | reverse complement strand
TTTGCTTCGGAGAAAGTTGGCACGTATCGTGCGTAATCCTGGGCAACACATTCCGTGCGCCCAGGGCGCCCCCTTTCACCCGAGGTACCGACGTGACTCAGAACTCGATTACATCCGCCGGCGCGCGTTTCCGCCAGGCCCTCAAAGAAGAACAGCCGTTGCAGATCATCGGCGCCATCAATGCAAACCATGCGCTGCTTGCCAAGCGCGCTGGCTATCGCGCCATTTACCTGTCCGGCGGCGGTGTAGCCGCGGGCTCGCTGGGCCTGCCCGATCTGGGTATCAACACGCTGGACGACGTGCTCACCGACGTTCGCCGCATCACCGACGTTTGCGATGTCCCGCTGATCGTCGACATCGACACCGGTTTCGGTCCGTCGGCCTTCAATATTGCGCGCAGCATCAAGAGCCTGACCAAATTCGGCGCAGCCGGCTGCCATATTGAAGACCAGGTCGGCGCCAAGCGCTGCGGCCATCGCCCGGGTAAGGAGATCGTCAGCACGCAGGAAATGGCTGACCGGGTAAAGGCTGCCGCTGACGCGCGCACCGACGACCAGTTCTACCTCATCGCGCGCACCGACGCGATCGCCGTGGACGGCGTCGACGCCGCCATCGACCGGGCACGGGCCTGCGTGGAAGCCGGCGCGGACGCCATTTTTGCCGAAGCCGCCTACGATCTGGAGACCTACCGCCGCTTCAGCGACGCGATCTCGGTGCCCTTGCTGGCCAATATCACGGAGTTCGGCAAGACGCCTCTGTTCAGCGTACCTGAACTCGGCGGCGCCGGGGTGGGCATGGTACTGTACCCGCTGTCCGCCTTCCGGGCCATGAATCGCGCCGCCGAGATCGTCTACATGGCGATCCGCCGCGACGGACATCAGCGCAACGTCGTCGACATGATGCAAACCCGCGACGAGCTCTACGACCGCATCGGTTATCACGAATTCGAATCCCGCCTGGACGCCCTGTTCGAGCAAAGCAAGGCGAAGTAATCATAAGCATCCCGGGGCTGCGGCCCCTTCAAACATCGTTAGATTGATAGGAGCGAGGCATGACAACAGAACCCTCCACCGAGAACAAGCCCAAGGCCAAGAAGTCGGTTGCCCTTTCCGGCGTGGTCGCCGGCAACACCGCACTATGCACCGTCGGGCGTTCGGGCAACGACCTGCAATACCGCGGCTACGATATTCTGGATATTGCCGACACTTGCGAATTCGAGGAAGTCGCTCACCTGCTGATTCACGGCAAGTTCCCCAACCGCGCCGAGCTCCAGGCTTACAAGCAGAAACTGCGCCGCCTGCGCGGCCTGCCCATCCAGCTGCAATCGGCGCTGGAAGCGCTGCCCCCGGCCAGCCACCCCATGGACGTCATGCGCACGGCCGTTTCGGTACTGGGCTGCCTTCTGCCCGAGAAAGACGACCACAACACGCCGGACGCGCGCGACATCGCCGATCGCCTCATGGCCTGCCTGGGACCGGCCCTGCTGTACTGGTACCACTTCAGCCATAACGGCCGCATGATCGATGTCGAAACCGACGATGACTCCATCGGCGGCAATTTCCTGCGCCTGCTGCATGGCGAAGAAGCCAGCGATGAATGGGTGCGTGCCATGCACACCTCGCTCATCCTCTACGCAGAGCACGAGTTCAACGCATCCACCTTCACCAGCCGCGTCATCGCCGGCACCGGCTCGGACATGTACTCGGCCATCGCCGGCGCGATCGGCGCCTTGCGCGGACCCAAGCACGGCGGCGCCAACGAAGTCGCCTTCGAAGTGCAGAAGCGCTACGAAACCCCCGACGAGGCCGAAGCCGATATTCGCCGCCGGGTGGAAGCGAAGGAAGTGGTCATTGGATTCGGCCACCCCGTCTATACCGTTTCCGATCCGCGCAACAAGGTCATCAAGGAAGTCGCCCGCCAGCTTTCCGAAGAGGCCGGCAACACCAAGATGTACGACATTGCCGAGCGCCTTGAAACGGTGATGTGGGACGCCAAGAAGATGTTCCCGAATCTGGATTGGTTCTCGGCCGTTTCCTACCACATGATGGGCGTGCCCACCGCCATGTTCACCCCGCTGTTCGTCATTGCACGCACGGCCGGCTGGGCTGCGCACATCATCGAACAGCGCATCGACAACAAGATCATCCGGCCCACCGCCAACTATGTCGGCCCGGAAGACCAGAAATTCGTGCCGCTGGACCAACGCTGATCCACTCGCGTGCGCCGGTTCCCCCTATGTGCGCGGCCGGCGCCGCCCTCATCGAGAACATCCCCAAGACATGAACACCGCCTACCGCAAACCGCTGCCGGGCAGCGGGGTGGATTACTTCGACGCGCGCGAGGCCGTCGACGCCATCCGCCCCGGTGCTTACGACACCCTGCCCTATACATCCCGGGTGCACGCCGAGAACCTCGTGCGCCGTTGTGATCCCGAAATCCTTACCGCGTCGCTGACCCAGCTCATCGAACGGCGCCGCGATCTCGATTTCCCCTGGTATCCCGCTCGCGTCGTATGCCACGACATCCTGGGTCAAACCGCACTGGTGGACTTGGCCGGCCTGCGCGACGCCATTGCCGCCAAGGGCGGCGACCCGTCGCTGGTCAACCCCGTGGTCCCAACCCAGCTGATTGTGGACCACTCGCTGGCCGTAGAGCATGCCGGCTTCGATAAGGACGCCTTCGACAAGAACCGCGCCATTGAAGATCGCCGTAACGACGACCGCTTTCATTTCATCAACTGGACGAAGAAGGCCTTCCGCAATGTCGACGTGATCCCGCCGGGCAACGGCATCATGCACCAGATCAATCTGGAGCGCATGTCGCCCGTGGTCCACAGCGTCGACGGTGTCGCTTTTCCCGACACCCTGGTGGGTACGGACAGCCACACTCCGCATGTCGACGCACTGGGCGTCATCGCCATCGGCGTGGGTGGCCTGGAAGCGGAAAGCGTCATGCTGGGCCGCGCATCCTGGATGCGTCTGCCGGATATCGTCGGCGTAGAGCTGACGGGCCGGCTCGCCCCCGGCACGACGGCGACCGACCTGGTGCTGGCTCTGACTGAATTCCTGCGCAATTCCAAGGTGGTGTCCTCGTACCTGGAGTTCTTCGGCGAAGGGGTTCCGAGCTTGACTCTGGGCGACCGCGCCACGATCTCCAACATGACGCCCGAATACGGCGCCACGGCGGCGATGTTCTCGATCGATCAGCAGACCATCGACTATCTGCGGCTGACCGGCCGCGATGAAGCGCAGGTCCGCCTCGTGGAAAATTATGCCAAGCAGGCCGGCCTGTGGGCCGACAGCCTGGCCAAGGCCGAATACGAACGCGTGCTGACGTTCGATCTGTCATCGGTCGTGCGCAACATTGCCGGGCCTTCGAACCCCCACCGCCGCGTCGCAACAAGCGACCTGGCCGAACGCGGCATCACTGGTGTGGTCGAGAACGAACCCGGCCTGATGCCTGACGGGGCGGTGATCATCGCCGCCATCACGAGCTGCACCAACACCAGCAATCCGCGCAACGTGATCGCCGCCGGGCTGATCGCCCGCAATGCAAACGCGCGCGGACTGGTGCGCAAACCTTGGGTCAAGACATCGCTCGCTCCTGGGTCCAAGGCCGTTCAGCTCTATCTCGAAGAAGCGGGTCTGTTGCCCGAACTCGAGCAGCTGGGCTTCGGCATCGTGGGCTTCGCCTGCACAACCTGCAACGGCATGAGCGGTGCGCTCGACCCGCGCATACAGCAGGAAATCATCGAGCGCGACCTTTATGCCACGGCGGTGCTCTCGGGCAATCGCAACTTCGACGGCCGCATCCACCCCTACGCCAAGCAGGCCTTCCTGGCCTCGCCGCCGCTGGTAGTGGCCTACGCCATCGCCGGTACGATCCGTTTTGACATCGAGAAGGACGTGCTGGGCCACGACGCGCAAGGTCGTCCGGTCACGCTCAAGGATATCTGGCCGACCGACGAAGAGATCGACGCGCTGGTGGCTTCGAGCGTGAAGCCGGATCACTTCCGCCAAGTCTACGAACCCATGTTCGCCGCCAGCGTGGTGTCGGGCGAGACCGTCTCTCCCCTGTACGAGTGGCGTCCGCAAAGCACGTATATCCGCCGCCCGCCGTACTGGGAAGGTGCCCTGGCCGGCGAACGCAGTCTGACCGGCATGCGGCCTCTTGCCGTGCTTGGGGACAACATCACGACCGATCACCTTTCGCCTTCGAACGCGATCCTGCTCGACAGTGCCGCGGGGGAATACTTGGCGAAAATGGGCTTGCCCGAAGAGGACTTCAACTCGTATGCGACGCACCGGGGCGACCACCTGACCGCGCAGCGCGCCACCTTCGCCAACCCGAAACTCATCAACGAAATGGCGGTCGTGGACGGCGCGGTTAAGCAAGGTTCCCTCACTCGGCTCGAGCCGGAGGGCAAGGTCGTGCGCATGTGGGAGGGCATTGAAACCTATATGGAACGCGGCCAGCCACTCATCATCATCGCCGGTGCGGATTACGGTCAGGGTTCGTCACGCGACTGGGCGGCCAAGGGCGTGCGCCTGGCGGGTGTGGAAGCCATCGTCGCCGAAGGCTTCGAGCGCATTCACCGCACCAACCTTGTGGGCATGGGCGTCCTGCCGCTGGAATTCCAGCCCGGTGTGAACCGCAAGACGCTGGCGCTGGACGGCACGGAAACCTACGATGTGACCGGGGAGCGCACGCCGGGCGCCACGCTGACCCTGGTCATCCACCGCCGTAACGGCGATCGTGTCGAAGTGCCCGTCACCTGTCGCCTCGACACGGCCGAGGAAGTGTCCATCTACGAAGCCGGCGGCGTGCTGCAGCGTTTCGCTCAGGACTTCCTCGACGCCACCGCCACCGTATGAAGGAAGGAGATCTCACCATGGCTCATGCGCCTCAAGTCAGAATTCCCGCTATCTACATGCGGGGCGGCACCAGCAAGGGCGTCTTCTTCCGTTTGGAAGACCTTCCCGTCCCGGCCCAGACGCCCGGGCCCGCCCGGGACGCCTTGCTGATGCGTGTCATCGGCAGCCCGGACCCTTACGGCAAGCACACCGACGGCATGGGGGGCGCCACCTCCAGCACCAGCAAGGTGGTGATTCTCTCGCGCAGCGAACGCCCGGGCCACGACGTGGATTATCTGTTTGGGCAGGTGTCCATCGACAAGCCTTTCATCGACTGGAGCGGGAACTGCGGCAATCTGTCCGCGGCGGTCGGCCCCTGCGCCATTGCCTTCGGCCTGATCGATGCGGGCCGTCTGCCAACGGACGGCAGCGTCACCGTGAGCATCTGGCAAGCCAATATTGGCAAGACCATCGTGTCGCATGTCCCGATGAGCAAGGGCGCGGTGCAGGAAACCGGCGACTTTGATCTGGATGGCGTCACTTTTCCGGCGGCCGAAATCCAGGTGGAGTTCCTGAACCCGGCGGCGGACGACGAAGACGGCGGTGGCGCGCTCTTTCCCACGGGCAACGTGGTGGACGAGCTGGATGTGCCCGGCGTGGGCACCTTCAAGGCGACCTTGATCAACGCGGGCATTCCGACGGTCTTTCTTGAAGCGACGGCGCTGGGTTACACCGGCACGGAGCTTCAGGACGACATCAACAGCGACACCAAAGCGCTGGCAACCTTCGAGACCATACGCGCGCACGCCGCGTTGCGCATGGGTCTGATCTCCGACATCACCGAAGCCGCGCAGCGTCAGCACACCCCCAAGATCGCCTTCGTTGCACCACCGGCGGACTACGCCGCTTCGAGCGGCAAGGCCGTCGAGGCTGCGGACATCGACCTTCTCGTGCGAGCGCTGTCCATGGGCAAGCTGCACCATGCCATGATGGGCACGGCCGCCGTGGCCATTGGTACGGCCGCAGCGATTCCCGGCACACTGGTGAGTACCGCTGCAGGAGGCGGCGAGCGCAATGCCGTTCGTTTCGGCCACCCCTCCGGCACGCTGCGCGTGGGAGCCGAGGCGCAGCTTGAGGACGGTCAGTGGGCCGTCACCAAAGCCATCATGAGCCGCAGTGCCCGCATCCTCATGGAAGGCTGGGTACGCGTGCCGGGGGACGCGTTCTAAGAAAGCGTTTCTCACGCCCCGCTTTTGCAAACCAGCTCCGCTTCGCCCGGTACGGCGCGGAACTTGCTCGCGACCGCAACGGGAACGCCTGTATCGAGAAGGGGTTCTTTCGCCATCATCATCGGGGGAGGCCCTTCTATGACATACACGGGAAGCCCGCGGTGGGACCAGGTCATGGTCGACATCGCGGATTACACGCTGAGTTACCGCATCGATTCGGACACCGCCTTCGAGACGGCCCGGCACTGCTTGCTCGATACACTCGGTTGCGGCCTGGAAGCGCTGGAGTTTCCGGCCTGCACCAAGCTGCTGGGTCCCGTCGTTCCCGGCACTTCCGTACCGGACGGTCCGCGCGTGCCCGGCACCTCGTATCAGCTTGATCCCATCAAGGCCGCTTTCGACATCGGCGCGATGATCCGCTGGCTGGACTTCAACGATACCTGGCTGGCGGCGGAATGGGGACACCCTTCCGACAACTTGGGCGGTATCCTCGCAACCGCCGACTGGCTTTCGCGCCGTGCCGCCGCGCGCGGCGAACCGGGCCCCACGATGCACGACGTGCTCGACGCCATGATCCGGG